>PLAE01000204.1 GCA_003134035.1 Candidatus Velthaea versatilis
CGCGCCTCTTCATCGCTGCCGCGCGAGACGCCGAGAATCGAACCCATGCCCTTGTCGCGCATCGCGGCCTCGTCGAGCGCGTGATATGCGAGGCCGAACTTCTTCGCGATGTCTTCCGCGCGCGCCGCGAGGATCGTCGGCGTCATGTCGTTGGCCGGCGTCAGCGCCATCAAGCGCGCCATGTTGATCGCGGCGCCCAAGATCTCGCCGCGCTCGACACCGCGGCCCAGCGCGGCGGGATCGAGCGAACCGGCGAGCAGGATGATCTCGTCGACGAGGATCGGTTTGTCGGGTTCACTGCGGTAGGTCGTGGTGTCGATGGTTCCGGACAGCGCGCCTTCGACGATGAACGACGCGCTGTGCAGCGCGTCGGCGGCGGCTTCGAGCGGCAAGGCAAAGGCGATCGACTTCGCGTTGCGCTTGCCGAGGTAGCGCACGGCGGTGCCCGCGAGTTTCGCCAGGGCTGCCGGCGTGAACTTGGCCCGGTCGCCTAAGCCGACGGCCAACACTCGGCGGTAGGGCTGATCCTTGGCGTGCAGGAGCGCGATCTCGTTGGCCTTGCCCGAGATCTCGCCGCTGGACAGAACGTCCGCGATCGCGCCGCCCAGCGCGGCATCCGCTTCGGCGGCGGCGCCATCGAGTTTGGCATCGCTGAAAACCGCCACGACCAGCGCGCCGGTTTGTATTTGCGTTGCACCATCCGAGGCGATGCGAACTTGCATGAGGTCCCTTTCGGTAGCTTGAACGGTCGATCGACCAGATGAACAGTCTTCAGACCAATTGCAAGGAAATTGTGCAGGCTGGGCCGCCGGCCCTGTCATGAGTGACGCGTATGCTCGCTCCGGCGTCAACATCGATGCCGGCAACGAAGCGGTCCAACGCTATCAGCATATCACCGCCGAGTGGACGCACCCGAATCAACTCGGTAGCCTCGGCGGCTTCAGCGGCCTGTTTCGACTTCCCGGCGACGAGTCACGCGCGCTCGTCGGTTCGACCGACGGCGTCGGCACAAAGATCCTGATCGCCGCGGCGCTCGAACGCTACGACGGCGTGGGCGCCGATCTGGTCAATCACTGCGTCAACGACATCCTCGTCGTGAGCGCGACGCCGCTGTTTTTTCTCGATTACCTCGCCGTCGGAAAACTCGATCCGAGCGTCGCGGCGCGCATCGTCGCGGGCTGCTATCGCGCCTGCAAAGATCACGGGATGGCGCTCTTGGGCGGCGAGACCGCCGAGATGCCCGGCTTGTATCAACCCGGTCACTTCGATTTGGCCGGCACGATCGTCGGGATCGTCGACGTCGCCGCAGTTCCCGATCGCGAACGCGTGACGCCCGGCGACGCGATCGTCGGCCTGCCGTCGATCGGGCTGCATACCAACGGCTACACGCTCGCGCGCGCGCTCATCGCGCCGGCCGAGATGCTCGCAGCGTTCGACGGCGCGACCTACGCCGACGCGCTGCTCGCGCCGCATCCCTCGTACTATTCTTCGGTCCGCGCGATCCAGGCCGTCGCCGAGGTGAAAGCGATGGCTCACATTACCGGCGGCGGCCTGCTCGACAACGTGCCGCGCACGCTGCCCGACGGGTGCAAAGCGATCTTCGAACAACAGCGCTGGCGCGTGCCGCCGATCATGCTCGAACTGGTGAAGCGCGGGAATCTTTCGCCGGCCGAGCGCTACCGAACGCTCAACATGGGCATCGGCTACACGCTGATCGTGCCGCTCGCCCAGGCCGAAAAAGCCGTCGGCGCGGCGCCCGGCGCGAAAGTGGTCGGCTGGATCGAACGTCGCGGACCCGAGGACGGGCCCGTCGTCGTCCACCCCGCGCGAACCTGACGGCCTTTGGCCGTCAATCTGATCGTCGATTTCGCCGCCGGCCGGTTCGGCGAAGCCGATAGCGTTCGCGCGTTGGAAGCCGCCGAGGCGCGCGGCTTTCGCCTCGTGCACGCGCCGGGCGCCGACGAGCGGCTCGCGGCCTGGATCGACTGGCGCTTCGCGCCCAGTTGGTGGTCGGCCGAGACCCGCGCGGGCGAAGCCTGGTACGCGCTCGACGCGCGCGGCGAGATCGCCGGGTTCGCGGCGTTCGATGCGCGCGGCTTGCGCTTTCCGTGGCTGCGCGGATACGCCCAGCAAGCCGACCTCGGACTGTTCGGTCCGTACGGGGTGGCGCCCGAACATCGCAAATCCGGGCTGGGCGCGGCCTTGCTGGACCTAGCCCTGTGTTCGCTGCGCCGCAAAGGCTATGCGCGCGCGCTCATCCCGGCCGTGGGTTACGACCGTTTGATCGCGATGTATGAGGCGCGCGCCGGCGCTTGCGTGGCCGACCGCTACAGCTACGACTCGCCGCGCCGGTATCGCGCGGTGATCCTGGCGTCGGGCGGCGGAACCAACGCCCAGAATGTGTTCGATCGGGTCGCCGCGGGTACGCTGCCGCTCGAGCTGGGCGCGGTGATCGCGAACTCCGCGAGCGCGGAGGTGATCGGGCGCGCGGAGCGCGCGGGCGTCCTAGTGCGGACCGTCGTCTGGGACCGCGCCGGCGAAACGCGGGCCGCCTACGACGCGCGCGTGATCGCCGCGGTCGAAGCATCGCGACCCGAACTCGTGTTGCTGCTGGGTTGGATGCATTTGCTGCCGCCGGCGTTCATCGAACGGTTCGGTGAGATCCTCAACGTCCATCCGGCGTTCTTACCGTTCGACCCGCGCGCGGACGACGTCGTGCTGCCCGACGGCAGCAGCCTGCCCGCGTTTCGCGGCGCGCGCGCCATGCAGCAGACGCTCGCGGCGCGCGCCGTGTGGTCGGGGGCGAGCGTCCATCGCGTGACCGCCCAAACCGACCGCGGAGCGATCGTCGTGCGCACGCCGCTGCGTTTGGATGCCGTGCCGTCGCTGCTCGAATTAGCCGCGACGCTGCGCCCGATCGAACACGCCGCCGTGGCCGCCGCCATTCGGCGCTGGTGTTTCGAGCGCGGCGCGGGGCCGGAGTGCTAAGGTGCCGGGGCCGGGAAGCGCGCGCGCAGCGTTTCGACGGCTGAGGCGTCGAGTGTGGCGTAGCCTTTGCCGCGCACGAGCAGATACACGCGGGCCGTTTCTTCGAGTTCTTCAAGCGTCGTGAGCGCGTCGTCGAGCGAGGGTCCGGCGACAACCGGTCCGTGATGCGCGAGCATGATGACGTGGTAGGTCGAAGCACGCTGCGCGACGTCGTCGGCGAGCACCGCGTCGCCGGGGATGCGATACGGTGAAACGGCGCAGCGTCCGACGCGCATGATGTAGTATGGTGTCAGCGGCGGCAGCATGTCGTTGACGTCGACGTCGCCGAGCAGCGAGACGGCGACGGTGTGCGTCGAGTGCGTGTGCACGATCGCGTTGGCCGCCGGGCGCACCTCGTACATCGCGCGATGCAGCCGGAACTCCTTGGTCGGCGGAGCGCCGCCGATGTGCTCGCCGCCGGGCGACAATTCGGATAGCTCGTGCGGGTCGAGCCGGTCGAGTGCGGAGCCCGTCGGCGTCAGCAGATAGCCCCACGCGGTGCGCACGCTGATGTTCCCGGTGGTGCCGTGAACGAGTCCGCGCCGCACCAGCAGTTTGCCCGCGCGGCAGATCGCGCGGCGCAGCCGGCCGTCGCTCATGGCGTCGTTGAGTCCGGCAACGTCATCGCTGTGTCGTTACGCGCGTTGGCGTCGGATTCCCATCCCGCCCCGCAAACCACGCCGCGCCGGACTCGCCGCGAGGAGTCCCGCGTTACGGGCGGGGCGCAGCGTCGTCGCGCAGCGACGCGATGTCGATCACGAAACGGTATCGCACGTCGCTTGCGACGACCCGGTCGAAGGCTTTATTGACGTACGAAAAATCGATCGTTTCGATGTCGCTGACGATGTTGTGCGCGCCGGAGAAATCTAACATCTCTTGCGTTTCCGCGATGCTGCCGATCATGGAGCCGGCGAGGCTGCGTCGTCCCCGCACGAGCGGAAATGCACCCAGCGGGATCGGCGCGTCGGGGATGCCCACCACCACCATCGTGCCGTCGATTTTGAGCAAGCCGAGGTACGCGCTCCAATCGAGCGGTGCGGAAACCGTGTTGATGATGAGATCGAAGGTGTTCGCCAGCTTCGTGAACGTTGCTTTGTCCGACGTCGCGAAGTAGGCATCGGCACCCAACCGTTTGCCGTCGGCTTGTTTGGAGAGCGACTGGCTCAGCACGGTGACGTGCGCGCCCAGCGCGTGGGCGTACTTGACGCCCATGTGACCTAGGCCGCCGAGTCCAATGATTGCGACGTTCTTGCCGGGGCCGGCGCCCCAGTGCTTGAGCGGCGAGTACAGCGTGATCCCCGCGCACAACAGCGGTGCGGCTGCGTCGAGCGGCAGATTCTCGGGAATCCGCAGCACGTAATCTTCTTTGACGACGATCTTGTCGGAATATCCGCCCAGCGTGGGCGTGCCGTCTTTTTCGGTCGAATTATAGGTGAAGGCGACACCGGGCTGATACTGCTCGATCGCAGCGGTAGCGGAGCCGTCCGAGCGACCCGAGTCGACGAAGCAGCCGACGCCGACATGATCCCCGGTCTTGAACTTGGTGACCGCCGCGCCGACGCGCGAGACGATCCCGGCGATTTCGTGACCGGGAACCATCGGAAACACCGAACCGCCCCACTCGTCGCGGACTTGATGGATGTCGGAATGGCAAATGCCGCAATACTTGATATCGATAACGACGTCGTCGGCGCGCGGCTCGCGGCGCGTAAAAGTAAACGGCGTAAGCGGTGCGCCGGTGCTCGCCGCTGCATAGCCTTTGGTAAGCAGTCCGGGCTGCTGTTCGATCACGTCGGTCATGGTGCGAAACTCCTGTGGCGGAACGTTATGCGCGATTCTCGCACGATTCCCGAAATGTCTTGCTTGAAGGTATCCGGGGTGCGGATCAAACTTCTGTTCGGGATGACGCTGCTCGAAAGAAGTTGTCGAAGGCGTCGCGGCGCGCTGAACGGCTTGGCTGAATTTACGGTCCTCCCGTCATCCCAAGCGCGTTCGCGAAAAAGTCGGGCCCGCCGAAATTTCCGCTCTTGAGCGCCAGCCCGATCGGTTCGGCGGTCTGGGCAATCGTCCAGGGCACGCCGACCTCGATGCGCGGACCGATGCGCAGGCTGGTGGCGCCGAGCGCGCCGACGACCGCGCCCGACGTTTCGCCGCCGGCGACCACGAGCCGTCGCACGCCGGCGGCGACCAGGCCCGCCGCGACGCCGGCGAGGATTCGTTCCACGCGTTCGCCCGACTCTGCGACGCCGAAGCGCTCTTGATTGCGCCGGACGACGTCGGGTTCGGCGGTCGCGCTTATTAGCACAGCCGTTTCACGGTGCCCCGCGGCCCACGTCAAGGCGCTGCTGACAGCGACATCGGGTTGGGCGATCTGTTCTTCGCCGATCTCGAATACCGGCGCGCCGCCGGCGCGGAACGCGGCCACCTGCGCGCGCGTGGCTTGCGATGCGGAGCCCGCGATGACCGCCGCGCGTCCCGCCCGGACCGGTTCGGCGACGGCATCGGTCGATGCGCCGAGCCAGCCGTGGCGGCGATACACGGCCGGCAGCCCAATGGCAATGCCCGCGCCGCCGCTCAAGAGTTTGACGCCGTCGAGCGCTTCGCCGAGTGCGCGCAGATCGGCATCTTCGGTGACGTCGACGATCAGGTGCGACGGCCCGTCTTGGGCGAATTGCGCGAACGCTGCGGCGATTGCCGCAGCGCCGCGGCGGACAATGCCCAGACCGACGTTCGCGACCGGACGCCGGCTTTGGGCGGCGAGCACCCGAACCAAATTCGCATCGCGCATCGGCGTGAGCGGATGATCGCGCATGCCCGATTCGGAGAGCAGCATGTCGCCGACGAACAAATAGCCGTTGTAGATGCTGCGCTTATTCGCCGGATAGGCCGGACAAAAGACCGTCACGGCTTGACCCAGCCGTTCGGCCAAGGCATCGCCCACCGGACCGATGTTGCCCGCGGCGGTCGAATCGAACGTCGAACAATATTTGAAGAGCACTTGGCGCACGCCGGCCCGCTCGAGCAGTTCGAGTGCCGTCAGCGATTGCGCGACGGCGTCGGCGGCCGCGATCGTGCGGGTTTTGAGCGCGATGACGACGGCATCGACGTCGGGCGGCAGCGCCGTTTGAGCCGCACCGATCAGCTGCACGGTGCGCATCCCGCCCGTGACGAGCTGATCGGCGAGATCGGTGGCGCCGGTGAAGTCGTCGGCGATCGCGCCGAGGATCGGGCCGCTCACTGCGGCAGCTTGATTCCGGAAAGCGCCGCGAACACGCGCGCGATCGACGCGTCGTCGTCGCCGCCCATCCCCATCCCGGCGGCGGCGAGGAAGAGTTGGTGCGCTGCGGCCGTGAGCGGCAGCGGGAACTTGTCGACTCGGCCTTGATCGAGGACGATGCCTAAATCCTTGACGAAGATGTTGACCGCGCTGCGCGGCGTGTAGTCGTTTTCGAGCACGTGCGGGATGCGATTCTCGAACATCCACGAGTTGCCGGCGCTGTGGGTGATCACGTCGTAGGCTTCGGCCGGCTCGACGCCCAGCCGAATCGCGTAGGCGATCGCTTCGCAGCCCGCGGCGATGTGCACGCCGGCCAGCAACTGGTTGACGCTCTTCATGCGCGAGCCGATGCCGGCGCGGTCGCCGAGGCGATACACCTTGGCCGCGATGGCGTCGAGCACGGGCGCGGCCGCGCTGAAGGCCGCCGGATCGCCGGAGGCCATGATCGAGAGTTCGCCCGTCGCCGCTTTCGACGTGCCGCCGGAAACCGGAGCATCGATGAGCAGGATGCCGTGCTCCCGCAGCCGGCCTTCGAGCGCTTCGACGAACGGCGGCGGAACGGTGCTCGTCGCGATGACGACCGCACCCGCGCGCAGCGTTTCGACGGCCCCGCCGGCGCCGAAGAGGACCGCCTGCGTTTGGCCGGCGTCGACGACGCTGATGAGCAGCGCGTCCGCGTCACGGGCGGCTTGGGCCGGTGTGGCCGTGGCGATCAGTCCGTTCTTGGCAAGGTCGGCCGCGCGGGCCGGATTGGCATCGACACCGCGAACGCGCAAGCCCGCGCGCAAGAGCGCTCCGGCCATGCCGCCGCCCATCGAACCAAGTCCCGCCACCCCAACCGTTGCCTGCTGCATCGTCGGCATGTACGCGCGCGACGCTCGGATTCTCCTAGCGCCCGGCGCTCAGAACGCCAGATTTGGATCGGCACTCAGCGTCAAGGCGTCGGCGCGCGCGCGTTCGCCGCGCCGGTCGGCGGCGGCCGCGATCATCGCCGCGTTATCGGTGCAGTACCGGCGCTGCGGGATGAGCACGCGCGTCGCCTGCCTTTCGCCCGCCGCGCGAAAGGCGCTCTGCAGGGCGTCGTTGGCCGCGACGCCCCCGCTGAGCACGATCGCGGCATAGCGGCGCGCGCTCAACGCGCGCTCCACCCGGTCGACGAGCACGTCGACGACGGCCGCTTGGAATGAGGCCGCCACGTCGGCCGGTGGTGTTGCGCCGCCGTCGCCGTCCAGGAAATAACGCACCGAGGTTTTTATGCCGGAGAACGACATGTCGAGCGTACCGGCGTCGGGACGGTGGCGGGGAAACTTCACCCGCTGCGGGTCGCCGCCGGCGGCGAGGCGCTCGAGCGCCGGTCCGCCCGGAAACGGCAAGCCCAAGAGCCGCGCCGTCTTGTCGAACGCTTCGCCCGCCGCGTCGTCGCGCGTTTTGCCGATCACCTGCATCTCGGCCGGGGCGCGGACGTCGACGAGTTGCGAATGGCCGCCCGACACGAGCAGGGCGAGAAACGGATACGCCGGCTCGACGTCGGCATCGAGAAAGGCGGCGAAGATGTGCCCGTGCAGGTGGTTGACCGCATAGAGCGGCTTGCCCGACGCGAAGGCCAGTGCCTTGGCGGCGGCGACTCCGACCACCAGGCTCCCGATGAGTCCTGGTCCGGCCGTCACCGCGATGCCGTCGACGTCATCGAGCCGCAGCGCGGCCCGCGCCAGCGCGTCGTCGACGGCGGCCGAGAGTAGCGCGACATGCTGCCGGCTGGCGATTTCCGGCACGATGCCGCCGTACTTGGCGTGGAACTCGTCCTGATTGGTCGAGACGTTGGCCAGGACCGTGCGGCCGTCGCGCACGACCGCGGTCGCGGTGTCGTCGCACGATGTTTCGATGCCGAGCAGGAGCATGCGCGCCGTTCGACCGCGCCGCGCGGAAAGCGGTTGCGGCGCGACGTTTGCCGGCGGGCGCCGACCTGCGGCGGTGAATTGGCGCCGGATGGGGAATCTGGGCCGCATGGAAAGGCCGTCTAAATAAGATGAAAATGTCCCGGCTGGTCCTGCCCGAAACCGGGTTGGCAGGCGCGTGAGCGAGCCCGCGCGCGATCTCGCGATGGCCCCGGCCGGCGGCGACGACGTCGCGCGCCACGCGGATGAAGCGTTCTTCCGAACCTTGGCCGAGATGATCCCGCAAATGGTCTGGACCAAAGACGCGCGCGGCCGCAACGAGTATTGCACGCAGAAACTCCTCGACTGCATGAACGTGTCGATGCATGAATTTCTCCACACGCCCTGGGAGACGGTTCATCCCGATGACGTCGTGCGCGGGCAATCGCTCTGGAGAACGGCCAGCGAACAGGGCGTTGGGTACGAAGTCGAACTTCGAATGCGTCCCAAACACAGTTTGGCGTATCGCTGGTTCCTCGTGCGGGCCGTTCCACACCGTGACGCCGCCGGACGAGTGACGAAGTGGTTCGGCACAACGACCGATATCGACGCGCAGAAGCTCTACGCAAAGCGGCAAGAGACCATCGCAACGGGGCTCACGGAGATGATCGCGCCGGCCGATTTGCCGGTGATCCCCAACCGCACCATCGATGGCGTCTATACGCCCGCCGAAGAAGATGCCAAAGTCGGTGGTGACTTTTACGCGGTATCGAGGCTGCCGGACGGCCGCGTTTTATTCGCGATCGGCGACGTGGCAGGTCATGGTCTGCTCGCGGCGCTGGCGATGGATCGCGTCCGGAACGCGATCTTGGCCGCCGCCCTTGACACGCTCGATCCCACCCATGTCCTGGCGAAAGTGAATCGCGTCATGGTGCTGCAGCGTCAGCCGATGGTAACGGCGCTGGTCGGGTTCCTCGATTCCGATAGCGGATGCTTCTGCTACGCGTCGGCGGGGCACCCGCCGCCGATCCTCGCGCAGAACGGCGACGTCACGGTGTATCCGTACGGCGGAGTTCCGTTGGGGGTCATGGAGGTTCCGCACTTTGAAAGAATCGAGGGTCGCTTACATTCGGGCTCGCTGCTCGTGCTTTATACCGACGGTCTGATCGAATTCGACCGTGATCTCAGCCGCGGCGAAGAGCTGCTCGTCGCGGCGATCCGCGATCTCGGCTCGCGCGTCGTCGCGCGGCCGGCACGGCACATCGCTGATGCGGTCTTAGAGGGCGCGACCGCGTCCGACGATATCGCCGTCCTGACCCTCCAGTAGGCCGGCTCGTTCCGCCACGTTTTCGAGCGGAACGGAACGTCAACTGCGCGCCCCGAAGTGAGGGCCGCGCCCGCTTGCCGCAAGAAACTTAACTCGGCGGTCGTTGTGACCGATCCCTATGAATGATGATAATCCATTCGCGCTGTGAACTGCTTTGCGGCGCCGCGGTGCGGGCCTGCCGGTCGCCCGAACGAATGTGAAGAGCGAATCGGTCGAAGTCGCCGGGGATCGGTCAGGCGTCTTTGGGCCTTGGCGTTGGCTATGCGGTCATCGGGAAGATTTCTCCCAAGCGATCCGCGTGAGCCTCATGAATGCGCTGCTGGCACGAAGGTCGTCGATCGTCGCGGGCTCGGTCAGCGTTATGCTGCTCGCGCTCATGGCCGCGGCAAGGCTCCCGGGTAGCCGCTGGCCTTACGCGTGGTTGGGCTTGGAAGTCCTCCTCCTCGTCGGGCGGCTCACGCTCGTCGAGCGCACGCGTACGGGGTTGATGCGCGGCGAATTCGCCCCGTTCCATTTTTACACGGTCCTGGCCACGTTGTGGTGTACGCTGCTTGGCTTCGGCGCCTGGGCATGTGTCATAAGCGGAGACGTTGTGCTCGTCGTCGTGGCGGCGATCAATATTGCGGGAGTCGCCGCCGGCATCTCGACGCTCTCGGCGGCGTTTCCGCGCTTGGCAACGTTCCAAATCGTTCTCGTTGGCATGCCGTACGCGGTCGGGGCGGCTCTCACTCCGGCGCCGTGGTCCTTCATTCTGGCGATCGACATTTCCATGCTGTTGTTAAGCGTGTCGTCGCTGACGCGCATGCATCATACCGACCGCGTCAACCTCATTCGAGCCGAGCGCGCGAACTGGTTCCTCGCCTCGCACGACGCGCTTACGGGCTTGCCGAATCGCAAAAGCCTGTTCGACCGGCTCGAGCAGCTTTGCGCCGTTCAAGCCAGCGGCACCGGCGCCGGATCGTTTGCCGTGTTGTGCCTAGACCTCGACGGCTTCAAGGCGGTGAATGATACGTTTGGGCATCCCGTGGGCGATCAGCTTCTTATCGCGGTGGGACAGCGGCTCAGGCGAGCCGTGCGCGAATCCGATCTCGTCGCGCGCACGGGCGGCGACGAATTCATCATGTTGTTGCAGGACGCAGACGACGAGGGGACGGCGCACACCTGCCAACGAATCATCGACGCTGTCGCGCGTCCGGTCGCGTTGGGTTTGCCGACCGAACTGATGATCAGCGTTACGATCGGGAGCGCGTTCGCGCCGCGCGACGCCGCGCTCGCCGAGCTCCTTCTCTCGCGCGCGGATCAAGCGTTGTACGCCGCCAAGCGCGCGCAACGCGGGTCGTACCGGACTTTCGCCCAGGCGTCGCGCCCGGCTCCCGGACCGGCGGTCATCGAGTCTTTATA
>PLAE01000191.1 GCA_003134035.1 Candidatus Velthaea versatilis
CGCTGGCCGATGATCGTGCTGCGCGCGCCCAAAGGCTGGACCGCGCCCGCGCTGATCGATGGTCATCACGTCGAAGGGTTCTGGCGCGCGCATCAAGTTCCGATGACCGATCCGGCCACCAACCCCGAGCACTTGGCGGTGCTCGAAACATGGCTGCGCAGCTACAAGCCGCACGAGCTGTGGGACCGCAACGGCACGCCGATTGCGGAGGTGCTCGATTTCGGGCCGGCCGGTGAGCGGCGCATGTCGGCCAATCCGGTCGCCAACGGCGGGCTGCTCAAAGTGCCGCTGCAAATGCCGGCGTTTCGCGACTACGCGCTTACCCTCCCGGAGCCTGGCCGCGTGCGGCACGAGAACACGCGCCCGCTGGGCGAGTTTCTGCGCGACATCATGCAGCGCAACATGACGAACTTTCGCGTCTTCGGCCCCGATGAAAACACCTCGAATAAGCTCGACGCGATCTATGCGGTCAGCAAGAAATTGTGGCTTGAAGACTCATTGCCCGAAGACGCCGACGGAACCGAACTGGCCGCGGACGGCCGGGTCGTCGAGATGCTTTCCGAGCACACCCTTGAAGGGATGTTCGAGGGCTATCTGCTCTCCGGGCGCCACGGTTTTTTGGCCAGCTATGAATCGTTCATTCACGTCATCGACTCGATGTTCAATCAACACGCCAAATGGCTGGAGATCGCGCACAACCTCTCCTGGCGCAAGCAGGTCGCGTCGCTCAACCTGCTCATCACCTCGACGGTCTGGCGTCAGGATCATAACGGCTTCACGCATCAGGATCCGGGCTTCCTCGACCTCGTCGTCAACAAGAGCGCCGAGATCGTGCGCGTCTATCTGCCGCCCGACGTGAATTGCCTGCTGTCGGTCGCCGACCATTGCCTGCGCAGCGAAGATTACGTCAACGTCATCGTATGCGACAAGCAGAACCATCTGCAGTATCTCGACATCGAAGCGGCATCGATTCACTGCGAGAAGGGGCTTGGGATCTGGCCCTTCGCGAGCACCGATGATGGCGTCGAGCCCGATGTCGTCATCGCCAGCGCCGGCGACGTGCCGACGATGGAGGCGCTGGCCGGCGTCGATTTGCTGCTGCAAGCGTTTCCGGATCTCAAAATCCGGTTCGTCAACGTCGTCGATCTGTTCAAGCTGCAGCCCACCACGGAGCACCCGCACGGCCTTTCCGACGCCGACTTCGACTCGCTCTTTACCGTGGATAAACCGGTGATCTTCAATTTCCACGGCTATCCGTGGCTGATCCACCGGCTCGCATATCGGCGGCGTAATCATGATAATCTCCACGTCCGCGGCTACAAGGAACGCGGCAACATCAACACGCCTTTGGAACTGGCGATCAACAACGAGATCGACCGCTTCACGATCGCCATCGACGTCATCAATCGCGTGCCGGGATTGCAGCGCAAGGGCGCGCATGCCAAAGAGCGCTTCCGCAACCTGCAGCTAACGGCGCGCAACTACGCGCGAACGTACGGCAAGGATGCGCCGGAGTACGCTGACTGGGTGTGGCCGCGCTGACGGGCGGCGCGTAAGGCAAGACGAACCTGGCGCAGCGATGCCGGCCTGGAAACGGCGGCATGAACGGGAGACGCGAAATATTGACGCCTGGGACGATTCGTGCGGGCAGCGCTTTTCCACTCGGAGCGACCTCGAGCGGTTCAGGCGTGAACTTCAGCGTGTTTTCCTCGCTCGCCCACGGCGTGCAGTTGCTGCTGTTTGACACCGAAGACTCCGCTAGCGCCGGCCGCGTAATCGAATTGGACCCCGAAGTGAATCGCACCGGGCATTACTGGCATGTTTTCGTGCCGGACATCGGCCCAGGACAGCTTTACGCCTATCGGGTCGCCGGCCCGTACGCCCCGGAATTGGGACTGCGGTTCGATCGCGATAAAGTTTTGCTCGATCCGTACGGAAAGGCGGTGTCCGCTCGGCGTTATGACCGTGCCGCGGCAGCCGGGCGCGGCGACAATGAGACGTCGTGCATGCGCAGCGTCATCGTGGATCTCGAGCGGTACGATTGGCAGGGCGATCAGCCGCTGGAAATTCCCTTTCGCGAAACCGTGATTTACGAAATGCACGTCGGCGGCTTTACCCGGCATCCCAGCTCCGGGCTCGCGGACGATAAGCGCGGCACCTACGAAGGCGTCGTCGCAAAGATCCCGTATCTGCTCGAACTGGGTATCACCGCCGTTGAGCTGATGCCCGTGTTCCAGTTTGATTGGCAAGATGCGCCCGGGAATCGAGAAAATTATTGGGGCTACAGCCCCGTCAGCTTTTTCGCTCCGCACCTTGGCTACAGTTGCAGCAAAGCTCCGCTGCCCTGTCTCGACGAATTTCGCGACATGGTCAAAGCGCTTCATCGGGCCGGGATCGAGATCATCTTAGACGTGGTTTACAACCACACGGCGGAGGGCGGCGAGGACGGCCCGACACTCTGCTTCAAGGGCCTGGACAATCCGACGTACTACATGCTCTCCGGCGATCGCAGCCGCTACGCGGACTTTACCGGAACCGGACACACGCTCAACGTGAACGAAGCCGTCGTCCGGCGGCTGATCGTCGACAGCCTGAAGCACTGGGTTTCCGCGATGCACGTGGATGGATTCCGCTTCGATCTCGCCTCGGTGTTGAGCCGCGATGAAACCGGCACTCCGGTGGTCAAGGCGCCGGTTCTGTGGGATATCGACTCCGATCCCACGTTAGCCGGAACAAAGCTTATCGCGGAGGCATGGGACGCGGGCGGGTTGTATCAAGTCGGCTCGTTCTCCGGAGACCGTTGGAAGGAGTGGAACGGCCGCTTCCGCGACGATGTCCGGTCGTTTATAAAATCCGATCCCGGGGCGGTGCGTAAGCTCCAACAGCGCCTCTTGGGAAGTCCGGACCTCTACGCCCAGAAAGCCTATCCGCCCGAGCAAAGCATCAACTTTGTGACCTGCCACGACGGTTTCACGCTCAACGACCTTGTGTCGTTCAACCAAAAACACAACGAGCGCAACGGTGAAGGCAACCGCGACGGAATGTCCGACAACGTCTCTTGGAATTGCGGCGCAGAGGGCGCCACGGACGACCCGGAGATCACCGTTTTGCGCGAGCGGCAGATCCGCAACGCGCTGGCCCTCACCCTGCTCTCAATCGGCACGCCGATGATCATGATGGGAGATGAATGCCGGCGAACTCAAAACGGAAATAATAACGCGTATTGCCAGAATAACGAAACAAGCTGGCTGAACTGGGAGCTCAGCTCGGAAAACGGCGGGCTTCGGCGCTATGTCGCTGAATTGATCAAGCTTCGGAAGGGTTTCGGAGCGAGCGCGCGTGGAGAACATTTGTCGCTTCGCGAAGTGCTCGATCGAGCCCACATCGAGTGGCATGGCGTGAATCTTTGCGCCCCGGATCTGTCCAACGACTCCCGGTCTCTGTCGGCGACGGCGTTCGAGCAAGCCGGCCCGGTATTTCACTTGATGTTGAACGCCTATTGGGAACCGTTGCGTTTCGCGGTTCCGTCGGTCGCGGAGAAGACCCTATCGTGGTTCCGCATCGTGGACACGTTTCAAGCTTCCCCGCTCGACATACTGGACGGTCTGCGCGAAGCCGTTGCGGAGTTCGCCTACGAGGTGCAGCCCCGTTCCATTGTCTTGCTCATCGGTATTTGATTGACGCGCGGCTGATGGGCGTGACCCACGATCTGGTCGTGTTGGGTTTGGGCGGCATGGGCAGCGCGGCCCTGGCGCGTGCGGCCCTGCGCGGACGGCGCGTCCTGGGCATCGAGCAGTTCGCGCGTGGTCACGAG
Source organism: Candidatus Velthaea versatilis (assembly GCA_003134035.1). Classification (GTDB taxonomy): domain Bacteria; phylum Vulcanimicrobiota; class Vulcanimicrobiia; order Vulcanimicrobiales; family Vulcanimicrobiaceae; genus Velthaea; species Velthaea versatilis. The sequence goes on from PLAE01000191.1 coordinate 3,815, forward strand.
TTGGGTTCTTCTTGCGGGCGCTCGCGCATCATCCGCAAGGCGTACTTCGAGGATCCGGCCTACGTCCCGCTGCTGCTGCGCGCCTACGAACTCTGGCGCGATCTCGAAACGCGAACCGGTGCGACACTGCTCGACCTCATCGGCGTGCTGATGGTCGGCAACGCTCAAAGTACGATCTTGGCGAACGTCGAGTCGACCGCCCGCGCGTACGGGTTGGCGCTCGAGCAGCTCGATGGGCCTGAGATCGCTCGTCGCTTTTCGGGGACGCGGCCGCGACCCGGGGAACGCGCGGTGCTCGAACGCGACGCCGGGGTGGTGTTTCCCGAAGCCGCGATCGGCGCGCATCTGTCGCTGGCGGAACGCAACGGCGCCGACCTGCGCTTCGAGACGCGGGTCGCCGGTTACGACCCCCTGCCGGACGGGATCCGGGTCCGGCTCGCGGACGGCGAGACGCTGCAAACCGCGCGGCTGGCGGTCTGCGCTGGTCCGTGGCTGGCCGCGCTCGCCGCCGAACTGCTGCTGCCGCTGCGCGTGCAGCGCAACGTGCAGCTCTGGTTTTGGCCGTCGACGCCGGCGTTCGGCGCGGGCCGCTTTCCGGCGTTTTTCGTTGACCGGCCGGACTGGCCGGCGCCGCTCTACGGCTTTCCCGATTACGGCGACGGCGGCAAAGCGGCGCTGCACGCGTACGGTGAGTCCACGGTTCCCGCCGAACTCGACCGCTCGATCCGTGCGGCCGATATCGCGACGGTCGCGGATCTGCTGGCCGGCTGGATGCCGGAGGCCGCCGGCGCCTACGCTGGCGGGAGGGCGTGCATGTATACCCTCACGCCCGACGAGCATTTCATCATCGATCGCCATCCCGCCGATCCGCGCATCGTCCTCGCGGGTGGATTCTCGGGCCACGGCTACAAATTTTGTTCGGTCGTCGGCGAGATCGTGACCGAACTAGCTTTCGACGGCGGCACGCGCCATCCGATCGCGTTTCTGAGCCTCCACCGCTTCGCGCGCGGGCATGCGTCCCGCAAGTGACATCGGCGGGAGCAGAAATTCAGCGCTTGGTCCGCTCGGCAAGCGGCGACATATCATCGCAAATTACGTTCCACGTGCATGCGCGTGGTGCCAGCGGCAAGAAAGACTGCTCCGAAGGTATGCCTTCGGAGCAGTTTGCGCTGCATCGCCGTCCGGGCGGATTCCGTGCCGTTCGAATAGTCGCCGTAGCGTTCTCACGACTCACCAACGCCGCCCAATGACGAGCATGATGAACAATACTGACACCGGGGCCCGCAGCGATCTTGCCGATCGCGACGCCGCGTTCGCGTTCGCGACGATTCACGAGTTTCACCGTCCGGACATCGCTCCCCGGCAGCGCGAGGCATTCGTGCGGCGCGAGTACTCGCCGTTGCTCACGCCGGAGCATATCGACGTCACGCATCGGCCGGTCCGGTATGCGAAGCCGAAAACCTTCGTGTTCCCGTCGCGCCGGCAGCTGCGAAACATGACGGCGGATCGCTGGATGCGTCAACGCTTCAAGGCCGCGAAAACCGCGTCGTACAACGAGCTTCCGTCCGTCGATTACACGATCGACAATCGCGCCGTGCTCGCGCCGTCATCCCGGCTGGGCCGCAACGCCATCGAGTCGATCCTGCTCGCATTGAGCAACGCGTCGCGCTACTTGCGCTTCAATAAAAAGATCGTTCACTAGGCGCGCTGCCCCGGGCAGCATGGTAATGTTCCGCCGGCGGACCGTGCCGGCGGCTCCGCGCAGCACGAGGCTCACGCCGCGGCAACTTTGCGGCAAACGTGCGCGCGCAGCATGGGGCGATGCTCGACGCGTGTGTGTTGCCGATTGCCGGCGAGGATCCGGCGGCCCGATTCGCGATCGAATCGACCTTGCGACGCTTCGGCGCCGGGTCGGCGCGCGTCGCGCGTGATGCCGGGATCCGCATCGTTGCGCTCGCGCGCGGCGAAGGCTACCGGGACTGCTCCAAAGCCTTGCGCCGGCTGGCAGCCGGCGTGGACGACTGGCCGATCCCGCCGGCCGGGCTGTTCGTGGTCGAAGAGCGAACCATGTACTTGCGTTCGTTTTCCGCGATGACGGTCGCGCACGAGTTTGCGCACGCGCTGGATTGCGCCCTGGGCGGCGGCATCTACCTCAGCAGCGTCGACCCGCGGATCCGTAGTGCATTCGAGCGCGCGACGGCGTTCGTCACCCCGTACGCCGCCTCGGGGTTGGACGAGTATTTCGCCGAAACGATGCGCGCGTGGGTTGAAATCAATGACCCGCAATCGCTGTGGCCGCGAGCGACGCGCGCGCGTTTGGCGGCCGCGGACCCCGCGATGACCGCCGTCTTGGCATCGCTCTTCGCGAACGAACTGCGCGACGAAGGCGCGTGACTTCGCCGCTCGGCTTCCTGACGCGCTCAATCGTTTGGCCGCCGTCTTCGCCTGCGCTGACGTCGCCATGCAGATCAGGCGCGCACGTGCAAAGATTCCGTCTTCCCCGCGCGCGCCGGGCACGCGCAGCAACAGGTTGTGCCGATATCATTCGTAGTTCTCTAACCAGCGGAGACAGCGATGATCAGCATCCAGCAGCCACATCCCGGATTCGGCCAACCGGTTTTGCCCGAGCGCTTCGGGCGCAAAGTGACCGTCACTCACGCGGCGGCCATCGCGGTCATCGCTCTGATGGCGTTCGCGGCGTATCTCACGCTGGAACGGGCGATCGTGGTGCAGCGCGCGGCGACTACGGCGATCACGCTGACCGACCGGCAGCGCATGCTTTCGCAACGCATCGCGAGTTTGACCGCGCAATATGCGCTCGGCAATATCGGCGTCCGCCACGATTTACAGGCCACCATCGGCGCGTTCGAGACGACGCATTGGAGCCTGGTCACCGGCGATCCGAAAGCCGGGCTACCCTCAGCCGTCCGCGATCCGCAACTCAAAGCCGTCTACTTCGAGGGCGGTGCCCCGCTCGACGCCGCCGCGACCGAATTCGTGACCCGCGCCCGCCGCATCGCGAGCCTCGCGCCGCAGGATCCGGCATTCGCGGCCAACAGCGCGCCGCTCTTTTCAGCTGCCCAGGCGCCGCTGCTCGACGCCCTCGACCGCGCGCTGGCCATTCGGCACAACGAGGTCAACGCGCAAGAGACGATGCTGCGCGTCGTCGCCGCGGCGATCTGCCTGCTGAGCCTCGTGGCTCTGCTCGGCGCCGCCCTGGCCGTGTTCCGGCCGATGGCGCGGCGCATCATCCGCTTAACCCGTGAGGCGAACGAACTCGCACGGCAGGCAACGCTCGACCCGCTCACGGGCTTGCTGAACCCGCGCAGCTTTCAGGACCGCGGCGCGATCGAAATCCAGAAAGCGCGCCGCTACCAGCGGCCGCTCTCGCTGCTGATGATCGATGCCGACCAACTCAACATGATTTCGAGCACGCACGGCCCGGACAGCGGCGCGACGGTGCTAAAAGCGCTCACTTCGAGCTTCTTTGAGGGCACGCGCATTTCGGATCTGCTCGCCCGTATAAACGAAGACCAATTCGCGATCTTGCTGCCGGAAACGAGCTGCGAAGGCGCCGAGGTGTTGGCCGAACGCTTGCGGCGCAAAGTCAGCGAGATCAAACTGACGATCAAAGACGAGTTCGTCTCCTGCACCATTAGCATCGGCGTCGCCGCGGCCGAAAAGAACGCGTCATTCCTGTGGCCGACCTTCCAGCGCGCCGACGACGCCCTCTCCGAGGCCAAAGTGCGCGGCCGCAATCGCGTCGTGGTCGCAGCCGCGGCCTAACCGGCCGACCGCTATTTGGTCGCGCAGAGATGATAATTTGCGGAGAATGGTAATTCCGCACACGAGGGAGCAGGCTCAAGCGGAACGGCGCTCGCGCACCGTGCGGGGGAATACTCTTGGCCGGTGGTTTGCCGCGTTCGCCTTAACGATTTGTATCGGAATCAACGCCGGCTTTGCCCTCAACGCGGCTCGCGAACGGGATCTCGCTATTGCCGCAGCGCAGCTCTCGGCGACAAACCTTGCGGAATCTCTCGGAGAACAGGCGTCCGAAGCATTTGACGGAGCCGACGCATCGCTGCGAACGATCGCTAATCTCGTGTCGTCTTCGGGTACAGCAGGTCTGCCGGCGCGCAAGCGGATTCAGTTCACGATGCGCGTGCTCATCGCATCGCTCCCGCGCATCTTCCGTATCATTGTCTTTGATGAGCATGGCCGTCATGTCGTAAGCAATTACTCGCTATCAGGCGACGGCGAGAGGAAAGTCGGCGATCGTCCGTATTTCGTGTACCATCGCGACCATCGTGATGGGGGAGTGTACATCAGCGGCCCGGGCCGGAATCGGCACGACAAAACCTGGGTGATGTGGGCGACTCGACGCATCAATCATCCCGACGGGAGCTTCGCCGGCGTTGCGCTCGCGGCGATTTCTCTGGATCTCTTCGACCGCAGCTATGCTAGCGTCAACGTCGGGCGCCGCGGGTCGATCACCCTCTTATCCGAGGATGGGATCATTCTTACGCGTACGCCGCGAGCCTTTATTGGCCACCGATTCCACGATTCCGCGGTGTTTTCAGAACCATACAAGAGCCTACGCTCAGGCTGGTTTGTTCGGCCATCACACCTTGACGGGGTGACACGGCTGTATGCCTTTCGCCGACTTCCGAACTACCCTGTTTTAATTCAAGTTGCCCTTGCCGAAAGCGACTATCTTTCCAGTTGGTGGTCGAGCACGCGCATCAACCTCTCGGTGCATACGGTGATCGTGATGATGATCGCCGGCACGGGTTGGGCGCTGTGGTTGCAAATTGGTCTGCGCAAGCTCGCTGAGGAAAACTTCGGGCGCCTGGCTCTCCATGATGCGTTGACGGGCCTGGCCAATCGGCGCCTATTCGACGAGGTTCTGCATCGGGAGTGGCAGTCAGCGAGTCGGAATCGGCAATCGCTGGCGCTGCTGATGATCGACGTCGACCACTTCAAGGCATATAACGATACGTATGGACACGAAGAGGGTGACAAGGCCTTGATACGTATTGCTCAAACGATTGGCGACAATGGCGTTCGGGCTGGTGATCTTGCCGCTCGTTATGGCGGCGAAGAGTTTGTCGTCATCTTAGCGGCGGCAGAACTACGGGCAGCCGCGCGGGTCGCCGAGCGCATTCGGGCCGCCGTCAGCGCCCTCGTTATCGTGCATACCGGCGCGGAAAACGGGATGGTCAGCGTGAGTATCGGAGTGGCGGCGATCGTTCCGATTCCGTTTGGAGACCCCTCGGCGCTCGTCAAATCGGCGGACCGCGCGCTGTATGACGCCAAGCGCGGTGGTCGCAACCGCGTGTCTGACGTCTGCGGATACGATGCCGCAGCGCCCACGACCTAACCGGACATCCGCGTCGCGCTGCAGTTCGACACCCGTGGCGCGACGTGCTCGTCGAGATCGCCGATGCGCTGCCCGGCGCGCGCCCGGTTCCCTGCGGGCCGGCCTTGATCGCCAAGGTCGCCAGGGAACGCCCGTGGCCGCAGCGCATCTGGGCAACGGTAACTTGCGCAAAAACGGCCCGCCACACCATTTTTTAGAAATAGGTGTAATCGAAGCCGATTTCTACCGATACGGGAATTATGTCAAGCGAAAACATCGATCCCCCGACCGCCGATGACGAACCAGTCCGCCGCCGCGGCGATCGCCGCGTGCAAGCTCAGGCGGTCACCGACGACCGGCGCAAAAACAACCGGCGCGACATCCCCGGCGTGAGCGCCCTAATTCGAACGCTGTTCCAACGCGGGAACAACGGCTCGGGCTCCTAGGCTGGGCGACGGCGTTCGTTGTACGCCGTCATAACGGCCGGTGGGCGCGTTTCGCCCGACTTCGCGCGGCTCATCGGCACCGATTGCAAGGCGCTTGCGCCGCTGCGTGAGCGCGCGCTCATCGATCCGGCGATCGACGCGGCGCGCGCGATCGGCGTCGATGCGATCGCCGTCGTCGGTTCGGCGGCGGTCGGCACGCATTGCGGATCGCGCATCGACCGGCTCATCCCCGCCGCGGCGAGCGGCCCGGAAAACATCGCGCGCGCGCTGCGCGCGTTTCCGCACGCCGAGCGGCTCGTGTTTCTCACCAGCGACCTGCCGTTCATCGATCGCGCGGCGCTCGAAGGGTTCGTCGCGCGTTCGACGGAGTGGGCCCTGACGATGGCGCTCGCTCCCGCATCCGCCTACGACGCCGCGTTTCCCGACGCGCCGCCGCATTGCGTGCGGCTCGGCGCGCAACGCTTCGCGAACGGCAGCGCGTTCGTGATCGACCGGTCGGCGATCGAACCGCTCGAGCGCGTCGCCGGCCGCTTTTTTTCGGCGCGCAAAAGCTTGCTGCGCCTAGCGGCGCTGCTTGGGCCGATGCTGTGCCTGCGCTTCGCCGGCGGGCGTTTGCAGATCGGGGATATCGAACGGCGGGCCAGCGCCGTGCTTGGGATCGCGGCCCACGCCGTCGTCGACGCGGCGCCTGAACTGTGCTACGACATCGATGGGATCGGCGACTACACGGACGCGTTGCGGCGGCTCGGTGCGCCCGGCTAACGGCACGTATGCGCGGCTGGCAGCCCTGTGGTTCGGCCTGCAATTCGTCTGGGGCGCGATCCTGGCGGTCTCGCTGCAAGCGCGCAGCGGCGAACTCGCGCCGCGCGACGGTCTGCGTGCGTATGCGCTCATTGCGGCATCGGGAGCGCTGGCCGGCATGCTCACCCAGCTCGTAAGCGGACCGCTCGCGGACCGCGGCTTCGCTCGGCGCGGCGACCGGCGCGCGTTCTACATCGCGGGCGTCGCGCTAGCCGTCCCGGCGCTGCTGTGGTTCTACCTCGCCCCGAGTTACGCGCAACTCATCGCGGCGTTCTTCGCGCTGCAGATCGGCATGAACGTCGCCGGCGGTCCGTATGCCGCGATCGTCCCCGACTACGTGCCGGCCGAACGGGCGGGTGGGGCGTCGGCCTGGATGGGCACGCTGCAATCGCTGGGCAATGCCGGCGGATTGCTCGTCGCGGGCTTCATCGCGAATCGGCTCATCGACGCCGCGCTGCTGGGCGGGGTGCTGGCCGTGTCGCTGCTCGTCACGACCCGCGCCACGCGGCACACGCCGCCCGTGCCGACGCGACGCGAACCGTTCGCCTTCGGGCCCGAATTCCGCACGCTGCTCGCCTCGCGCGGCGCGATCAATTTCGGTTTTTACACGCTGCTGGGGTTCCTCTTCTTCTTCGTCACGCAGAGCTTACACGTCGCGGCCGCGCCCGCGCGGATGCTGACGGCATTGCTGTTTCTTACCTTCACGATCGCCAACGTCGCGGGTGCGGGACTAGCGGCGGCACCGGCCGATCGCTATGACAAGCGGGCCGTGGTTCTGGGCGCCAACGTCGTCGTCGCGGCGGGTCTGTCACTCCTGGCGACAGCGGGAACGGCGGGGTGGGCATTTGCGGCGGCGGCGATCGCCGGCGTCGCTTGGGGCGCGTACTTCATCGCCGACTGGGCGCTGGCGTGCACGCTGTTGCCGCGCGGCGCGATGGCAGCGTCGATGAGCGTCTGGAACATCGCGGCGACGCTGCCGCAAATCGTCGCGCCCGCGATCACCGCGCCGATCGCTGAACGCGTGAACGCGGCGCTGCCCGGAACCGGGCCGCGCGTCGCGATCGTCCTAGCGATCCTCGAATTCACCATCGGCGCGCTGTGGCTGTACCGCCTGCCCAAGCCGCGCTTGCTTTGATCGCGCGCAGCGCAGTACCCAATTAGGTGCCCGCGCCGCGCGGCTCGCTCGAGATCGCCCACACCAGCGAGATCAGCAAAAAATTCGTGACCAGCGAACTGCCGCCGTACGAAAAGAACGGGAGCGTGATGCCGGTCAGCGGAAAAATACCGAGCACGCCGCCGATGATGATGAAGACTTGAAACCCAAGCGTCACGGCAAGCCCGGTCGCCAGCAGTTTCGCATACAGATCGGGCTGCCGTTCGGCGACGCGCAGCATCCGCCGCACGATCGAGAGAAAGGCGAAGCAGACGACGATCGCGCCGATCGCGCCCCACTGCTCGCTCCATGCGGCGTAAATGTAATCGGTCGCGACGCTGGGGATGTACTCCGGATGTCCCAGCCGATAACCCGTGCCGAACAGTCCACCCGCGGCCAGCGAGAAGAGCGACTGGACCGCTTGATAGCCCGCGCCGAAGGGGTCGGCGAAGGGATGCTGCCACACCGCGATGCGTGTGCGCACGTACGAGTAGCGTGCGGCGGCAAGGTACGCCGCGAGGCCGAAGACGGCCAAGCCGCCGACGATCAGATCGATCCGCCGCGTAGCGACGTAGAGCATCGCAGCGAACGTCGCCAATAACAGCGTGGCCATTCCCAGGTCGTGCTCGAACACCAGAATCGCCATCGACGCGCCCCACCCGATGAACAGCGGCCCGAGATATTTCGCGTTGGCGCGCAGCGACCACGGCCGCGTGCGCGCGATGACGTCGGCGGTTTCCGCCAGATAGGACGCCATGAACAACACGACGAGCAGTTTGATGACTTCAACCGGTTCGAATTGCACCGGCCCCAGGCGAATCCACAACTTCGCGCCGTTGACTTCCTGACCGAAGAGCGCAAGCGCGGCGAACAGCGCGACGGCCAGCAAAATCCAAACGTATTTGTACGCCGCCAGCACGCGAAATCGGTTGAACGCCGGACCGAGCGCCGCGGCCAAACCCAGCGAAAACGCCAGCCAGACCGCCTGACGCCCCGCGAGCTGCGGCGAAAGTCGCGCGATCTCGAGCAGGCCCAATGCCGAGAGCATGACCGCGAGTGCCGGGAGGGTATCGTCGCGATCGGCATCCCCGGGTTCGAGCATCACCCAGACGCAGGCGACCACGGCCAGCGCGATGAGAAGCGGCGTGGGGCCGAGCGATCCCGGCGCCGCCAGCCGGAAACAGACCGCGGCGAACAGCAGCGCCCCGAGCATCGGCGCCGCCGCGCGCAGGTTATGGAGAAAATACCGCGTGGAGAACCGCGATCGCAACGAGCGTCGCCGCGATCAGGGCCGCGAGCGCGACGAGCGCCGTGCGAACCGTCGCCGGCCGGAAGCAGTCGTTCGCCTGCGGCGTCCGCTCGGTCAGCGCGCGGCCGACGATCACCGTCCCGCCGTGCGGCGCGCCGCGCAGTTTGAGGATCTCGAGCAGCCGGGTCGCGACATCGCTCGAACTATGGGCGGCCTGCAGCGCGTAGAGCATCTCGTCGGGCGCGACGATCGTATGTACGCCGCCGGTCGAAAGCATCAGCGCGTCGGCATGCATGAGCCGCACGTGCATGACGCTGGCTTCGAGCGTCGCTTGCGTGCCCAGGGTCCGGGTCAGCAGATTGCCGGTTCGCGCTTCGGTCGGCACGTGCGTGCGCGCGTTGGCCCAATCGTCGCCCGCGAGCGCGTCGTCCTCGGTCAGCGCCGAAAGCGCGCCGTCGCGGCACAGGTAGGCGCGGGCCTGCCCGACATGCGCGATGTAGGCGTGATCGTCGATCATCAGCGCCGCCGTGAGCGAGGTCCCGCCGGCGACGAAATCGTCGGTGCTGCCGGTTTGCGCGAAGACCCGCGCGTTGGCGGCCGAAAACGCGGCCATGAGATGCGAACGCGGGTCGCGCGTGTCCGACCGAACTTTGCGCTTGAGCGCATCGCGCACGGTGTGAACGGTAACCGTCGCCACGGGGGTACCGCGCACGTTGCCAAACCCATCGGCAACGGCAAGCAAAACGACGCCGGGCGCGATGACCTCCGCGACGTGTGCTTCCGCTCCGCTGCGCTGCCAGAGACCTGGCTGCGACCCGACCGCTATCTCCATGCCCCGACCCCTCGAAAAATGATGGACGCTGCGCCGATCTCGATTTCTTCGTCAACCCGGAGACACCGGCTGCCGACTACGTTCGCGCCATCGACGCGGGTCCCGTTTCGGCTCCCCAAATCTTCCACGTACACTCCATCATCGCGCATTTCAATCCGGGCATGCAAGCGACTCACCAGTGGATCATCCAGCCGGAGATCGGCGCTTGCCACTCGACCGACGAGAACGCGGCGCCCGAACCGGTGCGTCTTGATTGTTCCCGCCGTACTCACGGTCAGTTCGACGCCGGTGGAAATTTCCACGTCGAGCGCTGGGCCCGGCGGCGGGCCGCGCCGGTCGCGCACGACGACGACGAACGCCGCGGCCGCGGCGCTCACGCCCAGCGTCGCCAAGCGCGGATCAACCGGCATCGGTCCGCACCGCGAAGTGGGTGTCGCCGATCGTCACCGTCGTGCCCGGCGCCAGCGGCGCCCGCCGGACCGGCTTTCCGTCGACGAACGTCCCGTTCGAGCTGCCGCCATCCTCGATCGCGAAGCCGCCCGCGGCCGCGACGATCCGCGCGTGGCGGCGCGAAGCCCGCCCGTCGCGCACCACGACATCGTTATCGCGCGAGCGCCCGATGCGCAGTCCGTCGCGCAGCCCGACCCGCGTTCCATCGCCGCGCACGAGCATGAGCGCCGGCTGACGCTCGTCGGATACCGTCTCGATGGCGACCGATCCCGCGACGACTTCGGCGTCCTCGTGCAACAGCGCGCGCGGCGACTCGCTGCGGCGGGCCGCCGGCAGCGCCTCGCGCAGCAGCGCGCTCCAGCGGGCTTCGAGCAAGTCGCGGTCGCCCGCGAAGCGGGCGTAGTCCGAGGGGTGAACCTTCACCAGAAATAAGTCCCCCGGCGCGGCTTGCATCAGTGCCGCGAGCTTGCGCCCGACTTGCGCCGGATCGAGGTCGCTCGGGAAGATGCGCGCGAAGCCGTCTTCGACGAAACGGGCGCAGGCATGCTCGATCCGCGCGATGGTGTTCATCCTTTCCGGGTCACCCGTGCGATGAAGAAGCCGTCGCGACCCGCGATCCCCGGCGCGAAACGCACGTCACCGGCCGGCGTCGCGAACTCGGCATAGCGCTCGGGCAGCGGCATTCGCACGAACTCGTCACCGTGTGCGAGAAAGGTTTCGAGGACGCCTTCACTTTCGCGCTCATCGGTCGAACACACCGCGTACACCAACGTGCCGCCGGGTTTGAGGCGCTGCGCCGACGCGGCGAGGATCGCCGACTGCAACGGCGCCAGGCGCACCGGATCGCCGGGATCCTTGCGCCAGCGCGCTTCGGGCTGGCGGCCAATGATGCCCAGCCCCGAGCACGGCGCGTCGACGAGCACGCGGTCGCAGTCGGCGTCGCCGGTCGCCTGCGCGGCGTCGCCGGCGACGATCAGCGCCGAGGTGACCCCGGCCGCGATGAGCCGTTCGCGCGTCCGTGCGACGCGCCGTTCGTCGAGGTCGATCGCCTCGAGCCGCACGTCGCCGCCGGTCCGTTCGACGATTTGCAGGGTCTTGTTGCCGCGTCCGCTGCAGGCTTCGTAGATCCGGTCGCCCGGCTGCGGATCGAGCAGATCGACCGGAAGCGCGGCCGTCTCGGCGTGCATCTCCCAGCGGCCGTCGGCCAGCCGATCGAGCGCCGTCGACGGCGAGTGACCGTCGATCACCACCGCATCGCGTGCAAACGCCGAGGGCCGCGCCGAGATCTCCGCTTGGGCCAAAGCGGCGATGACCCCATCGCGCGACGCGCGGCGCAAGTTCACGCCCAGGCCGATCGCGGCCGGTGCGTTGACTCCGGCCAGAATCCGGGGCAACACCTCGGGACCGAAACGCGTCCGCCAGTGGGCCACGATCCAGGTCGGCAACGACGCGCGAACCGCGAGCGCGTCGTCATCGTCGCCGGGCAGCTCGCGCACCGGCGCTTCGGCGAGCCGGCGCAGCACCGCGTTGACCAACCCGGCGGTGCCCTTGTGGCCGTAGCGCCGCGCGAGCCCAACGCTTTCGGATACCGCGGCGTACGTTTCGACGCCGTTCATGCAGCGCAGTTGATACACGCCCAGCCGCAGAATCTCGGCGATCGGGCGCGGAATCGTCCCGGCGCGCGCGCCCAAGAACGGCGCGAGCTGGAAGTCGAGCCAGCGCCGCATCTTGATAGCGCCGTAGGCGAGTTCGGTCGCGAAGCCGCGGTCGCGGTTCTCGAACCCCGCGGCCCGCGCCCGATAATCGAGCGCCTCACGCGCGCTGCGGGCGTGTTCGCCGAACACGTCGCGCACGACTTGAAGCGCCACCTCACGCGAGTCGACCTGCCGTTTGACCAGCACGACGCTCATACGGCCGCCCGCGCGCGCGCAAAAGCCGCACCGCTCATGGCGCCGCGATTGGGCGGCGTTACCCGCAAGAGCACGACACCGCCGCCGTCGCCGGCGCGTTCGACGACGCCGTCGTCGGCGGTGACGCCGGCTTCGCCCGCGAGCGCGAGCCGGGCGGCCAGGATCTTCACGTTCTCACCGCTCAGGGCGGCGCGCGCCGCCGGAGCCGGCGCGAGCGCGCGAATCAGATCGACGATGCGCGCGGCGGGCTGGGACCAATCGACGGCCATATCGTCCTTCGTGAGCGGACGCGTCAGCGTCGCTGCGATCTCGTCGGCCGGGACGCCGCGGGCGGCTTGCGGAGTGCGCTCGAGGGTACCGGCGAGAAGCCGGTCGATCGCCGCGATCAGCAGGTCGCCGCCGCGCAGCGCCAATCGGTCGTGAAGTTGCCCGTACGTTTCGGCGCCGCCGATCGGCGTGCGCTCCTGCAGCAGAATGTCGCCGGTGTCCATGCCCGCGTCCATGGCCATGATCGTCACGCCGGTCTCGGTGCGGCCGTCGCGCAACGCGCTCTGCAGCGGGGTCGCCCCGCGGTAGAGCGGCAGCAGGCTGGGATGCACGTTGAACGCGATGCCCGCCCGCGGCAGCTCCAGAATCGCTTGGGGCAAGATCCGGCCGTATGAGGCCACCACGAGGATGTCGGGCGCGAGCGCGTCGAGTTCGGCCGCAAAGGGCCGCAGGCGCAGCGGCGCGTACACGGCGAGACCGCGCGCGAGCGCGGCGCTCTTGACCGGCGGCGGCGCGAGCTTCTGTCCGCGGCCCGACGGACGGTCGGGCTGGGTGACCACGGCCGACACGGTCGTTCGCGCCGACAGACGCTCGAGGATCGGAACGGCGAACTCGCTCGTTCCGAAAAAGATGCTGTTCAGCGCGCGAGCGCGGCTTCGGCGTTGATGCGCTCGGTCGCGGCGAGTTCGGCGTCGGCTTTGGCGGCCTCCGCTTTCTCTTCGGCGGTCGCGGCGGGCCGAACGTTCTTGGCTTTATCGACGTAGATGATGCCGTTGAGATGGTCCATCTCGTGCTGCAGCACGCGCGCGAACCAGCCGTGCGCGTCGAGCGTGATCTTCTTGCCGGCGCGATCGAGCCCGGTACAAAGAACATGCTCAAAGCGCGTTACCTCGCCGACATAACCGGGCACCGAGAGACAGCCTTCGAGCGCTTCGACTTCACCCTCGGTCAGCGTGAACTTCGGATTGATGACGACGAGCGGGCCATCATCGGGGCTTTCTTTGTCCTGCAGATCGACGGTAAAGAGACGCTTGGATATTCCGACTTGCGGAGCCGCCAAACCAATCCCCGGCGCGGCATACTGCGTCTCGAACATATCGTCAATGAGCTGCTGAAACAACGGATCGGCGATCTCCGCAGGATTGACGCGTTTGGCGACCTTGCGGAGCGTTGGATGATTGTCCGTCAGGATCGTGCGCAAATAGGCCATGATTGCTCTTATTCTAACTCCTCGCCGCAAGCCTCGGTTGCCACCGGCGACCGCCGTCGAGGTTACTTGCGCGCCGACCGCGATCGCACCCGCGACACGCGCCGCGACGGGCGCTGTCGGCGTCGAGACGCTGCACGACGTCGCAGAACATCCCGCTTTGCACGCCCTTCGCGCTGCCGGTGTTGAGGATGAGGCCGGGTACCGGGTTTTCGCGCGCCGCCGGCGCTGCAGCGACGTAACCCACATTGAGTCAAAGACATGGAACTTTCGTCACTACGGGGCGGCGTGTTTTCTCGCGACGATGGGGCACGCGATGAACGAAGAGGCGATCGAGATCAGCGCCAAAATGGATCTCCGTCGCAATTCAGCAGCGCCGCTGCGGCGAGCGCCGCGATCAGCGGGTGCGTGATCGGCAGCGACCGCGGCAGGATGCGTTGCGGCGCGGCACCCGACGTGTCGGAACGCGCGGCCAATCGAAAATGGGGCGTGCATCCACGCCCCAAGTCACCGCGCCGGCTGACAGAATCAGTTTACAGAATGAAGTTGGACAAGTCGGTGTTGCCCGCGATCGCTTCGAGCTTGGCGCGAACGTAAGCCGCATCGATCGGAACCGCCCCGGTCGTCTCGGGCGCCTCGAAGGCGATGTCCTCGAGCAGTTTCTCGAGCACCGTGTGCAGCCGTCGAGCGCCGATGTTTTCCGTTTGGTCGTTGACTTGCATAGCGATACGGGCGATCTCGGCAATCGCGTCGGCGGAGAACTCGAGCTGCACGTTCTCGGTCGCCAGCAGCGCCTTGTACTGCGAGATGAGCGCGTTCTTGGGCTGGGTGAGGATCGTCTCGAAGTCGGCGGCCGTCAGCGATTCGAGCTCGACGCGGATCGGAAAGCGGCCTTGGAGTTCGGGGATGAGGTCGGACGGCTTGCTCATATGGAACGCGCCGGCGGCGATGAACAGGATATGGTCGGTTTTGAGCTGCCCGTGTTTGGTGTTGACGGTGGAACCTTCGACGATCGGCAAGATGTCGCGCTGCACGCCCTCGCGTGAGACGTCGGGCCCGCGGCCGCCGCCCGAACCCGCGACCTTGTCGATCTCGTCAATGAAGATGATCCCGTTTTCACCGGCCCGCCGCAGCGCTTCGCGCTTGACGGCATCCATGTCGATGAGCTTGCCTTCTTCTTCGGCGGCGAAAATGCGCCGCGCTTCGGCGATGGTCACGCGCTTTTTGGCGCGTTTCTTGGGCATTAGACCGCCCAGCATCTCGCCGATGTCGCCGCCGCCTTGGTTGTTCATGTCGCCGCCGATCATGCCGATCGGCAGCGACTGCGCTTCCTCGACTTCGATTTCGACTAAGCGCACGTCGTAGAAGCCGCGCAGCACGTCGGCGCGCGCCGACTCGCGAATCCGCGCGGCTTCGTTCGGCGGCGCGGTCTGCGTCGCGGCCGGCGGCGCCGCCTGGGCCGCGTTCGCTCCGCCGAAATTGTTGCCGAAGAGCGAGCCGAACGTCGCCGCGAACGGGTTAGCCTGGGCCGGCGCGGGCGGACACGTTTCGGGGTGCAGCAGATCGATGACCCGCTCGACGGCGGCGCGGTCGGCAGCTTCGACGACCTCGGAGCGCCGTTCGTCGCGCACGATGCGGATCGCGGCTTCGGCCAAATCGCGCACCATCGACTCGACGTCGCGCCCGACGTACCCGACCTCGGTATATTTCGTGGCCTCGACCTTGATGAACGGCGCGCCGGCCAGGTTCGCCAGGCGACGGGCGATCTCGGTTTTACCCACGCCGGTCGGGCCGATCATCAGGATGTTCTTGGGGATGATGTCGACGCGCATCTCTTCGGGCAGCTTGTCGCGCCGGTAACGGTTGCGCAACGCGATCGCGACGGCGCGCTTGGCCTTCGCTTGGCCGACGATGTAGCGATCGAGTTCGGTAACGATCTCACGCGGCGTCAGTTCGCGGGCGGCGGTCAGAGCGGTCATTTATGCGACCTCGACGATGATGTCGTCGTTGGTGTAAATGTCGATTTTGGAGGCGATGCCGAGGGCTTCGCGGGCGATGCTTTGGGCGTCGAGCGACGAGTGATGCAGCAGCGCGGTGGCCGCTGCCTGCGCGTAGGGACCGCCGCTGCCGATCGCCGCGATGCCTTCGTCGGGTTCGATGACGTCGCCGTTGCCGCTGATGACCATCAGGTGCTCGGCATTCCCCACGATGAGCAGCGCTTCGAGCCGGCGCAGCGCGCGGTCCTGACGCCAGTCCTTGGCCAGTTCGACGGCACCGCGCAAAAGGTTGCCCTTATACTCCGCGAGTTTGCCCTCGAACTTTTCGAGCAGGGTGATGCCGTCGGCGGCCGAGCCGGCGAATCCGCACAACACGCTGCCGCCGGCGATCCGGCGCACTTTGCGGGCGCTGTGCTTCATGACGAACTTATCGAAGGTGACTTGCCCGTCGCCGGCCATCGCAAGCTTGCCGTCGCGGCGCACGGCACAAATCGTGGTCGAGCGGATCTTGGTATTAATGGCGGCAACCGCAGCGGAACGACATGCCGTACTCCTATCCGATCGCGGCGGCCGAAGTTTCGCGCACCGCGCCGGTCGCGCCGCAGCGGCCGAGCGCGGCGGCGAACGCATCGATCCGCTCGAGCGCGCGTTCGGCGAGCCGCCGGCGTTTCTCGCGCTTGTCGAGTTTCCCGCTCGGCCCAGCCGGCGGGGTGAAGTACGACCACGTGACATTGGCGGGTTGGAAATCCGCCGTCGTCGTGTTGGCGAGATGGGCAAGCACCGCGCCCAGCGCCGTCTCGGCGGGCACCGGGACGGGCGGTGCGCCGGCGATTTCGCGCGCCGCGGCGTTCCCGGCGATGCAACCGCAAGCTGCCGCTTCGACATACCCTTCGGCGCCGGTAATTTGGCCCGCGAAGAAAAAACGCGGATTCGCGCGGAGGCGCAAATCGCGGTCGAGCAGGCGCGGTGAATCGATGAAGGTGTTGCGGTGCATCACGCCCAGGCGCAGCCATTCCGCCTGGGCCAGCCCGGGCAGCTTGCCGAACGCTTCGCGCTGCGCGGGCCAGGTCAGCCGGGTTTGAAAACCGACGAGGTTGAGCGCGCTGCCCGACGCGTTTTCGTTGCGCAACTGCACGACGGCGTACGGCGTTTGACCGCTGCGCGGATCGCGCAAGCCGACCGGTTTGAGCGGACCGAAACGCAGCGCGTCCGCGCCGCGCAGCGCCATTTCCTCGATCGGTAAACAGCCCTCGAAATAGGGGATCTTGCCGGTCGCGGCGTCTTTCTCGAACTCCTTGGGATCGTGCTTGGGCAGCCGGCGCAGATCGGCGACGAACTGCCGGTACGCAGCGGCGTCGAGCGGGATGTTGAGATAGTCCTCGCCGTCGCCTTTGTCGTAGCGCGATTTGCGGTACATGACCGAGGTGTCGAGCGAGTCGGCAGCGACGATCGGCGCGGCCGCGTCGTAGTAGTGCAGCCGTCCGCTGCCGACGAGCGCGTCGACCGCGTCGGCCAGCGGTTGCGACGGCAGCGGACCGCAGGCAACGATCACCCTTCCGGCGGCCGGCAGTTCGACGATCTCTTCGCGCCGGATCGTCACCTTGGGATGGGCCGCCAATCGCGCTTCGACCAGCGCGCCGAACCGTTCGCGATCGACCGCCAGCGCGCCGCCCGCGGGGACGGCGGTCGCGCGCGCCGCGCCGACGATGAGCGAATCGCAGCGCGCCAGTTCTTCTTTGAGCAGTCCGACCGCGTTCTCGATCGCCGCGCCGCGCAGGGAGTTGGAACACACGAGCTCCGCCAGCATCCCGGTTTCGTGCGCCGGACCGCGCCGGTGCGGGCGCATCTCGTAGAGCTCAACCGCGACGCCGGTCTGCGCGGCTTGCCAGGCGGCTTCGCAGCCCGCAAGTCCGCCGCCGATCACCGTCAGCCCGGCGCTAGACGCCAACGGGCTCGAGATCCTCATCTTCCGCTTCGGCGTTCGCCGCCGCGCCGAGCGCGGTCAGATCGTGCGCTTTGTCGGTATGGCATTCCAACGTCACGACGCCGCCGCGTTTGATCTTGGCGGTCACGTATCCACCGCAAACCGGGCAGGGTTCGGGGATCACGCGATCCCACGAAACGAAGTCGCACGCCGGGTAGTTCGCGCAACCGTAGAACGTGCGACCTTTGCGCGATTTGCGCTCGACGACCATGCCGCCGTCTTTCGGACATATCGCGCCGGTATCTTTGAGAATCGGCCGCGTCGTCTTGCACTCGGGGTATCCCGTACACGAGATGAATTTGCCGAAGCGGCCCGTCTTGATCACCATCGGCCGTTCGCAGTTTGGACAGATGTCGTCGGTCGGTTCGTCGCGCTGCTCGAATTTGGGCAGCTTCTCCTCGGCCAGCGCCAGCTCGGCGGCGAACGGACCGTAGAAATCGGCGAGCACCTTGACCCAGTCGCCCTCACCCTCGGCCACCCGGTCGAGCTTCTCTTCCATGAGCGCGGTGAACGCCAGATCGACGATGTCTTTGAAGTGCTCGGCCAGCAAATCGTTGACCGCGAAGCCGATGTCGGTCGGATGGAAGCGCCGGTCGATCTGCTCGACGTAGCCGCGCGCCTGGATCGTTTCGACGATCGTCGAGTACGTCGAGGGCCGCCCGATCCGGTTCTCTTCGAGCGCTTTGACCAGCGACGCTTCGGAAAACCGCGGCGGCGGTTCGGTGAAGTGCTGTTTGGGTTCGATCGCTTTGGTATCGAGCGTTTCGTCCTGCGTCAGCTTCGGCAAGATCGGCCGGGCTTTGGCCGGCGCCTTGCCGTTGGCGGGCGCCGCGGGCGTGACGTCGTCTTGGCCTTCTTCGTACACGGCGGTGAAGCCGGCGAACTTCATGACGCTGCCGCTGGCGCGGAACGTGTAGCTGCCCGCGGCGATGTCGACGGTGGTCTGATCGTACACCGCCGCGGCCATCTGCGAGGCCACGAAGCGTTCCCAAATGAGTTGGTACAGGCGCAACTCGTCGCGTTTGAGGATGCCGGCCAGCGAATCGGGCGGCCGATGAATGAACGTCGGCCGGATCGCTTCGTGTGCGTCCTGAGCGCCTTCGCGCAGCTTGTGCACGCGCGTGCCGCCATAGAACTCGGATCCGAACGCGCCGTCGATGTATTCGCGGGCGGCATCCTTGGCTGAGTCGGAGATGCGGGTCGAGTCGGTGCGCATGTAGGTGATGAGACCCTGCGTGCCGTCCGCTCCGCCCAAGTCGACGCCCTCGTAGAGCGCCTGCGCGAGCTGCATCGTTTTGCGGACACGGTATTTGAGCTTGCGTGACGCTTCTTGCTGCAGCGTCGAGGTGGTGAACGGCGCGGCCGGGTTGCGGCGCTGTTCGCGCTCCTTGATCGAGGCGACACGGAACGCGGCGCCGGTTACTGCCCGCACGATCTCGAGCGCTTGCGTTTCGTTCGTCACCTCGGCTTTGCGCCCGTCGATCGCGTTGAGTTCGGCCGTGAAAACGATCGGGCTGCCGTGCGAAGCGAGTTGCGCGGTGATCGACCAGTACTCGCGCGGAACGAACGCCCCGATCTCGCGTTCGCGGTCGACGATGAGCCGCACGGCAACCGATTGCACCCGGCCGGCCGACAAGCCGCCGCGCACTTTGGCCCACAAGAGCGGGGAAATTTTATAGCCGACGAGCCGGTCGAGAATGCGCCGCGCCTGCTGCGCGTTGACGCGCGGCATGTCGATGGAATGCGGGTCTTTGATCGCCGCGAGCGCGGCGTCTTTGGTGATTTCGTGCAGTTCGATCCGCATCGGGTTGTCGAGTTTGAGGATCTCGGCCAGGTGCCACGCGATCGCTTCGCCCTCGCGGTCGGGGTCGGTCGCGAGGTAGACTTCGCTCGCGTTCTTCGCCGCCGCCTTGAGCTCTTTGATGATGTCACCCTTACCTTTTATAGTCAGGTACTTGGGCGTGAACGAGCCGTCTTCGACGTTCACACCAAGGGTCGACTTCGGCAGATCGCGGACATGGCCGACCGACGCCTTGACCACGAAACGCGCGGGTAAGAATTTCTTGATGGTTCTCGCTTTCGTCGGCGACTCGACGATGATGAGTGGCTTCGCCACGGCTCCCCCTGTCCTGGTAAACGCCTTCAGTATACTCTCGGAGGTCAAGCCCCGGATAACGCTTTGGACCGGCGACTCGGCAGCGAACGACTTCTCGCCGCTCGCTTCGGCGCACCGCGAGCGGCGTCGCGCGCTCGTCCGCGGCGGGCTCCGCGCCGCGCTTCGAACGCTGCAGCGCGCGCGTTCCGAAACGCGTGTCGAACGCCGCTGCGGACTGCACACATTACGTGTTCACGCGCCCGAATGCGCGCGCGTTGAACGCAGATATGGTGCGTCGAGTTGCATTATTTTTGAATTCCTTGTAGGATGCGACTAAATGCGTCGGCACTTGTCGATGCATCCGCAATTCGAATATCGTCCCAATGTGGACGTGGAGGACGAATGGACTCGGATACCGTGAGCGATACCGTCGATACGCCGGAAGCCGCACCGGCGACGCCAGGTCGAAAGAAGTCGACGCGCAAGAAAACCGCCGGCACGCGCAAGAAAGCCGCAACCGGTACGCGCAAGAAAGCCGCGACGGGCGGACGGAAAAAGGCGACCGCCGGTCGGAAAAAGGCGACGACGACCCGCAAGAAGGCCACGACAACCCGGAAAAAGGCGGCGGGCGGACGGAAAAAGGCAACCACGCCGCGCAAGAAAGCCACCGGCGGGCGCAAGAAAGCCGCGACCGGCGGACGGAAAAAAGCCGCCGCTCCGGGCCGCAAGAAAGCCGCCGGCGGCCGGAAGAAAGCCGCCGCGACCGGCCGCAAAAAGACGACCGCGGGCCGCAAAAAAGCGACCGGCGGGCGCAAGAAAACCGCCGGGCGCAAGAAGGCCTCGTAAGCGCGAAGCCGCGGAATAAAACAGCGATCACCAAGGTGATCGCTGTTTTATTTCCCCACCCTGCGACTTGCGGCGAAGCCGCAAACGCCACGCGGATCGGGCGAAGCCCGACCGCCACGGATTCGACGAAGTCGAATCCAGCTTAGATGAGCGCCGGACCGCGCGTGAGATCGGGCGCGTTGCCGCCGTTTTGTTCGACCCAATGACATGCCGCGCGATGCCCCGGTGCGTATTCGTTCAAGGCCGGAATCTCGGTTTTGCAGCGGTCGAACGCGACCGGGCAGCGCGTGTGAAACCGGCAGCCCGATGGGGGATTGACCGGCGAGGGGATGTCGCCGGTGAGGATGATGCGCTTGCGGCGTCCTTCGACCTTGGGGTCGGGAATGGGAATCGCCGAGAGCAGCGCCTGCGTGTACGGGTGCAGCGGGTTGTCGTAGAGCCGGTCGCGGCCGGCGATCTCGACGAGCTTGCCGACGTACATGACCGCGACCCGATTGGAGATGTGACGGACGACCGACAAGTCGTGCGCGATGAACAAATACGTCAGCCCGAGCTGCTGCTGCAGATCTTGGAGCAAGTTGATGACTTGGGCTTGGATCGACACGTCGAGCGCGGAGACCGGCTCGTCGGCGACGATGAATTTGGGATCGACCGCCAGCGCGCGCGCGATCCCGATGCGCTGGCGCTGACCGCCCGAAAACTCGTGCGGATAGCGGTTCGCATGGTACGGCTGCAGGCCGACTAGCGACAGCAGCTCCTGCGTGCGCGTTTCGGCCGCTTTGCCGCGCGCGATGCCGTGGATCGCCAGCGGCTCGCGGATGATGTCGCCGACGGTCATGCGCGGGTTCAGCGAGGCGTACGGGTCCTGAAAGATGATCTGCATCTCCTTACGGAGCGAGCGCAGATCGTTGCGTGCGAGCTTGAGGATGTCGCGGCCCTCGAACTCGACTTCGCCGCGCGTGGCCGGCGCCAGGCGCAGGATCACCCGGCCGGCGGTCGTCTTGCCCGAACCCGATTCGCCGACGAGACCGAGCGTTTCGCCGCGCCGAATCTCAAAGTCGATGCCGTCAACGGCTTTGACGTCCCCGACGTGGCGCGAAAACACGCCGGCGTGGATCGGAAAGTACTTAGTGAGATCGCGGACGACGATGAGGTTCTCGTTCGCGGCGGCGGTCGGGGGCGGTTCGAGCTGCGCCGCCACTATGCCGAGAGCTCCTGCGGCGTGTGCGCGACGGCTTCGAGCGAAACGCGCGGGGCGTTCTCGACCCCAATCGGCTTCTGCCCGTCGGCGCGCTCGTCGTACAGAAAGCATCGCGCCACATGCCCGGCGCCGAAGTCGAGCAGCGGCACCGGTTCGTCGCAAATCGGCATGCGGTACTTGCAGCGCGGGGCGAACGCGCAGCCCGAGGGCATCCGCAGCAGGTTCGGCGGCTGACCCGGAATCGGCACGAGCCGGTCGCCGGCGGCATCCAGCCGGGGCAGCGATTCGAGCAGTCCCAGCGTGTACGGCATCTTGGGCGCGCTGAAAATCTGCTCGGCGGTCCCGTATTCGACCATGTTGCCGCCGTACATCACGAGCACGTTCTTGCACGTCTCGGCGACCACGCCCAGATCGTGCGTAATGAGCACGATTGCGGAGCCCAGCCGCGCCTGCATCTCGTTCATCAGGTCGATGATCTGGGCTTGCACGGTGACGTCGAGTGCCGTCGTCGGTTCGTCGGCGATGAGCACCGCCGGGTCGCACGACAGCGCCATCGCGATCATGACGCGCTGGCGCATGCCGCCAGAAAACTGATGCGGGTAATCTTTGATGCGCCGCTCGGGCACCGGGATGCGCACGAGTTTGAGCATATCGACGGCCCGGTCGCGCGCGTCGTTCTTGGACAAGCCCAGGTGCAGCCGGGTCGCTTCCATGATCTGCTCGCCGACGGTCAGCACCGGGTTGAGCGACGTCATCGGATCCTGAAAGATCATCGCGATGTCATGGCCGCGGATCTTACGCATCTCGGCCTCGCTCTTCTTGAGCAAGTCCGCGCCTTTGAAGAGCACCTCGCCGGCTTCGATCTTCCCCGGCGGCTGCGGGATGAGCCGCATGATCGAGAGCGCGTTGACCGATTTACCCGAACCGGATTCGCCGACGATCCCTAGCGTCGAACCAGCGTCGACCGCGTATGACAGACCGTTGACCGCGTTGACGACGCCGTCGTCGGTCTTGAACGTGGTGCGAAGATTCTTGACCTCGAGCAGCGCCAACGCCGCTAAATCCCGGACAGCGAAACGAGCGTTGCGAACAGCACGAACGTGATCGCGACGCCGGTCGTGAAGCGCTGGAGCTGCTTGTCGATCCCGACCCGGCCCTTATACGCCGACTCGACTTTGCCGCCGATCGTGCCGCTGAGGCCTTCCTGCTTCGTCGTCTGAATGGCAAGCAGAAAGATCAGCAAAATCGCCGAGAGGATGAAGATTCCGGCGAATCCGTGGGTCAGCCAGGCGGCGTGCAGCGCGAGCGGCGACTTCGGACCGCCAACGGTGACCGCGGCGGATTCGAGCGCCTTGAGCTGGTCGGGGGTGAGCGTCAAGGTCGTCGCCTTGGCTAGCGGGGTCGCGACGGCGGTGGCAACGGCGGCGATCAACGCGAACATTGTAAAGACAAACTCCTACGAAACGGCAGTGCGCCCCATTGTACCACGCACCCTTAACGCTCCTTGGGCCGCCGGTCCAACCGAATGGAAATCGAGCCTCGAGCGCAGCTCCAAACCGATTCGGCTCAGGAAGACAACGCCGCGCTAAACGCGTGCACGCGCGCCGCGATGTTCTCCGCGGACAGGCCGAACATCGCCCGCTGGCGTTCGGGCTTATTGTGCTGGACAAGCACCGCGGGGACGCCGATCCGCTCGACCTTCACCGCGAGTCCGCGATCAGCGACGCACTCGACGACCGCCGAGCCGAAGCCGCCCGCCAGCGAGTGCTCTTCGAGCGTGATGAAGCGCTCGTGCGTCTCGGCCAGCTCCATGAGCAGCGCCTCGTCGAGCGGCTTGACGAACCGCATGTTGACGACGGTCGGCCCGGGCCCGCCGCCGGCCGCGACCATGTCGTACGCTTCGAGCGCCGCGTCGACCGTGTTGCCCAAGGCGAGAATCGCGATACCCCGGCCGCGCCGCAGCACTTCACCGCGGCCGAGCTGGACCGGGGCGATTGGTTCGTCGTAGGCCCCGCCGGTACAGCCGCGCGGATAGCGCAACGCGGCGGGTGCGTCCAGCGACAGGGCGAGCTTGAGCATCGGCGCGATCTCGTGCTCGTTGCGCGGGGCCATGACGGTGATGCCGGGCAACGTGCGCAGGTAGGCGATATCGTAGAGACCCATGTGCGTCGGCCCGTCGTCGCCGACGAAGCCCGCCCGGTCGATTGCGAATACGACGGGCAGATCCTGAATCACGACGTCGTGCACGACTTGATCGTACGCGCGCTGAAGGAACGTCGAGTAGATCGCGCAGACCGGTTTGAGTCCGCTCGTCGCGGCACCGGCAGCGAAGCAGACCGCGTGTGCCTCGGCGATGCCGACGTCGA
>PLAE01000166.1 GCA_003134035.1 Candidatus Velthaea versatilis
AACATGGTCGACCTCGATTCGGATCCGACCAAGCTCATCGAAGTCGTCGAGGTCGGCAAACAACTGCTGATGACGCGCGGCGCGCTCACGACATTCTCGATCGCCAACGACGTCGCGAAGTATTTCGCGATTTTGCCGGCCATGTTCGCGACGGCCTATCCGGTGATGGGCGAGCTCAACATCATGCGGCTGTCGACGCCCCAGAGCGCGATCCTCTCGGCGATCATCTTCAATGCGCTCATCATCATCGCGCTCATCCCGCTCGCGCTGCGCGGCGTGGCCTACAAACCGCGCGGCGCCGATGCCGTGCTGCGCGAGAACGCACTGGTCTACGGCTTGGGCGGCATCATCGTGCCGTTCATCGGCATCAAAGTCATCGACGTCATCCTCACCACGCTGCACCTGACGTAAGCGGAGCATTATGAGCACCCTCATTACATCCCCGACCAAAGAAAAGCTCGCCGGCGGGCCGGCAGCGGAGCCCGCCGGACCCTCCGCCAAGGGCGAGTCGATCCTCTCGCACGTGGTGACGTCGATCATCTACACCGTTGTGAGCGTCGCCATCCTGGGCGTCATCTATCCGCTGCTCATCACCGCGCTCGGGAGCCTCTTGTTTCCGTTCCAAGCCGGCGGATCGATGGTCATGCAGAACGGCAAACCCGTCGGTTCGGCGATCATCGGCCAGCTCTTCAGCAAACCGCAATACTTCCAAGGCCGGCCGTCGGCGGCGGGCAAGAACGGCTACGATCCGACCTCAACCGGCGGAACCAACCTCGCGCCGACCAGCAAGAAACTCATCGACGCGACCAAAGCCACGATCGACGGCCTCAAGAAGGCCAACCCCGATGCGCAAGGTGCACCGCCGATGGATCTGGTTACCTCGAGCGGCAGCGGCATCGATCCGGACATCTCACCCGAGGGTGCCTACTACCAGGCGCCGCGCATCGCCAAGGCACGCCACGTGGCGCTCGATGCGGTGCGCTCGCTCATCGCCGCACACGTCCGGGGCCGGACCTTCGGCATCCTTGGCGAGCCGCGCGCGAACGTGCTCGAACTGAACCTTGCGCTCGACGCGCAAAAGTAACCGGCGCCGCATTCAGCAAATTTTGTCCATCGCTTTTACCGCAAGGTCCGTGACGGCTGACGAACAGCACGTCACGCAGTGGGCACTGCGATACTCCCCACGTTAACCAGGAAGGCGGTTCACTTGGCAGGACTTCTATTCGTACCGCTTTGACGACGCGAGCGTTTCGCACATGAAGTCAGCGTGGCGCGCAGCTTCGTGACCGATTCGCCAAAATCAACGTGCGAAAAGCCTCGCTGTGCGGTCTTGCAATACAGGGCTCACTAGACTCGACAGGCCCAAACATCAGTTGCACGGACAAAGTTGAGTCATGCACGGCGTTTTCTGGCAATGAAGTATGTATTTCGCGTTGTGTATGCTGCGATTGTTGGCATGAGCGCGATTGCAGCCCAGGACGGCCCCGAGGATGGTCGCTATGGGCAGAAGCCGGTTACAAATGGTCTTAAGTTTGTTATGTATCTCAACCTCGAGCGCGTGTGGGAGAAGTGGGGAAACACTTCCAGCTATGAATGGCACGTCGCTTGCCCCAGTCTCCGCGACAAGCGAAGCTGTCGCCGGCACCGCGGCCGCAACTGGTTCGGTTACGCAGACGCGAACCGGCACTTCGCTGCCGGCGTTGCAGGCGGGTTCGAGCGATGCGTTCGTGGATTCCATTGGCGCGAATACCGATTTTGAGTATCAAGACGTCTACAACGCCACTGCCGCTCCATACCTCAAAGCATCGGGCATCAGACACGTGCGAGATGGGGCCAATAACTACCCGGCCGTGTTGACGAATTGGGCGAAATCCGGCGTCGGCGTTGACGCGGGCTGGCCCGGCCTGTATTACAACGGTCCGGTGTCCGGTTGGCCCGTTCAACCCACGACGTTCGCCAACATGATGACCTCGTACGGCGTTCCGCTTGATGCGTTTGAAGGCACGAACGAAAGCAATGCCTCGTGCGGCGGCGCCGCGAATTGGACGACGACGACGCGCGCGCAAACGACAAATTTATGGAATTACGACCAAGCGAACGGATTAAATATGCTGCCGCTCTTGAGTCCATCGTACGGAAACTGCGCCGGGCTGGCCGCGCTCTATACCGACGCGATATCGATGGGATCGCTCGCGGCGGTATCGACGTACGGAAACCTCCATTCGTATCCCGGTCCGCACTGGCCCGAACAAGGCTGCATGACATCGCCGCAATGCGCTGGAAGCTCGTATTACTATCTCGGCGTATCCAATATCGAAAACCCGGGCGAGCCCGTCTATGTAACGGAGACGGGGTACGAATCACAGACCGGCGGCTGCCAATTTAGCGTGGGCTCAGTCGGGCAAGAGCGCTATCTCCTTCGGACCCTCTTGAACAACTGGGACGACGGCGTCAAACGCACCTATCTCTTCTCGTTTATCGACGACTACGCTGCCGACCATTGCTACGCGGGAATGATAACTGATAGCTATGTCACAAAGCCGTCGTATAACGCGATTAAGAACCTCATTGCAACGCTGACCGATCCTGGTCCCGCGTATACCCCTGCGACCGTAAACTACGCACTCGGTGGATCGTTGGCAAACGTCAACTCGACGCTCTTGCAAAAACGGTCGGGCACGTATGAGTTGATTCTGTGGCAAGGCGTTGCGTCAGTCGACGGTAATGCGAGCCCCTTAAAGGTAACCCCGCAGACGGTAACGCTGCAACTGGCTGCGGCGCCAAGCGTAATCAGCGCGCAAACGTTCACCGATACCGGCGCGCTTGTATCCGTGCCGGTAACCGTGAGTGGCAGCACCGCGTCGGTGCCCGTGAATGATATTCCCGTGATCGAGTCGTTCGTTCCGTCAGTGTCAGCAAGCCCGACCCCAAGCCCGGCCCCAAGCTCGAGCCCGACGAGTGTGCCTTCGCCAACCACGAAGTACCTTTATGCCGCATCCAACGGGGGCAACAACGTCGCGAAATTCGCCCTAAGCGGTGGAAGTTCACTGCTAACAATCTCCGCGAGCATGTCTAACCCGCTCGGAATCGCGGTAGACGGCAGCGGTAACATCTACGTAGCGAACTACGGCAACGGTACCGTCACGAAATATAACGCTAGCGGTAGCCGCCAGGCTTTGAGCATTACCTCAGGGCTCAGTGGCCCGGTTGGGGTCGCCGTAGACAGCAGCGGAAACATCTACGTTGCGAATTACAATAACAGCACAATCACTGAGTACGCATCGAGCGGTGGAGCTCCCAGACTCACGCTTTCCGCAGGGGTAAATCGGCCTTCGTTCGGAATCGCGATTGACAGTAGCGGGAACATCTACGTACCGAACAGCGGCAACAGCACCGTGACGAAATATGCGCCGAGTGGCGGAAGCCCCACGCTCACGATCTCCTCTGGAGTCAGCGCGCCGAACGCCCTGGCACTTGACAGTAGCGGAAACATTTACGTGGCCAACGCCTCTGGCAACACCGTAACAAAGTACGCATCGAGCGGCGGAAGCCCCACACTCACGATATCCTCGGGGGTAAACAACCCATACGGCGTATCGGTGGACACTACCGGCAACATCTACGTTGCTAATAATTCAGGCTTTGACATCACTGTCTACGGGCCACTCGGCGGCAGCGCCGCCTCGTCTATTTCGGACATCTACCCAAGCGGATTAGCGATACATTAAATGGCGGATGCCTAATTCGACGCTCGTCCTATCGTCATCGCCGACCGGGTGCCGGCGCCTCGATGATACCGGCGGCCACGGACGGCGCGGCATTCCGGTACGTCGAGGACACCTATTCGGCAAGTCGATCAAGCTGAGAAGTCGTATCGCGCCTCGACCACGCGCCCACGCCAATAGGGCACATTTTCGCCCGCTAGCACCCATTCGACATCGGCGACCATCGGGATCATCATGCCGTCGACTCGCCGATAGTCACCGAAGTGCCCGATCCAGGGCACGAGAACGGACTTCCCGCCCACGCTGCGATGCCGCATTGCCTGGACGCGCTCGATCTGGTTCTGCTCGCCGAACGACACATCGCACGAAACCGTCATGCCGGCGTCGGTAACCGTGGCGCGGGCGGTCCGGTCGTCAAGTCCCGTCCAGGCGATGCCGTGGCGCGGCAGCAGCGCCGTGGGCAAGAGCGCGGCTTCAGCCAGATAGCGCAGCAACTCCGCCGATGCCATCTCCGGCGTGCCATGCTCGTCGACGACCGGCACGATCGCGGCCAGCTTGCCGGTCATCCGGCCTTCGCCCGCCCAGTACCCATCTCGAACGTGAACCGATACCAGCGGTGCGATCTGGATGTTCGCGTCCCAAACAAAGCCCGGCGGGTCGACGCCAAAGTATTCCGTGGCCGTGAAGCGGCTCCAGGAGTGAGGACGCAGCGCCATCGCTCCGGTCTGCCGCAATCGCGCGCCGCGCACAAACGGTTGGCCCGGCGTCAGCGCGAAATCGAAATAGCGCGCGACGGGAGCGGGCAGGCCCGCTAGCTCGTCACGCGAGTACGCAGCTTGGGGCTTGTGGCGTGTGCGCAGACGGGTCGCGAGGCGCCCGGTTTGCGCGGTCCAGACGACAGCGCCGACCGCGAGCGCACCGGCGATGCTGCCCGCGAGGCCGGCGCCGGTCAACATCCGCGTTCTCATCCCCAAGCTCGGGCGCTCTTCCTGATCGTCACGAGATGATCACGGCATCGACGGGGCGGCGCAGCGAGCGCGGCATCTCCGGCCCCCGCCCGAACCGAACGACGAGGTCGGGCCGGCGCTTGCCGATCCCGATCGCGGCGGCGAACTGCGGCCGCACCGCCGCGACTTCGACGGGCTGATTCAGCATCGCCGTGCGCACGCCCATCGCCGTCGCCGCCAAGACGAATCGCTCGTAGCAGCGGCCCGTTTCGACCCAATGCTCTTTATCGCTCGCGTCGGCCACGAACACCGCGATGCCGGCTGAACTGCGGATGAATTTGGTATACTTTTCGTTGTCGCTCTTGGGCGTGAACAAGAGGTTGAAAAGGGGAGCCGCCAACCAGCGCGGTACCGACGGATCACCCGACGCCCGTGAAAACAGCCCGTCGCCTTTGGCGACCGCCTCACGGTCGCTAAAGCGAATCCACTGCAGCAACTCTTGCATGAACGCGGGATCGGTCAGCTGGGCGGAATTGCCTTCGACGACGTAGTCCAGCACCTGCTGGACTTGGGCGCGCGCAGTCAGAAAAAGCACCGCGACGCCGGGGCCCGACGCGGCCGCCTCCAACTGGCGAAGCTCGGCTGGTTCGAGCGGTTGCCCGTCGTAAGCGCCGCGGGTGCACTGCCGCCTCGGGATCGCGTCGAACAACGGTGACGGGTCGGCTTTGGCCGGCTCGAAATCGATCCGCACGCCCGGCCCGGCAGCCGGGTCGAAGGACGCCTCGCCGTGCAGCCCATGCGCGAGACTGGCGATGACGAGGTTCTCCGTGGCGCATCCCAGGCTGACGAAGAGATGGTGATCGTCAGGGTCGACGACCGGGCAGCGCCGCGTGCTATCGGGCAAGATCGAAATGCGAGCGGTTTCCAGCTTGAAATTCCAGCACTGCGTATTGTGGCTCGACGGTGCGAGCGTTGCGTACCGGATGAGTTCGCGCTGCAGCGCTCGGTGCTCCAAACGTTGACCGGGAGGGAGCGCACGCCATGTCTGAGCGACCGCCTGAGCATACGTCGTGCCGGCCCTCGAACATGCCGCGACGGGCGTCGTGCCCGCCGCGAGCGATGCTGCGGCAATAAACCTGCGCCGGCTCAGTCGCGCCTCCACGGACGCTAGCCGGCCCGGTCGGACGAGACATCGATCTGTCGCTGCACGTCACGTAGTCTAGGTTCTCGCCCCCAGGAAGTCTATCGTGGAAAAGGCGGCTGTCTTTCGGCGCGACGCCGCGGCCGGTTCCCGCAGCACGCGAGTCGAAACGGCCGCCCATGAAGCTGATCCTCGAACTCGTGCTGTCGGCGATTCTGCATCCCATCGCGGTCATTTTGATGTGGATCAACCTTGCCGGACGAACCGACCTCGGTCGCGTCAAGAAGATCCTCTGGGCGCTCTTAGGCCTCGTCTGGGGTATCGGACCGATCCTCTACGTCCTCGTCGGCGACGGCGTCTTATGGTGAGAATCCCCACCTAGCGAACGCCACCGCGGCTCGGGCCGAAGGCCCGAACGCCACCGCGGCTAGCTAGCGCGGCGCGAGCACGAGCAGCTCGCGCACGCCCGCGCGAATCATCTTCACCGCAAACGAGGCCGGCCCGAACAAGCGCTGCTTCACGCGCGGCGATTCGACGACGAGCACGTCGAGATCGGTCGCGGCCGCGACGAGAGCCGCGGCCGGATCGCTGTTGACTTCAAGCCGCCACTTGCCTTTGCCGGCGCGCGTGGTTTTCACCAGCGTCTCGAGCAGTGCCGGCGGGGGCTCCTTCCCCGCCAGCGAGACGTGCATGACGAGCAGATCGATGTCGAGCCGCGCCGCGAGGCGAGCCATACGTTCGATCAGCAGCACGTCGCGCTCGCGCGCCGCGACGCCCAGCACGATGCGGGAAAACGGCGGCGCGGCGCGGCGTTCGCCGCGCGCGTGCATGAGTTCGCGCACGGTCAGCTCGCGCAGCGCGGCCAAATTCTCGGCCCGAAAGAAGTTCGAGAGCGCCGCATCGATGCGTTCGGGCGGGTAGATCTTGCCGGCGCGCAGCCGCTCGCGCAGCACGTCGGGCGTCACGTCGATGAAGATCACGTCGTCGGCCAGTTCGAGGATCGAATCGGGCAGCGTTTCGCGGACGTGCAGCCCGGTCAGCCGCTCGACGGCGTCGCCGAGTCCTTCGAGATGCTGCACGTTGAGCGTCGTCATCACCGAGATCCCGTCGCGCAGGATGTTGATGACGTCGTCGTAGCGTTTCGGATACGTGCTGCCCGGAGCGTTGCTGTGCGCGAGCTCGTCGATGAGCACGACGCCCGGCTTGCGGCGCAGCACGGCGTCGCGATCGAGTTCTCCGTTGGGCAGGCGCGGCAACAATTCGATGCCTGCGGCTTTGGCCGCCGTGTCGAGCCGGCCGTGCGTTTCGATGAGCGCGCCGACGACGTCGACGCCTTCTTCCATCAGCGAATGGGCCCGGTCGAGCATCGCGAAGGTCTTGCCGCTGCCGGCGATCGAGCCCAGATAGATCGTCAATCGGCCATAGCCGATGCGCAGCCGGTCGCCGGTGGTCTGACCGTACGGATGGCGCGCGCCGCCATCAGCGCGGGTCAGCGGCAGCCGCAGCGGATCGACGATATACAGGTCGCGGTCCAGCGGGCGCGCCAAGATTTTGGTCGCCATCTCGCCGGTCGGCACGCTCACGAACGCCGCCCGCACGGCGGTCAAGTCGCCCTTACTGAGATTGGGCGGCAGCGCGATCACGACGCCGTCGCCGGAGCGCACCGCCTCGATGGCTTCAGCGCTGGGTTTCCGATCGATGAAAGTGACTTCGAGGGCTAAATCCAGCGCTTCGGCGAGCGCCCCAAGCCGGCGCAAATAGGGCTTCGGATCGATGTCGCCGGCCACGATCGCGAGCGCCGTCGACGTTTTCGCGGGACTGATGACGGGCACCGTGAGCGAGTCGACCGTGCGCAGCAGCAGTTCGCGCAGCAATTGCAGATTTTGTGGCTTGAACAGCCCCATCGCGGCGCGGTCGACGTCGTCGATGCGCACGATGCGCCCGCTGCGCAGCCGCGATTCGAGCACCGCGACAGAGACGTCGAGGGCGATCACGCCGTCGGCATCGCGCAAGAACGAGATCGGAACGATCTCGCGGATCGGATGGCCGATGATCCGCTCGGCGACGGGCGCGACCGTTTCGAGATGCTGGACGTTGAATGCGCCGAGCACCGATTTCCCCGCCGCCCGCAGCGCCAGCGCGTCTTGCCAGCGTTTCGCGTGCGGGGCGCCCTCGGGGTTCGCATGCGCGAGCTCGTCGAGCACGATCGTTTCCGCATTGCTCGCGATCGCCGCTTCGAGATCGAAATCCTCGAACGTCGCGCCGCTCGTGTCGAAAACGCGCGGCGGGATGCGCGGAATCCCGGCGGCGAGTTCATCGAGGTCGGGGCGGCCCTTGGTCTCGATCCAGCCGATCGCCACCCGCCGGCCGGCATTCATCTGGAACAAGGCGTCGCTCAAAATCCGGTGAGTCTTGCCGGCTCCCGTGGCACTGGCCAGGTAGATGGTGAGTCGCGGCTCGTAACCCAACTCGGCCAGCAAGGCCTGAGCACTTGGCCGGTCGACGCGATCCATATCGTGCGCCCGTTCGCCGGAGGGCCACTCCGAGCATTGCGTGAAGCCGCGTTCGTGAGGCCAGCGCTCGTTCCGGCCGCGTGCATCATCACGATGGTCGCCGCGTTCGTCATCGATCTGCTAACGCCGCAACTTCTCGTCACGGCGATTCTGCTCGACGTGCCGATCGTGCTCAGTTCGCTTTCCGGCAGCAGCCGCTTCACCAACGCGCTGGTGATCGCGGCGCTGGCCGCCGACGTGGTCGCCGGCTACTTCAACGGCGTTGCCGAGCACCATCATTGGGACTCGTTGGGCATCGCCGACCGCGTCCTGGCCGGGATGTCGATCGTGTTTGTCGGCTATCTGAGCACGGCCGTGCAGCAGGCCGCGCAGCGCGCCGGACGCCTCCAAGCCCAGCAGACGCGCGCCCGGCGCGAAACGCTGCTCGCAGCGGCGATCGAAGGCGTGCGGTCGAGCCTGTCGACCGACCTCGTGCTGCGCGCAATCGCACGCGAAGCGACCACGCTTTTCGACATCGACCGGGCACGTTTCGTGCTGACCGACCGCGCGAACGGACTGACGCTCGTAGCCGAGCGGGATGTCGCCGAAGTCGGCGTCGACGAAACGCGGCTCGCGCCCGAAGCCGCGTCGATTGTGCAGCGCGCGCTCGACGGCGGCGACGTGGTGCAGATCACCCGCGGCGATGCCTTCGGCCGGCTCGTGCTCGACCATCTCGGAGCGCCCACAGCGCTCGCGCTGCCGATCGCCGATCGCGAGCGCCGGTTCGGCGTCGTGCTCGCGCTGGGGCGCGGCGAACGCAGTTTCGACGAGCTGCTCGGGCTCGCGCGCGCGTATTCGCAGCAGGCCGCCAACGCCCTCGCGCAAGCCCGCCTATTCGCCCAGTTGGACGAACGCAACGACGCGCTCGAAGAGCGCAGCGGCATCATCCGCGACCTCGTGTACGCGCTTTCGCACGATCTGCGCACGCCGCTCGCGGCGCTGGGCATGACGATGCGCCAAGCGCGCGCCGGATCGTACGGCGCGCTGCCGCCGGCTTACATCGAGATTCTCGACCGCAGCATCACCGCGACCGACGACGTCACCCGGCTAGCCGAAACGCTGCTGCTCGTCGCGCGTTTCGAGAGCGGCGACCGCCGGCCCGAACGCGAAACCGTCGATCTCGTGCTGCTCGCACGGCAGATCGCGGGCGAATTCGAGGCGATGGCCGCCGTGCAGGGCGTCACGCTCTTCATCGATGCGCCCGCGGGCGTGTCGGCAGTCGGCGACCGCGACGATTTGCGCCGTGCGATCACCAACTTGGCAGCCAACGCGCTGCAGCACAGCAGTACCGGCGGGCAGGTGACGATCGTCGTGCGGAGCGACGCGCACGGCGCCAAACTCAGCGTCGTCGATGACGGCTACGGCGTGCCCGAGGCGGCGCGCCCGCAACTCTTCACGCGCTTCGCGCGCACGAACGGCCGCCGCGGCGGCGGATCGGGGCTGGGCCTCTACATCGTGCGCCGCGTGGCCGAAGAGTCGGGCGGCCGAGTCGAGTATGCGCCGCGCGACCCGCAGGGCAGCATCTTCACCCTCTCGCTGCCGGTTGCAGCGCTGGCATGAGCAGCCCAGCCGGACCAAAAATCAGCGTCGTCCTCGTCGAGGACCACGCCCTCACTCGCGCCGGCTTGCGCACCGCGCTCGAAGCCGCCAGCGACGTCGAGATCGTCGCCGAAGCGGCCGACGGCATCGCCGGCGAAGCCGCGGTCTTACGCAGCCGGCCGGCCGTCGCGGTCGTCGACATCGGGCTGCCGGGGAAAGACGGCATCGCACTGACCGGCAGCATCAAAGCCGCCGCGCCGCAAACGCGCGTCGTGATTTTGACCATGCACGATCTCGACGAAGAAGTCATCGCGGCACTGTCGGCCGGTGCCGATGCGTACTGCGTGAAGTCGTCCGATGCGAAATCCGTCGTCGATGCCGTGCGCATCGTCGCCGGCGGCGGCGCGTACTTCGATCCGCACATCGCGCACGTCGTGCTGCGCCGGCTCGGCGCGCCGGCGCCCGCGCCGGCCGGCAATTCGCCGCTCACGCCGCGCGAACTCGACGTACTGCGGCTGATCGCCGACGGCGTCGGCAACGCGGAGATCGGCGAACGCCTGCACTTGGGACTCGGCACCGTCAAGGGCCACATCCGCGACATCCTCGAGAAGCTGTCGGCGGCCGATCGCACGCAGGCAGCGGTCAACGCGTTGCGCCGCGGACTGCTCTGACCGAAATTTGACGCACGCCGCAGCCGACTTCCGGAGCTTTTCCGCTTAAGTCGTGACACCGAGCTGACGATGGAGATAGCAGGCAAGCTCTTGGGCAAGCCGTTTTATTCACGAGGAACATGCACACCCATGGAGGGGCTGTCGTGGCTTATGAAGTGATCAAGCGCGTGGGCGGACGCGCGTATCGATATCGGGTCGAGAGCTATCGCGACCCCGAGACACGCCGCGTGCGCGGCAAATGGACATATCTCGGACGTGTCGAGGGCGAAGGCACCTTGTCACCCGAACGCATCGCACGGCCCAGCTCGCGCAGCCGCCTGCTCAACGCGCTCGAAGAACTTCTGGAATCACGCGATCTTTCCGCGCTCACCACGGGGATCATCGCGAACAAGGCGGGTCTCGCGTACGGCACGTTCTATCGGTATTACAAAGACGTGCACCACATCGTGCGTGAGGCGATGCTGCGTCACAGCGCGACCACGGACCGGCTGCTCGACGAAATCTTCGCCGACGTCTCGACGACGATCATCGAGCGCAACAAGATCGCGAACTGGGTCGGCGAGATGATCTCCGAAGCGCAGGCGCACCCGGGTCTCATTCGCGCTTGGCACGTCGCATCCAACCAAGACGCCGCGCTCGTCGCCGAACGCCAAGTGCGCTTCGACGCCTCGGTCGCGTCGTTCAGGCAATATATCGAGAAGCTCAACGCGGCCGGCTTGACCACCGTGAAGAGCCCGGCGTTCAACGCGTACGCGCTCGTCGCGCTGTGCACGGCGATCGTTCGCGAATGCGCGGTCGAAAAAGCGTTCGTTCCAGCCAAGATGTCGGGCCTCATCGAAGTCATCGTCGATCTGCTGGGTCTGCCGGCCGACGATTACGCCCACGTCTCGCAGGCCGTCGCTTCGTAAGATTGCCGGCTCGCGTTCCCTTCCGCCGCCGCCCCGACCGCATCAAACCATGATCGGCCGGGACGGCGGCTTTTTCATATTCGGCTCGTGGATCGACTTCGTCGATCCTCCGCGTTTGTCGACCTTCGGCCGAGCCGCTGTGGCGGGTACACCCGACACGTTCCTGATACTCCGCCGGACCGTGTCGTCGCGTGAGATCGCGACCCGCGAGCGCGGTGCTTAACGCGTCGGCGGCGCCGGGGCGGCTTCGACCGGGGCACTAGCGATTCGATTACGGCCGGCCGCTTTGGCTACGTACAGGGCGCGATCGGCGGCTTCGACCAGCACTCGGGGCGTCGGGCCGTGCGGCGGGACGATGCTGGCCGCTCCGACGCTGACGGTCGCAACCCCCGCTGCGGTATGCGCGTGCGGCAACGCCAACTCCGCGACGGCGCCGCGAATGCGTTCGGCGACCGTCGTGACGCCGTAGGCATCGGTCCGCGGAAGAATGACCGCAAACTCCTCGCCGCCGTAGCGCGCCGCGATGTCGCTCGGCCGCAGGCCGGCGGAAGCGATGGCTCGCGAAATCTGAACGAGCACGTCGTCGCCCTGCTGGTGACCGTAGGTGTCGTTATACGCTTTGAAGTTGTCGACGTCGATCATGAGCAACGCTAGCGGCACGCCCTCGCGCGCGCCTTGCCGCCACTCACGGTCGAGGGTCGCATCGAACTGGCGCCGATTCGCAAGTCCGGTCAAACCGTCGAGCATCGCGAGGCGCGCCAAGGCCGCCTCGGCTGCGTTGCCGCGCCGTATCTGCGCGTCCAGCCGTACGGCCAGCACGCCGAAGCACGCCAGCATGAACACGACGGTCAGACCTTTGCGAATCGTATCCTCGCGCCAATCGCGCAAGTATTCGGACTCGGCGAATGCCACGGCGACCACCAGCGGATAGCGGCCCAAACGCCGGAACGCGACGAGGCGGGGGAGCCCGTCGGCGGGCGCCGCATCGAAATACGTCCCGGCTTGCAGCCAACGGTACGGATCGTTGAAGAGCGGTTCGCGCGCCGCCGAAGCGCGAATCCGGGCCAGCGGCTCGCGCATCATCACCGTGCCGTCGTCGGCGAGGAGCGTGATGCTGCCGAAACGGCCGACGTCCACGCGCCGGTAGGTCTGCTCGAAGTAGTTGAACGGAATCGGTGCGATCAACACGCCGCCGAAGCTGCCGTCGCGGCGCTCGATTCGGCGCGTCGCGAAGATGACCCACATCTTCTCGGTTTTGCTCTGCGCGGGTCCGCTGATGTGGATCGTCTCGTCGAGGTGGTCGCGGTGATAGCGGAAATACGGGCGGTCCTTCACCGACGGGAGCCAGGCCGGCGTCGCCGAGATGTTGCTGACCAAAAATCGGCCGCGCGCGTCGATGACGTCCATCCGGTGGATGCGCGGCATCGTCGCGACGAGCGCGGCCAAGTCGTCGCGCAGCTGCAGGCGGGCAGCGTTCCCGTTTCCCAGATTGTTCACGCGCTGTGAAAAGGTCAGCAGCACTTCGTCGATGGCCTCGAACGTGTCCGCGGCTTGATCCGACAGTGATTCGGCGAGATTCTCCGCCGCGCGGCGGGCTACGTCGACGGCCACCGCACGGGCCTGCAGGGCTCCGACCACGTACGAGGTGACGATCGCCGAACCGACTAGGAGCATGAGCGCGGCAAGCCAAGCGCGCATCGAGTGCGCGCGCGACGTACGCGGTCGAACGTCAGCGAGCGCCGCTTCACCGGGCCGGCTCGAAGGGGTCACGAGTTCTTTATCGGCCGCGGCCGCGCAGAATCGCACGGTCAGCCCCCGGCAAGCGTCGAAACGGCCGCAGATGGGCTGGCGGCGGATCCATTTGTCCACCGGGATCCTCGAGCGTGGCGCGCGCCTCTTGCTCGTGGCCAGCCGCTACCCCAACCAGCGCGACCCGCTTTGGAATCTGCCCGGCGGACGGCAGGAGCCGCCCGAGGGCCTCGAAGGGGCGGTCATCCGCGAGTTTGCCGAAGAAACGTCGCTCGTCGTTCGCGTTGTGCGCCTGGCGTACGTCGCGGAGTCGTTCGATGCCGGCAGCGCCACGCAGTTCACGAATTTCGCCTTTCACGTTGAAGGTCGCGGCGAGCCGCGAGTCCCGCCCGGCGACGCGCACGCCGTGGATTGCGGCTGGTTCGGACGCGCGGAACTCGCCGCGCGTCTGAGCGTCGGCGTCGTGCGCGAGCCGCTGCTGGGATACCTCGCCGATCCGCGCCGCCAATACTTCGGCTACGCGGACGCCGGCATCACGATCGAGTTTGCCGACTGAAAAAGCCGACGGCTGCGCGCTCAGACGAGCATGCGCGGGGCGGCGACGAAGCGCTCGAAGTCCGTCGCGGAGAGCGCTGGGCTGAACAGGAACCCCTGGTAGACGCCGCAGCCTTCGCGTTCGAGAAAGTCACGCTGTCCGGCGGTCTCGACGCCTTCGGCAATCACGAGCAGATCGAGATTGCGCCCCAGCGTGATGAGCGTGCGCACGATCGATGCGTCCTTGGGATCCGTCAACACGCCGGTCACGAAACCACGGTCGATCTTGAGCTGGTCGAGCGGCAGCCGTTTGAGATGCGAGAGCGACGAGTAGCCCGTGCCGAAGTCGTCGAGTGAGAAGCCGACGTCGCGCGCCCGCAGCGCGGTCATCTTCGCGATCGTATCGTCGGCGTTTTCCATCGCCGAACTTTCGGTGATTTCAAGCTTGAGGCGGCGCGGATCGATCCCGGTTGCGCCTAGCGTGTCGAGCACGACGTTCACGAAGTTCGCGTCGAGGAACTGACGCAGGCTCACGTTGACGGCGATCGTGAGGCCGGCGGTGGCAGGCTGTAAGCTCCAACGCGCGATTTGGGCGCACGCCGTCTCGAGCACGAAGCGGCCCAATTCGACGATCAGGCCCGCGCTTTCGGCCAGCGGGATGAACTCGGCGGGCGAAACCCAGCCGTGTTCGGCGTGCTGCCACCGCAGCAGTGCCTCGGCACCGATGACGGCGCCGGTGACATCGACTTGCGGTTGATACCGCAGCTCGAATTCGCGGTTGAGGAGCGCGCGCCGCAAATCGGCTTGGAGCGCCGAACGGCTCTCCACGAACGCCTGCATCCCGGGATCGAAGAAGCACAGCGTATTGCGGCCCTGCGCTTTGGCGCGGTACATGGCCAGGTCCGCCCGCTTGAGTAAATCGTCGACGGTATCGAGCGGTGCGGGAAAGAGCGTGATGCCGATGCTGGCCGTGCTGTTATGCTCGAAGTCGCCGACGTAAAACGGCGCGCCGAACACCGACAGAATTTTGTCGCCGACGGCCTTGGCTTCGGCGGCGGCCATGCGCGTGTCCGCGTTGAGCCCTTCGAGCATGACCACGAACTCGTCGCCGCCCAGCCGCGCGACGGTATCGTTGACGCGCACGCACTCCGTCAAGCGGCGCGCGACGTGCGCGAGGAAGCGGTCGCCGACATCGTGACCCAGCGTGTCGTT
>PLAE01000013.1 GCA_003134035.1 Candidatus Velthaea versatilis
AGCCACATCAGGAACATCGTGCCCGACACGAGCGCCACGATCACATACACGTTAAAGATCCATGACGTGTCGTAGAACACGCCGGCGCGGCTCATGTTGATGGTCATCGACGTCGCCTGAACGAAGGCCAGCACGATCGTCAGCCAGCGCGTGTACTGGCTGATCCGCTTGCGGCCTTCCTCGCCGCCCTTTTTCGCCAACTCCTCGAGTTGCGGAATGACGACCGTCATGAGCTGCATGATGATCGAGGCGTTGATGTAGGGGGTGATCCCCATCGCGATGACCGACAGCCGCTGCAGCGCGCCGCCGCTGAGGAAGCCTAAGAAGTTATAGAACGAACCGCTTTGCAGCAACTGCTGCCAGACGCCGACGTTCACGTTCGGAATCTGGACGTGGATCATGAACACGAAGACCGCGAACGCGAAGAAGACGAACCCGATCCGTTTGCGGATATCGGGGACGAGGAGCGCGTTGCGCAGCGAGTTCAGCAACAGTCGTTATCCTTGGGGGGCAGGATCGTCGAAGATCGCTCCGGCGGCGGCAAGGGCTTCGCGTGCCGGCGTCGAGAAAACCACATCGCGAAAGCGCAGACCGGTGGGCAGCACCTTGCCGGGCTTCGCGCCGCCCAAAATCTTTACGCCGTCACGCAGCGCTTTGATTTTCTTCGCGGCGCGCAGCGACTGCGGCGAAACCTCGACCGAGGTGTCCCAGCCGGCCAGATCGGCGACGTTCACGACGGCGTACACTTCGCCGAAATGGCCGGTATCGCGGCCCTTTTGCGAATAACCGCGGTTGTGGGGCAGGCGCCGGGCCCATGGGGTTTGACCGCCTTCGAAGGCCGGACCCTTGCCGCCGCCCGAGCGGACCGTCTGTCCTTTGCCGCCCTCGCCGCCGGTCTTGACCATCCCCGAACCGTGCCCGCGCCCGATCCGCACGCGTTTGGGGCGCGAGTGCGTGTTGGGCTTGAGGCTCGAGAGCGTGTACGTTGCCGAAACAGGCGTCGCGATCGCCGCCGTCTTGTCTGCCATGATTGCGGTATTCCTTTACGCTGCGAAGCTTACGCTGCGCAGCTTACGATGCGAAGAGTTCGGCGACGGTCTTGTCGCGCAGCTTCGCCACTTGTTCGGCCGTGCGCAGCGACTTGAGCGCCTCGAACGTCGCGTAGACGACGTTGATCGGGTTCGACGTGCCCAGGGACTTCGTGAGAATGTCGTGGATGCCGGCCAATTCGAGCACCGCGCGCATCGCTCCGCCGGCGATGACGCCCGTTCCCGGCGCCGCCGGTTTAAGCATCACGCGGCCGGCGCCGACCTGCATCGTCACCGCGTGCGGGATCGTTTTTTCGACCATCGGCACGGTCACGAGGTCTTTGCGCGCCTGTTCGACGCCTTTGCGGATGGCCTCGGGAACCTCGCCGGCCTTGCCGATCGCGAACCCGACCTTGCCCTTTTTGTCGCCCACGACGACGAGCGCGGAGAAGCTGAAACGCTTCCCGCCCTTGACGACCTTGGCCACACGGTTGATGCGCACGACGGTTTCTTCGAAGCCCGCATTGTCGCGATCGCGACCGCCCCGGTTATACATATGTTAGAAATCCAATCCGGCTTCGCGCGCCGCCGCGGCGACGGCCGCGACGCGACCGTGATATTTGCGTCCTGAGGTGTCGAACACGACGGCGGTCACGCCCGCCGCTTTGGCCTTTTCCGCGATCGCGGACCCGATCTTGGCCGCTGCTTCAACGTTCGTCCTCGACTCGAGACCTTCGGCCAGCGCTTTGTCGCGGGTTGAAACCGAGGCCAGCGTGTGGCCTTTCGAATCGTCGACGACGAAAGCGTACGTGTGGTGCAGGCTGCGGAAGACCTGCAGCCGCGGCCGGGCGCTGGTCCCGACGACCTTGCGGCGCAAGCGCTCGTGGCGCTTGACGCGCTGCAGATTCTTCGAAAGTTTGACCGCCATTATTTCTTACTTGCCTTCCCGGCCTTGCCCATCTTCTTGCGCACGACTTCGCCCTCGTACCGCACGCCCTTGCCTTTATAGGGTTCGGGCGGACGCAGATCGCGAATCTCGGCGGCCACCTGGCCGACCTTCTGCTTGTCGATGCCGTCGACATGAATTTTGTTCGTGCCTTCGACCGTGAACGTGATACCGCTGGGTGCTTCATACGTTACGGGGTGTGAGTAGCCAAGCGAGAGATTCAGATTATTGCCGGCCTTGGCGGCCCGGTAACCGACGCCTTGCAGTTCGAGGCTCTTGCGAAAGCCCGTCGTGACGCCGACGACCATGTTCTGGATCAGCGTGCGCGTCAAGCCGTGCGCCGAGCGGCCGGACTTGCCGTCGTTCTTGCGCTCGACGACGAGTTCGCTGCCTTCGAGCTTGACCGTGACGAACTCGAGGATCGGCTGCTGCAATTCGCCCTTGGGGCCCTTGACCTTCACGAGGGGTCCGGTGACGTCGATGTTGACGCCGGCCGGGACCGCCACGGGAAGCTTACCGATTCGTGACATCTTGCACTTCGCTCGCTACGGAAAGAACGGAAAGAATGGAGTGAATGAAAACGGGCTTACCAGACATACGCCAAGACCTCGCCGCCGAAGCCTTCACGCTTCGCGCGCTTGCCCGACATGATGCCGTGGGACGTCGAGATGATAACCAGACCCAAGCCTCCGAGCACGCGCGGAATTTCGGTCTTCGAGGTGTAGACGCGCAAACCGGGCCGGCTGATCCGCCGTAAGCCGGTAATGACCTTCTCTTTTTCAGGCCCGTACTTGAGCACGATGCGCAGCGTCCCTTGCGGACCCTCGGTGAGGTGCTCGAAGCCTTTGATGAAGCCTTCGTCGACCAGAATTTGAGCGACGGCTTTCTTCATCTTGCTCGCGGGCACGTCGACGGTCTGATGGTTGACGCTGTTCGCATTGCGGATGCGGGTCAACATGTCGGCAATCGGATCGGTGATGACGCCCATTAACGGTGCTCCGCCGCGCGCGCGGCCGTAAGAAATTCAAACATCATAAATTTGCACATCGTCAGCGTTACCAGGAAGCTTTCGTTATGCCCGGGATAAAGCCGCGGTGCGCGTTCTCACGGAAGCAAATGCGGCACATGGCGAATTTGCGCAGGTAGCCGCGCGGACGGCCGCAGACTTTGCAGCGGTTATGGTCGCGCACGTGAAACTTCGCTGGGATCTTCGACGCTTCGATCGAGGAGGTCTTGGCCATTACGCAGCTCCCTTGGCCGGCGTCGCCTTGGTCAGCGGCAAGCCCATCGTTTCCAGAAACGCCGTCGCTTCTTCGTCGGACTTGGCCGTCGTCACGATGACGATGTCCATGCCGCGCGCCTTGTCGACTTTGTCGAAGTTGATCTCGGGGAACACGAGCTGCTCGCGCAGGCCCATGTTGTAGTTGCCGCGGCCGTCGAACGACTTGCGCGACAAGCCGCGAAAATCGCGGATGCGCGGCAGCACGATGTTGAAGAGCTTGTCGAGGAACACGTACATTCGCTCGCCGCGCAACGTCACTTTACAGCCCACGTTCATGCCTTCGCGCAGCTTGAACGCCGCAATCGACTTCTTGGCCTTGGTGATGACCGGCTTTTGACCCGAGATCGCGATCATCTCGTTGACCGCGACGTCGAGGATCTTCGAGTTCGTGATCGCGTCGCCAACCGACATGTTGATGACGACCTTCTCGAGCTTGGGAACCTGCATCGGGTTCTTGTACCCGAAGCGCTCCTGCAGCGCGGGACGCACCTTTGTGAGATACTTTTCCTTTAAACGCTCGGCCATGGTCAGCGCACTTTCGCCGGAATCGGAAGCTGCTCGCCCGAGCGCACCGCCACGCGTACGGATGAACCGTCGGTCTGGCGGATGCGCCGGATGCGCGAGGGGAGATTGGTTTTCGGATCGATGATCTGCAGCACGCACAGCGGCAGCGGAGCTTCTTTTTCGAAGATCCCGCCGGCTTGCTGACCGCCGGCCTGACCCGGTTTGGTGTGCCG
The DNA here is from genome assembly GCA_003134035.1 of Candidatus Velthaea versatilis. Taxonomy (GTDB): domain Bacteria; phylum Vulcanimicrobiota; class Vulcanimicrobiia; order Vulcanimicrobiales; family Vulcanimicrobiaceae; genus Velthaea; species Velthaea versatilis. The sequence goes on from PLAE01000013.1 coordinate 3,994, forward strand.
CTTGATGACGTTGAGACCCTCGACGGTCGCCGTGCCGGCCTTGGGGAAGACCGCCTTGACGACGCCGCGCTTGCCCTTTTCTTTGCCCCGCCGAATCACGACGGTATCGCCTTTGGCGACATGCGGTTTGGTGACGGCCTGCGGCATTACAAGACCTCCGGCGCCAGCGAGGCGATCTTGAGGAAGCCGCGGTCGCGCAGTTCGCGGCAGACCGGCCCAAAGACGCGCGTGCCGCGCGGATCGAGATTGTCCTTATCGCCCTTGATGATCACGCAGGCATTGTCGTCGAACTTGATGATCGAGCCGTCGGGCCGGCGCATCGGGTGCGAGCAACGCACCACGACCGCCTTGACGACTTGCCCCTTCTTGACCGCCGCACCGGGGATCGCGGACTTGACCGTGCCGACGATGATGTCGCCCACGTACGCGTAGGGATGGCGCGAGCCGCCCTGCACGTGAATGCAGAGGAGTTCGCGCGCCCCGGAGTTGTCGGCGACCTTGAGTCGCGTCTCTTGCTGGATCATCGCGCGCGCTCGACGATCTCGAGGAGGCGCCAGCGTTTGTCGCGCGACATCGGCCGCGTCTCCATGATGCGCACGGTATCGCCCGTCTTCGCTTCGTTCTTTTCGTCGTGCGCCTTGAAGCGCACCGACTTGCGAACGATCTTCTTGTACGTCGGATGGGGAACGCGCGTCTCGGTGACGACGACGATCGTCTTGTCCATCTTGTCGCTGCGCACGACGCCCTGTTTCACACGACGGCGATGGCGCGCATCGTCGGCCGCGGCCGGCGTCGCGTTCGGGGTTTCCACGTTAGGCTGCTCCATGCTGCTTTGCCTCCGCGAGGCGCTTCTCGGAAATGACGGTTTGAATCTGGGCGTACTCGCGCTTCGTCGCCTTCACGCGGCTGAAGTCGGAGAGGTGGCCCGTGCGCAGTTGAAAGCGCAGGTTGAAGAGCTGCTCCTTCGTTTCGCGGGCCTTCTGCTGCAACTCGGCGACCGTGAAGCCGCGCAGCGCTTTGAGCTCGTCGTTCTTCACGAGACGGCCTCGACTTCCGAAGCGCGCGTGACGAACTTCGTCGCGATCGGCAGCTTGGCCGACGCGAGGCGGAGCGCTTCGCGCGCGACCGGCTCGGTGACGCCCGCGATCTCGAAGAGCACCCGGCCCGGACGCACGACCGCGACCCAGAACTCGGGATTGCCCTTACCGGAACCCATGCG
>PLAE01000207.1 GCA_003134035.1 Candidatus Velthaea versatilis
ATTGGCAGATGAACGCCGTCGCCACCGAACGCCTCGCCGACGCCTGCAAGCGGCGCGGCATCGAACGCTTCGTGTTCGGCTCGTCGGCCTCGATCTACGATGGGATCGGTCCCGGGATGTTCGACGAGCGCAGCGAGGTCAAGCCGCGCGGGGCCTACTCGATCTCCAAGAAATACGCGGAGGAAGCGCTGACCGCGCTGACCGATGAGCACTTCGCGCCGACGATCCTGCGCCAAGGGACGGTCTACGGCTACAGTCCGCGCATGCGGTTCGACCTGGTCGTCAACACGTTTCTCAAAGACGCGGTCACGGTGCGCAAGCTCTATCTCCACGGCGGCGGCTGGCAGTGGCGGCCGCTCGTTGCGGTGAGCGACGTCGCGGCGGCGCATATTCTGTGTTTGACCGCGCCGCTCGATGCGGTCCGCGGTGAGATCTTCAACGTGATGCAGGAGAACTACCAAGTCCGGCAACTCGCGATGCTCGTCGCCGGGTCGCTGTCGCTGGTGGGACGACCGGTCGAACTCGTCGACGCCCCGCTGCCCAAGATCGTGCGCGACTATCGCATGACGAATTTGAAGATGACGCAGCGCTTGGGCTTCACGCCCGCCGTCACCGTGCTCGAATCGATCGACGACATGCTCAAGAAGATCCCGCTCGATAACGTCGCGCTGCTGGCCGATCCGCGGCACTACAACATCGCCTGGATGACCGTGCTCGAAGAAGTGCACGCCTCGCAGAGCCGCTTCGCGAGCATCTACTAATCATATGGCGCCGATCGAACCGATCGCGATCGTCGGCGCGAGCGGACAGCTCGGTGCGGCGCTCGTCGCCGCCTACGCGGGCCGGGCGCTGCTCGCGCCGCCGCATCGCGAACTCGATATCGAGGACGGCGCGGCGCTCGAGGCGTTCCTGACGGCGAGTCGGCCCGCGGTGCTGATCAACTGTACGGCGTTTCACAACGTCGACGAATGCGAACGCCTGCCCGAACGCGCCTTCGCGGTCAACGCGCTGGCGGTCGACCGGGCCGCGGCGCTCTGCGCGGCGGCCCGGGTCGCGTTCGCGACGATGAGCACCGATTACGTTTTCGACGGCGCGCTCGGACGCCCGTATACCGAGGCCGATGCGCCCAACCCGCTCAGCGCGTACGGCATCTCGAAGCTGGCTGGCGAACTGCTCGTTCGGCGCCACGGCCCCGCGCACTATATTTTTCGCTTGAGCGGCGTCTACAGCGCGCTCGGAACCTCGAACAAGGGCTACACCTTCGTCGAGCGCGTGCTGCAGCAGGCCGAGCGCGGCGAGCCGCTGCGGATCGTGCGCAATATGACGTTTTCGCCGACGTTCGCGCCGCATGCCGCGCGGGTCATCCGCGACGCCATCGACGCGCGCGCGTACGGCACGCATCACGTGACGAATGCCGGCGCGACGACCTGGTATGATTTCGCCGCCGCGGCGTTCGCGCGCGCCGGCCTTGCGCCGGCCGTCGAAGAACTGCAGTACGACAACTACGGCTCGGCCGTGAAGCGCCCGTTGTACTCGCCGCTCGCGTCGACGACGCTGGCGGCGGCGGGCATCAGCGGCGCACCCACCTGGGAGATCGGCTTGGAAGAGTTTTTGGCCGGCCGCGCGGCGCGAAAAGCGGCGCTAGCGTAAGGCCGAACGAAACGACGGCGGAAGTTGGGCCCGACGCCCGGAATTTTTAGCGGCGTCATGCAGTTGCGGATCGACCTCGAGGCAGTAGCGCAAGCGCGCCGGTTCGCGACGGCGATCGTCGATCCGATCGCGGAATTCATCGCCGGCCACAGTACGGTCGCAGTCGAGCGTTCCGTTGCTCGTCTCCTCGGCATCGACGGGGTCGACGCCGACGGTATTCCGCTGCCCAACCGCGTCGTCGACGCGCTGGCGGACCCCGCCGGCGGCGTAGCGCGCGCGCTGGGCGCCTCGATCGCCGAAACCGGCCGCACCCCGCAGCAGGTCGCCACCGCGCTCGTCGCCGGGACCCCGCTGTCGGATCCGGCCCACACGCCGGTGGCCGCGATCGCGGGCGCGCTCGCCCCCCACGTGACGCGCGCGCTTGAAACGATCGACGCGCGCCGGGCCGAACGCGCGACGTTTCTGCGCGAGTTGCCGCAAGCACCGCCGCCGCTGCTGTACGTTATCGTCGCGAGCGGCAACATCTACGAGGATCGCACCGCCGCCGTCGCCGCGGCGCAAGCGGGCGCGCAGATCATCGCCGTCATCCGCTCGACCGCCCAGTCGCTGCTCGATTACGTACCGCACGGCGCGACGACCGAAGGCTTCGGCGGCACGTATGCGACGCAAGAAAACTTTCGGCTGATGCGCGCCGCGCTCGACGAGGTTTCCGCGCAGTTGGGCCGCTACGTCATGCTCACCAACTACGCCAGCGGCCTGTGCATGCCGGAGATCGCGGCTCTCGCGGCGCTCGAACGGCTCGATATGCTGCTCAACGATTCGATGTACGGCATTCTCTTTCGCGACATCAACATGAAGCGGACGTTCGTCGATCAGCACTTCTCGCGCCTGATCAACGCGCGCGCCGGCATCATCATCAACACCGGCGAGGATAACTACCTCACGACCGCCGACGCGGTCGAGCAAGCGCCGGCGGTGCTGGCCTCGCAGTTCATCAACGAAGCCTTCGCCCACCGCGCGGGCATGCCCGACGCGCTCATCGGCCTGGGCGACGCGTATGAGATCGACCCCGATCTCGAAGACGGCTTCCTGCTCCAAGTCGCCCAGGCGCAGCTCGCGCGCCAGTGTTTCCCGGCCGCGCCGCTCAAATACATGCCGCCCACAAAACACATGACCGGCGATATCTTCCGCGGCCATCTCATCGACGCGATGTTCAACTTGACGTCGGTGATGACGCATCAAACGATCCATTTGTGCGGCATGCTCACCGAAGCGATTCACACGCCGTTTCTGGGCGATCGCGCGCTGGCGCTGGCGAACGCGCGCTACGTCATGGGGACCGCGCGCCATTTCGGCGACGAAATCGAATTGCGGCCGGGCGGCAAAATCGAGCTGCGCGCGCGCGCCGTCTTGAGCGCCGCCGTCGACCTGCTGGCCGGCGTTGCCGGGCGCGGGCTGATGGAATCGATCGCGGCCAAAGTCTTCGCGGACGTGTCGCGCTCGCCCGACGGCGGCCGGGGCTTCGACGGCGTGATCGCCAAAAGCGCGCACTACTGGAATCCGTTCGAGGACGCGCTGCGGCCGCTGACCGCGGCATGAAGCTGGTCAAACCGTACGGCGACACGCTCGACGACGGGGCGATGCAGCTGTCGTTCACGTTGCCGCTCGAATGGAGCGAAGCCGCTGACGAAGCCGCCCGGGCGCTGGTGGTCAAGCAGGGTTTCACCGACGTCGCCGTCGTCGAGGGCCGCAAAATCGCCGCGGGGTTTTCATTCTTCGTCGTGTATGCGCGCACGCCCGTGGCGATCGACGTGTCGACGATCGCCGCGCCGAGAGCCGCGCGCGACGCACTCGACATGGACGCGGTCGACGCGCTGATCCGCACCCGCGTCGGGCGCAAGGTGCGCATCGCCGGGGCGTGCATCGGGACCGACGCGCACACCGTCGGTATCGATGCGATCCTCAACATGAAAGGCTATAAGGGCGACTACGGCCTCGAGCGCTACCACGAGTTCGAGGTGTTCAACCTAGGTTCGCAGATCGCGGTCGAAGAACTGGTGCGCTTTGTAAAGGACCGCCGCATCGACGCGTTGCTCGTTTCGCAAGTCGTCACCCAAAAGGGCAGCGACATCGCTAATTTCACGGCGCTGGCCGAACTGCTCGAGGCCGAGGATCTGCGCGACGGCATCGTGCTCATCGCCGGCGGTCCACGCGTGACGAATTTGCTGGCGGCCGAACTGGGCTACGATGCGGGGTTCGGCCGCGGCACGCTGCCCAGCGACGTCGCAACGTTTATCGCGCGGCGCATGGCGGAACGCGTCTTGGCGTGAAAAGCGGCGTCGCGCGCCTGGCGCTGGCCGCGCTCTGGGCCTGCGCGCTCGCGTGTGCGGCGTCGGCGCTGCCGGCGCGTGCGGTCGATCGCAGCTTGGGCGCCGATCTGCCGAAGCCCGCGCCGAGCGGGTTGCCGTGGACGGCTGATGCGACGACCCGGTTGAGCCGCGATCTCGACGCGTTCCTCGACGTGCGCGCCGCGCCGACGCTGCGCGGCGCGCACGTCGGATTCTTTGCGCTCGACACCGTGCATGGCGACGTGCTCTACACGAAATCGCCCGACGAGGCGTTCGTGCCGGCGTCGACGCTCAAACTGATCACCGGCAGTTACGCGCTCGCGCGCTTCGGACCGGCCTTCCAATTTCAAACGACCGCGTCCGTCGATCGCCGCACCGGCACGCTGACCGTGCGCGGCAGCGGCGATCCGCTCATCGACGGCGAGGTGCTGGCGGCGCTCGAACGCGCGGTCCGTGCGGCCGGCATCACGCGCCTGCCGGGCGGCGTGCAGCTGGACGACGGCGGGGTCGTTACGGAGCCCTATCCCCCCGGCTGGGCGTGGGACGATCTCACCGCCGCCTACGCCGCGCCGCGCTCCTCGATC
>PLAE01000073.1 GCA_003134035.1 Candidatus Velthaea versatilis
CGCGGCCTCCGCGGCGGCGACGGCGGGTTCGAGCCCCCGCTCCGCAAGAGCGAGGTCGGGCCAGCCGGCGGCGGCGGCGCGAAGATAGGCGAGGTCGGCGCCGACCCGCGGCCACGCCGCGGGCTCCGGGCGAGCTGCGGCGGTTGTCGCCAGCCTCGTCGGCGTGATGAATCGGGTGCGCATGCGGGAGTCCGCGGAGTGCAGCTGGAGGCTGACGTCGCGCATGACCGCCCGCTGGAGGCCCATGGCCGCGCCGGCATCCGCTTGCCGGCCAACGAGATCGCAAGCCGCTACCGACAGAGCGCCGAGCGCGACGATCCCGATCAATGCGCTTGCCGATGCCAGCGTGACTTGCCGCCCGAGCGTCATGGTCATAGGTATCCTTTCGAACGTGGTCTTCGAACGTGGTCTTGAAGGCCTTATCGGCAGCGCAGCCGCTCGTCTCGAACCCGCGGGCGCCGAATGCGCCGAATGCGCCAAAAATCAAACACGGCGTGCCGGCTCGCTCTTTGCAACAGGGGCCCTCCCCGGTCGCGCGAAGGCTGCAGGCTATATGATTCACGTGAACGTCGGATCGCCGGCTGGGATGTGCACCGTGGCCAACCCGTCGTTCTATCGGTACGTGCTCAAGCTCGGCGACTCGGCGATCGCGGTGAGCGCCGTCGACCGCGTCCAGCTCGACATGCTCGCCGCGATCCCGCACGCGTTTACCGATGAGAGCATGACCTCGGGCGACGGCTGGCGCATCGTGCCGGCCGCCTCGTACGAGGATTGGCCCGTTCTCGAGGCCTCACCGCAGCGTCTGCGCGCCGCCTTTCAAACCGCCCGCCGGGTGCTGTGGACCAATGCCGCGCCGGTCGGGATCAGCGCCGGGGAGATCGTCGCCATCGATGCCGAAATCGACAACGTGCTGGGCGTGCTGCGCCAAGCCGAAGCGGTCGGCTACAGCGTCAACGTCAGCTACGTCACCTAACGGGTTCGCGCGCGAAGGCTTATTGGCGGCCGCCGAAGAGCGAACCCATGATCCCGCCGATGTTGCTCTGACCGCCTTGCTGCTGAGGGCCTTCGGCCGCCGGCTCGTGATAGGTCATCGACTGTAAACCGACCCGGCCCGGTCCGTAGAGCCGGTTCATCACCAGCGATGCACCACCCACGAAGGCGCCCAAGGCACCCATCAAGCCGCCGCCCGCCCCGCCGGACTGCAGCACGGTCACCGTATCCATCCGCACGTTGGCGTCTTTCCACAGCCACGCGCCGGGCTCGACATCGATCATCTCGCCCGCCGCCAGCGTTTTCTCGAACACGTTGCCGTAGCCGTGCAGCAGCAGCACGCCTTCGTCACGGCCGGCGGTGAAGCGGTCGATGAAGAGGCCGGCACGCGAGAAGAAGACGTTGGCAAGTCCCGTTTGCCAATAAAAGTTGTATTCGACCGAGCCGGTCGCCATCAAGAACTGATGCTCGCGCACGTCGACGGCTTGGCCGGGCTGCAGGCGCAGCGCGACGATCTGGCCGGGCGCCTCGCGCGACATCGCGATGTTCCCCGGGCCTTGCGCCGTGCTGATGAAGATCTGCAGCCCGGCGAAGAACCGCTTGGCGACGTTCTGCAGCCCCATGAATCCGAGCGTCACGTTGGGCTGCTTCCAGAGCAGGATGTGGTGCTCGAAATAAATCGTTTGACGCACGCCGAGTTCGACGTCGACGACCGGAACGAGCTCGCCCTCGACTTTGATCTTCATGTCGCCGATGGTGATCGGCGCTTTCGGATTACCGGCCTCGGGAACGGGCTCGGTGTACGTTCCCACCGTCGTCGGGCTCGGCGCGGCGGCGCCGCAATTCGCGCAGAACTTCGCACCGGGCATGAGCGGCGCTTGGCACGTCGGACAATTCATTACGGGCCTCCGTTCGCTTGTGCCCGTCCGACTTCGCCCGCCGCTTGCTGCCCTCCCGGTGCCCATCTGGGTACGAATGGAACATGGACAAACGCAGCAGCAACGACATCGGCGCGAACCTCAACGAACGCATGGCCGACCGGCCGCGACCCGAAGAACCGCAGCTCGACGAGACGGCGCTGCCCATCATCGATACCGATTCGCAAACCGCCGACGCGCCCGCGATCGACGACGTGTGACGTACCGCGCGCAGCCAAACGCGAGCAACTACGCACGTCTACGGTCACCCGCGGCGTCCCGATCATCGACGTTGACGCAGCGCTCTGATTTTCGTTACGCGAGCTGAGCTCGAGCGTGATAACGGCTCGGTGCAACGCCCGACACACGTTTGAACATCGTGGCGAAGGCGGCCGGGCTCTCGTAACCGAGGTCGAGAGCGACCGCCGTTACCGGCTCGCCGGCGCCCAACCGCGGGATAGCCACCAAGAGGCACGCCCGCTGGCGCCACTGCGCGAAACTCATGCCGGTCTCACGCCGAAAGGCACGCGTAAAGGCGCGCCGGCCCAGGCGAAGCTCCGTACTCCACTCGGCGATCGAATCGTGCGGACTCGGCTGCTCGAGGAAGGCATGACATTTCGCGGCCAGAGCCGGGCTAGCCGGAAACGGCACGGCGAGCGGAACCAGCGGTGCGCGCGCGAGTTCGGCAACCAGCAGTCCCATGACCATACCGTCGCGGCCGGCAACCTGGTATTCCGGTTCGATCGCGCTGGCGGCGACGAGTAAGCTTCGCAAGAGCGCGGAGACCTCGATCACAAGACAGCGATCGCCAGTCGAGCTCCATACATTCGGCTCGATGAGGACGCTGCGCGTGCTCACGGCCCCAACCATCTTCACGGAGTGCGCAACGCCGCCCGGTATCCAAACCGCCCGCTCGGGCGGCGCGACCCAGGCACCCTGGGGCGTGCGGACCGCAACGACGCCCTTTGCCGCGTAGAGCAGCTGGCCGCGGCGGTGCCGATGCCAGTCGAGTTCATACGAAGCCGGGTAATCGCTGCCGATTGCGACCAGCGGCCGCGGCACGTCCTCGTATGCAGTCAAATCGACGTTGATCAAGGGTGTCCCAATCGCGAAACTCTTTGACCCAAATCGGAATGCGGGACAGCGCAGAAAAGCCCTACCCTCAAGTACCGACTTCGTCGGTCCGTCGCGTTTGCGGCTGCGCCGCCGTGTCGGGTAAACCCGACACACTCCTGACCGACGATCTTTGGAGCCCACCGCCTTGAACGAATCGCTTGTCCAAACGACCCGACCCGCTCCGGCGCGAGTCGATACGGCCTTTGGCATCATCTTGGCGATCAGTCTCTGCCATTTCATCAATGACATGCTGCAGTCGCTGTTGCCGGCGGTCTATCCGAATCTCAAGATGGGACTTGGCCTGTCTTTTACGCAAATCGGTTTGGTGACGCTCGTCTACCAAGTGACGGCGTCGATTCTCCAACCGCTCATCGGTGCCTATGCTGACAAGCGTCCTAAGCCGTTTGCGCTACCGGTGGGGACCCTGTTCACGCTTACTGGCCTCGTGGTGATTTCGATTTCTCACCAGTACGGCGTGCTGCTCGCCGGCGCAAGTCTCCTCGGCGTGGGATCGTCCGTCTTTCACCCTGAGGCGTCGCGCGTTGCACGCATGGCGGCAGCGGGCGATCGGCACGGACTTTCGCAGTCGATTTTCCAGGTCGGCGGGAACGCCGGCTCGGCGATCGGGCCGCTTGCCGCGGCGCTCGTGGTCATCCGCTGGGGTCAGACGAGCCTCGCGTGCTTCGCTCTGCTGGCATTGCTTTCAACGGTGATTCTGTGGAATGTCGCGATTTGGTATCGGCAGCACGGCTTGGCACGGCTCAATGCCGGTGCGCGCCGGCCAGCTGCGGCGGCGGTGCCGCGCGGCAAGGTGCGGGGCGCCATCGTGATCCTCGTCGCGCTGGTCTTCTCGAAGTACGTTTACCTCGTTAGCCTGACGAATTTCCTTACGTTCTACTTGATCGACCGATTCGGCATCTCCGTGCAGGCCGCACAGCTGCAGTTGTTCGCGTTTCTCGCCGCGGTCGCAATTGGAACGATCATAGGCGGCCCGCTGGGTGATCGTTTTGGACGCAAGTACGTCATCTGGTTCTCGATCGTCGGGACGCTGCCGTTCGCGCTGCTGCTGCCGCACGCCAATTTGCTTTGGACGCTGCCGCTCACTATGATGATTGGCGTGATTCTGGCGTCGGCGTTCCCAGCCATCGTCGTGTTCGCGCAAGAGCTCGTGCCTGGGCAAGTCGGGTTGATTTCAGGATTGTTTTTCGGTTTCGCGTTCGGGATCGCCGGGCTCGGCGCCGCACTCCTCGGCTGGCTCGCTGACGTCGCCGGGATCGACGCTGTGTATCGCCTCTGCGCATACATGCCGCTCATCGGTCTGCTCGCTGCATTCTTGCCGAACATCGCGACGCCAACCCGGCGTATCGACCCGCCAAAACCCGTGTCGGATCGCCGCTGACCGAACTCAGCCGCGGTCGTCGGCTTCGCCGGCGGCCGCGGCGCGCAGGTCGGTCGCGGCCAACGCGCCGGTCATCAAGCTCACCGCCTGTTCCATCGTCGCGGTCTTGGGGTCGAGGCTGCCGACGCGCGAGCCGTGGCGCAAAACGATCATCCGGTCCGCGGCCTCGAAGACGTGCGGCAAGTTATGACTGATGAGCACCACCGGCGTCCCGCCGGCGCGCACGCGTTTGATGAGTTCGATGACCAGCGCCGACTGCGCGACGCTCAGCGCGGCGGTCGGCTCGTCCATGATGACGACGTCGCGGCCCCAGAACACCGAGCGTGAGACCGCGACCGACTGGCGCTGACCGCCCGAGAGCGTGTCGACGCGCTGATCGATCGATTTGATCTTGACGCCCAGCGTGTCGAGATGGCTTTGCGCCCGGGTGCGCATCGCGCGCACGTCGAGCATGTCGAACATTCCGAGGATGCCCGCGCGCCGTAATTCGCGGCCCAAAAATAAATTTGCCGGAACGTCGAGATCGGGCGCCAGCGCGAGATCCTGGTAGACGGTTTCGATTCCGGCTTCGCGCGCGTCACGCGGGCTGGCGAACTTGACCGGCTTGCCGTTCATGAGCAGCGTGCCGGAATCGGGCGCGAGCGTGCCCGAGAGGATCTTAATGAGCGTCGATTTTCCGGCGCCGTTGTCGCCGATGAGCGCGACGATCTCGCCCGGATAGACCTCGAAATCGATGTGCTGCAGGGCCACGACGCTGCCGAAGCGCTTGGACACGTCGCTGGCCGCGAGCACCGGAACGGCCGACGTTTGCGCTTCCTGCGTCACGCGGTCGCCAAGCGGCGTTTGCGCCAGTGGTCGATGTACACGAAGAGAATGAGCAGCGCTCCCTCGGCGATGCGCGCTACCTGCGGATCGAAGTTGAGCAGGTTGAGTCCATTGGTGAGAATCTGCACGAGCAGCACGCCCAAAAACGTGCCGAGAATCGATCCGCGCGCGCCGAAGAGGCTGGCGCCGCCGAGCACGGCGGCGGCGATGGCGTCGAGTTCGTAGCCGGTGCCGGCGTTGGGATCGCCTTGCGCTTGGCGGGCGGTCAGCAGGACGCCCGCGATGCCGGCGAGCAGCGCGCTCACGCCGTAGACCAAAAACGTCATCGCGCGCACGTTGATGCCGGCGCGGCGCGCGCCTTCGAGATTGCTGCCGATCGCGAACACGTGCCGGCCGCGCCGGGTGCAGTGCAGCAAGTACGCCGCCACGAGCGCGATGACGACGAGCACCCAGAACAGTTGCGGAATGCCCAAGAAATTATTGGCGGCGAAGTCCGTGAACGGCGAATTGCCGAACGCGATCTGTTGGCCGTTGCCGAATATCTGAGTGAAGCCGCGCAGAATGCCGAGCATCCCGAGCGTGACGATGAAGGGCGGCAGCGACGCCGTATCGATCAAGACGCCGCTAAAGAGCCCGAGCAGGGTTGCGATGACCAAAACGCCGACGATCGCGAGCGGGATCGGCATGCCGTGCCCGAGCGCCAGCGCCGCGAGAATGCCGCTGAACCCGAGCATCGAGCCGACCGACAGATCGATGCCCGCGGTGATGATGACGAAGGTTTCGCCGATCGCGAGAATGCCGATGACCGCCATTTGGCGTTCGTTGTTCTCGAGATTTTGCGCGCTTAAAAATCCGGGCGCCGTCAGCGTGAAGACGATCGCGAGGATGATGACGATGCTCAGCAGCCCCAGGCGCAGCGCGACGTCCCAGCCTAGCTGGAACCGTCCCGGCGCGCGGCGTTCAGCCGGTGCGCCGGTGACCAATTGCGACATGCCGCTCCCTTACGTCACGCGGTCCCGAAGCCGAAATGGCGCAACTGCATCGGATTGAGCAGTGCCTGCGTCAGCGCGGAGTCGGCGTTTTCCGGCGTCGCTGCGGTAACGCCGGTATTGAGAAATTTGGGAACGTTGATGCCGGCCGCGGCCACGATCCCGTACATCACGCCCCCGAAGCCCATCTGATAGGGGTCTTGAAGAATGATGCCGTCGACGGAGCCGGCTTTGAGGTCGGCGACGAGTTTGGTCGACGGATCGAAGCCGACCAGCGAAATCTTTTTGGGGTCCGCGTGGTTCTCGCGAAAGGCGGTCGCCGCGCCTTCGAGCGTGTACAGGTTGTCGGCGAAGACGCCGGCGAGTTTCGGGAAGCGCGTCAGCAAATCGGCAACGACGCTGATCGGTTTTTGCGATTGATCGCCGCCGGCGTCCTGATGCCCGACCACCGTGATTTGCGGATACGCTTTGATGCCGTCGAGGAAGCCTTGGTCGCGCAACGTGAGCGAACCGACGCCGCTCAAGAACGTGATGTAGGCCACCTGTCCGGCAGCCGCGCCGGTTTTTTTCTTGATCGCTTCGGCCAGCGTTTTCGCGGCCAGGACGCCTCCGGCGTGATTGTCGGTCGCCAAGAAGGCATCGAAACTCTCGGTATTGGCGCCCGAGTCGATCAGAATCGTCTTGATCCCGGCTTTGTACACCTTGTCGATCGTCGCGTCGAGCGCGTTGGCGCTCGTCGGCGCCAGCACCAAGAAGTCGGGTTTCTTGGCCAGCGCGTCTTCGACGAGCGCGATCTGACCCTGGATGTTGGCTTCGGAGTTGGCACCGGTGAATTGCAGCGCTTTGAGTCCGAGCTGCGCTTGCGCCGCTTTGCCACCCGCGATGCACGTTTGCCAATAGTCGGAATTCACCGTCTTGACGATGAACAAGAATTTTAGGTCGGTCAGCGACTTGCCGGATCCCGCCGCGGCCGCCGCCGCGACCGTGCTCAGCAGCGAACCGCCGGCAGCCGCCGTCCCGGCCAACGCCGAGCCGAGGCCGATGAAGCCGGCGCGGTTAAACGTAGCGTTTCGATCAGTCATACGCGTTCTCCATACAAGAAAGCGGAGGGCGAGAGAACCTATTTCCGGCGAAGCACTGCCGGCTAGGAAAACCTTTACTGCGAAGTTAGCCTCAGCGTTACGCGCTTGTCAAGCGCTCGTCACGGTCGGCTCCGGCAGCATCGTCGCCCACGCCCAACCCAGGTGGAATTCGACATGGCAACCCTCAACGTATCAGCCGACTCCGTCCGTGCCGCAGCCGAGCGGATCGCATCCGGCGTGCAGCGAACGCCCACGGCCCACTCGCGGGCGCTCTCGGCGCTCACCGGCGCGTCCGTCGCGCTCAAGATCGAGACCCGACAGACGACCGGTTCGTACAAGGAGCGCGGCGCGCTCAACGCGATGCTCATGCTCGACGCCGAGCAGCGCCGGCGGGGTGTGGTGACGATGTCGGCCGGCAATCACGCGCAGGCGGTCGCCTATCACGGCGCGCGGCTGGGGATCGAGACCACCGTGGTGATGCCGCAGACCACGCCGTTTTTGAAGATCCGCCGCACGCGTGATTTCGGCGCGACGGTCGTCTTGACCGGCGATACGTTCGACGAAGCCGCCGAGTACGCGCGCGCGCTGGCCCAACGGACCGGCGCGACGATCGTGCACCCCTACGACGATGCGAACGTGATCGCCGGCCAAGGCACGGCGACGCTCGAAATGCTCGAGGACGGCGGCGATTTCGACGTGCTGCTCGTCCCCGTCGGCGGCGGCGGTTTGATCGCGGGCGCGACGCTGGCGGTGTTGGCCGCCAAAGCCCCGGTCGAAATCATCGCCGTGCAGTCGGCGTTTTATCCGAGCATTTCGTGCGCGCGCAACGGCACCGCTGAGGGGATCGGCGGTCCGACGATCGCCGAGGGTATCGCGGTCAAACGGATGGGCGCGCTCCCGCTGGCGGTGATTCGCGACGTCGTCCACGAGGTCATCACGGTCTCCGAAGCCGCGATCGAAACCGCGATCGTGACGCTGCTCGAAGAGGAGAAGCTCGTCAGCGAAGGCGCCGGCGCGGCCGGAGTCGCGGCGCTGCTGACCGATCCGGGCCGCTTCGCGGGCCTGCGCGTCGGCACGCTCATCTGCGGGGGGAACATCGACCCGGGGATGCTCGCGTCGGTCATCGTGCGCCATCGCATGCGCTCGGGGCGCGTGATCCGCATCCGCGTGCAGATGGTCGACAAGCCCGGCGAACTCGCGAGCGTCGCGACGGCGATCAGCGCCGCGCGGGCCAACGTGCTCGACGTGGCCCATCACCGCGTGTTCGGCAGCATCTCCGCCAAGCACGCCGAGCTCGATCTGACCGTCGAAGTCGAGCGGCCCGAAGACGTCGGCGCGATCATGAGCTCGCTCAAGGAGTGCGGCTTCGACGCGGTCGTCGTTACCGAGTAATTGCTTACCTTCGCTTGCGTCCCTCGAGCGACGGGCGTGCGTACTCGACGACGAGCGCATACACCACATGCGAAACGAGCGCGTTGGCGCGTTCGGTGACGCTGTAGCGCGACCATGGCCGCCCGAGCTTCAAGGCTGGGATCAAGAGACGATCGCTTACCAGCCACAGGACCATGCCGAAGACTGCGCCGCGTACAAACGCCGGGCGCCGGTTCGGCAGCACGATGAAGTACGCGCCCGCGAAGCCGACGCCGAAAACGTAGTGAATCGCGCGGCCGATCGCCGCGGCGTTCGTTGCGCCAAACAGGCCCGGAGCCAAGCGCGTCAGGAACTTGACGACCGACGTGATGGCTTCGGTCTCTTCGTCCTGATCGTCGCTGGGCCGGTCTTGTTCGAATGCTTGCGCCCAGGCGTATTGCGTGACGTCCATGAGTAGCGCGCCGACGCTCCCGCCGAAGAGAGCTGCTCGCAAGACGCGTTGCCTGGAGGTCATGGCACGTAGACGACGGCGGACCGCCGCCGGTTTCGGCTTACTCGGGCCGCGGCTTGGGGCGCGCGAACATGTCGCGCAGGGCGTTCTCGCGCACGTTCTCGACTTTGGTATACACGCTGATCATCCGGTCGTCTTTCCAGCCGCCCTGCTCGCGAATGAGCGATCGCCGCACGCCTGCCGCATCGGCGGACGTCACGAAGCCGCGGCGCAGCGAGTGCGCGGCGAAGCGGCTGGGATCGATCCCCGCGCTCGACGCGATGCGCTTGACCGCGCGCGCGACGTCGCGTCCGGCAATGCCGTTCTGCGTGAGCTTGCGCGTCTTGGGATTGGGGTCGAGCGCGAACGTGCGGAAGAGCGGGCCGCCGGTGACGTTCGAGGCGCGCAGCCAGGCTTCGAGCGCGCGCACGGCGCACAGCGGATGTTCGCCGGGCAATTGGGTAACGATCACGCGCCGGCCGCGCCCCTCTTGATCGGTCTTGCTGCGCGCGACGAAGATTTCGAGATAGCGCTGACCGTCGATGTCGTCGGTGAGCAGCTTGACGTCGCCGTACTGCAGCGCCGCGATGTTCGAGCGGCGCAGCGCGCTGCACCACGCGAGCGTGAAAATCGCCCGATCGCGAATCTCGCCCAGCGTACTGGGTGACGACCATTTTTCGAGCATCATCGTCGCATCCTCGCGCACGAGGGCCTCGCGCGCCTGACGCGGCTTGTCGACTTGGCGCCGCAAGCCGCGGATTTGCCGGTAGAGGTCGCCGGTTTTGAGCGGTGAGGGTTCGCCGACGAGTTCGTGCGCGTAGGCGATGGCCGCCAGGCGGCCCAGGATCGTTTGCTTGGCTAAACCCTGCGTGCGCAGAACGCCGATATACAAACCGATGAGCGCGGGAAGCGCGGGCAGAGCGACCCGCTCGGGGTACGCTCGCGCCACCCAACCGACGTACATCGCCCAGTCCTTGGCGTAGCGCCGGCGCGTGCTCTCGGCGCGCGACTCTTCCATGAGCCGGCGGGCCTCGGCGAAGGCCGCCGTGGCATAGTCGCCGCCCCCGCCGTAGCGCGGCCACGGGGCATACGCACCGCTCGCGAAAACACGCACCTCAATCTGCGGCACCGCGTGGGCGTTGATTGCCAACCGGGCGGGCGTTTCACCCATGCCGGTCACCGCGTTTCGTTCGGCACGCTCATCGAGTCCATACGTTTCGATGTTTTTGTTGCGAACCTGCCGATCGATGCGTGCCCGTTCGACGCTGGGCAGCGCGTATGTTTCGCCGTCGTATCATGCGTCGGCTCAGCGACGGACGACGGGACTTGAGCGAAGCGCTGGTACTTGAGCGATGCGCTTGANNTTGAGCGATGTGCTTGGCCGCGGCAATCGGGGCGCCGGTTCGGGGGGTTCGGTTTCGCAGGTCCGTGAAGCTGCGGCGACATGGCGTCGACAGCTTTGATCACCGGTGCCTCGGGCGGAATCGGCCGGGAGATCGCCACCATCCTGGCGAGCGAAGGGTGCGACTGCGTGCTCGTCGCGCGCGATGCCTCCAAGCTGGCCGAACTCGCGCGCACGCTCGAAGCGGCCCATGGCGTCCGCACCCTTGCCATCGACCTCGACCTAAGTGCCGATGACGCCCCGGCTCGGCTACTCGAGCAGCTCGAACGCGGCGGGCTGCCGGCGGTCGATATCCTGATCAACAACGCCGGCTTCGCAACCTTTGGCCTCTTCGCGCAGACCGAGCTCGCCGCCGAGATCGGCGAACTGCACCTCAACGTGGTCACGCTGACGGTGTTGACCAAGCTGCTCCTGCCCGGCATGCTCGCGCGCCGCCGCGGCGAGATCATGAACGTCGGCTCGACCGGATCGTTTATCTCCGGACCGTATATGGCGACCTATTGCGCGACCAAAAACTATGTGCTCTCATTCAGTGAGGCGTTGGCCGAAGAAGTGCGCGGAACGGGCGTGAGCGTCACCTGCTTGTGTCCCGGACCGACCGCTTCGGGTTTTCAAGAACGCGCCGGCATGGCCGAATCGCCGCTGGTCAAGAACGCGAAGATGCCCGATGCGCACAGCGTCGCCGCCTTTGGCGTCAAGGCCATGCACGCGAAGAAGATCCTCGCCATTCCCGGCGCGGGCAACCAAATCGTGCCGCTTCTGGTGCGCCTCTTGCCGCGCGGCGTCATCCCGCGCATCGTGCGCCGAGCGCAAGCGCCGCGGGCGCGCTAACGTGCGCCCGCGGCGTTTGCGGGTCACTGCGGTGAGTTATGATAGCCTGCGGTCTTTCCGTGCAGACCTCACGTGATAGATGGCCACGTAACTACATCAGCGCGAACGGCGAAATGGCGCGCAAGACGGTCGAGGTAGAATAGAGCGAAACCATGACGAGCGAACTCATGACTCAGGACGCTAGCGGCTCCACAGCTTGGTGTATTTTATCACAACGGCCCGTACGCGGTCGCCACGGCCGCGCGACATCATGCGCCTGGGGTTAGCCTGCGGTCCGCCGGCGTTTCCATGCGATGCCCGCGAGCATCTCGAAGATAACGCGGTGCGCGTTGTTGATCGTTTGCTCGGCGTGGTCGTAGGGCGGCGAGACTTCGACGACGTCGAGTGCGACGACGTTGGCGGTGGTTGCGAGCAGACGCACCGCGCGCAGCAAATCGGCCGGCGTCATCCCGCCGGGCTCGGGTGTTCCCGTGCCGGGTGCGAAGCCCGGATCGAGCACGTCGATGTCGACGCTCACGTACAGTGCGTCGCAGCCGTCCATCGCTTCGGCGACAGCGGTCTCCATGACGGCGGCGCTGCCGCGCTCCCAAAGCTCCTGCATGAGATGCCAGCGCATGCCCTGCTCTTTCATCCAGGCGAACACATCGGCGGGCGGCCAGTACCCGCGCAGACCGACCTGCACGAAGTTGCGCCCGAGCACGGCGCCGCTTTCGATCAGACGCCGCATCGGCGTGCCGTGCGAGGCGTAGTTGCCGTCGATGTCGTCGGCCGTATCGGCGTGCGCGTCGAAGTGCACGATGCCGACCTTGCCCCAGCCGTAATGATCGGCCACGGCGGTCGCCGCGGGATACGTGATCGAATGGTCGCCGCCCATGATGACGGGGATGATGCCGCGGCGCGCGACGCTGTTGACGCGCGCGCGGATGTTGGCGTGGCTGCGCTCGGTCATACCGTGCGGACAGTGCGCGTCGCCGAAATCGACGACCCGCAGTTCATCGAAAATTTCGACCTCGAGATCGAGATGATAGGTGCCCGGATGATACGCGAGCGCGCGCAGCGCGCGCGGTCCGAATCGCGCGCCGGGCCGATGCGTCGTCGAGATGTCGAACGGCGCGCCGACGACCGCCACGTCGGGCCTGGCCGCTTCGAGCGCGGCCGTGTCGGCAATGAACGGCAGCCCCGCGAACGTCGCGATGCCTTCGTACGAATAGACGCCGTACGCGGGGTCCGCGCCACCGGGCGGGTCGGTTTCGTCGTCGCGCATGCTCGGCTCTTGGACGCAGCGGGCCGCAGAGCCGCTTTGCGCGCTTGCGCGGAGGAAGCCGGCAAGCGCGACGCGCATCGAGGGCAGAATAATCTTCCAGCACTTGCGTCTGACTGGATAACTGGAGAGTACCGATGCTTGAGACCCCCGAGCGGCCGTCGACCGAACAGACGCCGACGGCGCGCATAACAGCCTGGCTGAAGTCGTTTGAGGATGCGCTCGCGCGCGCCGACATCGCCGCCGCGACCGGGCTTTTCGCCGCCACGAGTTATTGGCGCGATCTGGTCGCCTTTTCTTGGAACATCACTACCGTTGAGGGCCGCGACGGCATTGCGGCACTGCTTGAAGCGACGCTGGCGCCGACGGGCCCGAGCGGTTTTGCCATCGATGGTGAGGCGACGGAGGCCGGCGGCGTGACCGAAGGCTGGTTCACCTTCGAGACCGCCGTCGGACGCGGCAAGGGCCTCGTGCGGCTCAAAGAAGACGGTGCCTGGACGCTGCTCACGACGCTCTACGAACTCAAGGGGTTCGAGGAGAAGAAGGGCCCCACGCGCGAGAAGGGTGCCGAGCACGGCGCGGACCCCAACCGCAAGTCGTGGCTTGAACGCAAGGCGCAGGACGAGGCTGAACTGGGTTACGCGCGCCAACCGTATGCCGTGGTCGTGGGCGGCGGTCAAGGCGGTATCGGCCTGGGTGCGCGGCTCAAACGCTTGGGCGTGCCGACGATCATCATCGACAAGCACGAACGCCCCGGCGACGCGTGGCGCAAGCGCTACAAGTCGCTCTGCCTCCACGATCCGGTGTGGTACGACCATTTGCCCTACCTGCCGTTTCCCGACCACTGGCCGGTGTTCTCGCCCAAAGACAAGATCGGCGATTGGCTCGAGATGTATACCCGCGTCATGGAGCTCAACTACTGGTCGTCGAGCGAATGCCTCAGCGCTCACTTCGATGAAGCGACCAAGGAATGGACGCTCGTCGTCGACCGCAACGGCGAACGAGTGACGCTGCATCCCAAACAGTTGATTTTGGCGACGGGAATGTCGGGCATTCCGAACCAACCCAGCTATCCGGGCGCCGAGACCTTTCGCGGCGTGCAGCATCATTCGAGCAAACATCCCGGCGGCGAAGAATTCGCCGGCAAAAAGTGCGTCGTGATCGGATCGAACAATTCGGCGCACGATATCTGCGCCGATCTGTGGGAACACGGGGCCGACGTCACCATGGTGCAGCGCTCGTCGACCCACGTCGTCAAGTCCGAGACGCTCATGGACGTGACGCTGCGCCCGCTCTACTCCGAAGATGCCGTGGCCGCCGGCGTGACGACCGAGAAAGCCGATCTCATCTTCGCATCCGTGCCGTTCGGTATCATGGCGGACTTTCACAAACCGGCCTATGCCGAGATTGCCCAGCGCGACGCCGACTTTTACGCGCGGCTCGAAAAGGCCGGTTTCCTGCTCGACTGGGGCGACGACGATTCGGGCCTTTTCATGAAGTATCTGCGTCGCGGCTCGGGCTACTACATCGACGTTGGCGCGTCGGATCTGGTCGCCGACGGCAAGATCAAGCTCAAGAGCGGCGTCGGTGTGGTCGAGATCCAAGAACACGGCGTGCTGCTCAGCGACGGCAGCGAATTGCCGGCCGATCTCATCGTGTATGCGACCGGATACGGTTCGATGAACGGCTGGGCCGCGAAGCTCATCTCACAAGAAGTCGCCGACAAGGTCGGCAAATGCTGGGGCCTCGGCTCGGGAACAAAAAAGGATCCCGGGCCGTGGGAAGGCGAGCTGCGCAACATGTGGAAACCGACGCGCCAAGAAGCGCTGTGGTTCCACGGCGGTAACCTGCACCAATCGCGCCACTATTCGCTCTATTTGGCGCTGCAGCTCAAAGCGCGCATGGAAGGCCTGGCGACACCGGTTTACGGACTGGGTGAGGTTCACCACACGAGCTAATTTGCCGACGAACGCTGCGGTCCGGCGCCGGTACGAACCCGGCGCCGGACCGAGTCCGTTTCGCTCGCGCCGCGAGTTTCGTTCGGCGCTCCTTCTTACAACACGCTCAACTCGGCGCGTGACGTTTCGCTGAAATTTTTCAGCGGATCAATCGCTCGACCGGTCAGCATGAGTTCGCGCATGTCGAGCAACGATTTTTTCGGCGCGAAATACGCATCGATTATCGAGTTCACCGTTTGTTCAGCACATTCAACCACACATGGATTCGACAGGATGCGCATGCGGCTGATCATACCGTAAAGGACGACAACTTCATGAATTTGCGGCTCGCTGTTCACCATCGAACTGCCGTACGTCTCCGATGCCGCAACGACAAAGTCTCGATAGAGGTCTTCTCGCTGCGTCAAGTTGTGTAGTCGATATCCGGCCTTCGCTTGATATCGATGGCTCAGCCAAGTCGTCGCGCCCGAGGTCAGGCCGCCGACGACCGACCCAGCAAGGGCTGACAGCGCGGAAACGAGAGCCGTATTCATTCTTTGATTCTCGATTAGCGCAGGACCGGCGTTGCCCGCGATACGAGCTTGATCGGGCGGTCCGCCGATCGCCCGAAGATTTCGAGGCGCGCTCGATCGCTCACGCGAGGGCCGCGGCCGTCAGTCGGCCGGCATTCGCGGCTAGCGTAGACCTCGACGGTACAACCCGCGCGCTCGGGGAGAGCGCGCTGGTCAATCATGGGCGAGGTCCCCGTTCTCCCTGATGAATGACTGCAAATAGTCATACGCACGCCGAGCGTTGCCCGCGACATTGTTATCCGGGACGATCTCGACGATCGCCCGGTGCAGCATGCTCCACGCGCCGACGGCGGCGCCGCCTCCCAACGCCGCGAGAAGGAGCACGTTGACACGTGCGATCGTCGACATGCGGCTCCGATCATTGCCCACGATCGTTGTAACGTGCCCGATGAACGTCGCGATGAACGCGTGCGCGCTCTCGTCGAGCGCAGGGGCGTAGGGAGCCTCGAGCGTGATCATTAGCGGAGGGCCGCCGCCGGAAGCACGGGTTGGGGGAGCAGACCGGTCGACGGGTGCGGCGTATAGGCCAGCCGCGCATATTGCTGGACCATGCGCTGCGTGTTGAAGAACGAGCCGTTCGCCGAGATCGCGTAGCGCATAATTTCGCCGTATGCGTACGGCGCGGACGCCAACTGCGCCGCGAGATGTTCGATCTTTTCGTAAATGCTCTCGTCGCGCAACTCGTCGATCGCCCAGCCGGTGCGATCCTCGATGCAGCCCTCGACCCACCAGCCGTCGAGCACGCTCAGACTCGGAATGCCGTTGAGCGCGGCCTTCATCCCGCTCGTTCCGGACGCTTCGAGCGGCGGCTGCGGGTTGTTGAGCCAAACGTCGACGCCCGAGATGATGTACTTTGCCAGCGCCATGTCGTAGTTGGGGACGTAGACGACGTCGAGGACGTCGTGCAGCGCGGCGCGCGCTTCGTGCACATGGCGGATGCCGGCTTTGCCGGGCTCGTCGTGCGGGTGGGCCTTACCGCCGTAGACGACCTGAATGCGGCCGATTTTCGCGCACAGCGCGCGCAGCCGCGCCGGGTCGTGAAAGAGCCAGTCGGCGCGCTTGTAGGCGGTCGCGCGGCGGGCGAAGCCCAGCGTGAGCACGTCGGGTGCTAACCGCACGCCGGTGCGCTCGTGGATCTCGGCGAACAGCGCCGCTTTGGCTTCGGCGTGTGCGGCCTGTAGCTCTTCGACGCGAAGGCCGACGGCATGCCGCAGCTGATAATTGTCGCGACGCCATTGCGGCATCGCGCGGTCGAAGAGCCGGGCGAACGGCGGCGCGACCCAGGTCGCGGCATGAACGCCGTTGGTGATCGCCGCGATGTCGTAGCCCGGGAACATGTCACGCGAGACTTCGCCGTGGCGCATCGCGACGGCGTTGACGAAGCGCGACGCCCGGAGCGCGAGATGCGTCATGTTGAGCGTGCCGTCTTCGATGAGCCCAAGGCGCCGCAGGCGCTGCGTTGGCTCGGGCCCGAGCACGCTTGCGAGCAGCGCGGTGTCGAAGCGGTCGTGCCCGGCGGGCATCGGGGTATGCGTGGTGAACACGCAGTGCGGCTTGACCGGATCGAGCGATTCGCGCGCCGCGCCCGGCGTGCGTTCGAGCAGCTCGAGCGCCACGAGCGCGGCGTGGCCTTCGTTCATGTGATAGGTGTCGATCGAACGATACCCGAGCGCTTCGAGCATCCGGCCGCCGCCGATGCCGAGCACGATCTCCTGTGCGAGCCGGTAGCGCGCGTCGCCGCCGTAGAGCGTCGCGGTGATCAATCGGTCTTCGGGCGCGTTCTCTTCGAGATCGGTATCGAGTAAGTACGCCGGCACGATATCGTGATTGACGCCCACGACGTCGAAGCGCCAGGCCGCGATTCGAACCGTGCGGCCTTCGATCTCGACGTGGACGCGCGAGACGACGGGTTTGAGCAGCTTCGCCGGCGACCAGGTGTCGGGCGACTCGTGCTGGGCGCCGTTCGCGTCGATCGTTTGACGGAAGTAGCCATTGGGATACGCGAGCGTTACTGCGACCATCGGCAGACCAAGATCGGCCGCCGACCGAAGCGTGTCGCCCGCGAGGATGCCGAGACCCCCGCTATACGTCGAAAACCGCTCGTCGAGTGCGATTTCCATCGAGAAATAAGCGATTTGCGGTGCAGGTGCCATAGCCTCAATCCCTGGTGTAGAGCGGTATCGATAAACGGTCTTCGGCTTCGCCGACAGGCGAAGCGGTGGCCTTCACCGTGGCATGCTAGAACGAGCTGAACAATGAACCGTGATCGCTCGTGATCCGAAGCCGTTTTGGTGCTCGCCTACAACACATCGGCTCCTCCACTGAACGGATTTAGCAGGCGATTGTTACGCTACGATCGCGCACGAAACCCTGGTCTTCGTTAAGGGAACCGCTTGCCCGGCAGCACAAAATTTTTTTGAAAAGTTTGCGCTTGCCTGCACTCTCGGGGAGCGGCGGGAACCGATTTATCCGAGAATAGCCGCCGATCATCAGGCTTGCCTCGCGCGAAATCATCGGCGCCGAAGCGCTCGTGCGTTGGATGCACCCGACGCGCGGACTCCTGGGGCCGCACGAATTCATCGGCTTCGCCGAAGACCACGGCCTCATCGCCGAAATCGGTACGATCGTTCTGGACAAGGCACGCTCAGACTCGCCGCTTGAGGTACTCGCCGCGGATAAGTTGCTCCGCGCGGTCACGCTTGCTCTCTCCTAGGTACGCTTGCCCCCTAGCGGAAAGACCGCAACCCGTCGAACCGCGGTGATCGAGTAGTCTAGCTTGGTCAGCACTGCACGAAACGATTCTCGTTGAGCCTTTTGCACGACATGTGGGGTCTTCGGTTGCTTTCCGGCGGAACAGTGAGCAACTCGGCCAATGTGGTGCACGCGTGGGGGTGACGGCGACGGCGCAGCCAGCGACCGCGACAGTGCCGGCGCAACGGTTGGCGGTTCCAGACGTTACGCCGCGCCCACAGCCAGGTCTGCGCGGTGTCGCGATCGTGGTATCGGCCGTGCTGTCGATCCTCGTCGATCAGACCGCGTCGTCGATCGTCAGCACCGGGCTTCCCTATCTGCAGAGCGTCACGGCCGCGTCGCCGGATGAAGCGTCGTGGTTCATCACGGCGTTCAATGCGGCGTACTACGCGTTCGTTCTGCTCAGCCCGTGGATGATGGCGAGGGTCGGCCGCAAGCGCCTGTTAATCGCTGCGTTGCTCGGCTTTTCGACGACGTCGCTGCTGTTGGCGATCACGTCGGACTATCATCTTTTTCTGGTGCTGCGTTTCGTGCAGGGCGCGTTCATCGGCTGCGTCTTCGTGCCGGCGGCGCTGCTTTTTTTCACCTCGCTGCCGCTGCGGGCGCTCAAATACGCGCCGCCCGCGTTCGTGCTCGTGTCCCTGAGCGGCTCGACGCTGGGGACGGTGATCGGCGGATACGTTGCCGACGCGTACGGCGGCAGCGCGGTGTTCATCCCGGGCGCGCTCGCAACGCTGGCTACCGCTGCGGTAATCGGCCTGGCGGTCAACGCACCCGACCGGCCGCAGCCCGATCTGCGCTTCGACGCGCCGGGCGTCGCGCTCTCGATCATTTCGTTCGGCGCGCTGCAATTTTTGGCCAACGAAGGTGAACGGCGCAACTGGTTCGACGATCCGACCATCGTGCTCGGCGCGCTGGTGTTCGCCGTCGCGCTGCCGTGCTTTGTGGCCTACGAGCTGTTCGTTACCCGCGAACCGCACGTCGACTTTCGGATGTTCGCCGCGCACCGCAACTTGGCGGTCGGCGCAGCGATCAATAGCGCGATCGGCGCGGTCGGCTACTCGGTGACGATCTTCGTCGGCTATCTGCAGGCTTCCGTGGGCGCGACGCCGACCGACGCCGGTGCGCTCGTGCTCGTGCGCGTCGTCACCTACGCCGTCGGTGTTCCGACAGCATTTTTCCTCATTACGGCGCGCCGCTTCGACATTCGCGCGGTGGTCGTGATCGGCGTGCTCGGGACGGCGCTGGGGTTGGGTGCTTTCGCGCGCACGATGACGACGACGGCGGATTTTAGCGCCTTCGTGGGGATATCGTTGTTCTTCGGACTATTTTTCGGCATGATGAATCAGCCGATGGGGGCGCTGGTGATCGGCAGCATGCCGCTGCCGCTGCTCGCGGCGGGCGTTTCAATCTATAAACTCTCGTCGCCGATCGGATCAATGCTCGCCACCGGCGGGATGCAGGCCGTGCTCGACCACCGCGCGGCCACGTTCCGCTCGGCGATCGCCGGCAATCTGTCGCTCGGGCATGCGGCCATCGACCGCTACGTGCAAATGCATCACGGCAACGCGGGCGGCTTAGCGGCGCTCGCCGCCCAGCAGGCGCAAACGCTGGCGTACGCCTGGGTGATGCTGCTCTTGGCCTTCATCGTGCTCGCCGTCGTGCCGATCGTCTTCCTCGCCAAAGTCCAGAAGCCCGCGGCGCCTCCAGCCAATGTTTGAGCGCATCGTCGCAATCGTCGACGGCACCGCAACGTCGCAGTACGCCATCGGCGCCAGCATCACGGTGGCGCGCGAGGACGCCGACGAACTGGCGTTCTGTGTGACGATCGACCCCGCACTCAATGCCGACGGGCTTGGCGGATCGTGTTTTGCCGCGATGGCCGAGCAACTCGGTCGCGGATTCCTCGACGACGCGCTGGCTCGCGCGCAGGCCGGCGGCGTATCGCGCGCGAGCGGCAAGATTCTACAGGACGAACCCGCGCGCGGCGTCGTGGCGTTCGCTCGCGAGCAACGTGCCGGACTCATCATGCTCGGGCTGGAGCCGCGCATCGGCATCCTGCGGCCGTTCATCCGCAGCCTAGTCGGCGAGGTGCTGCGCGAGACCACCATCCCGCTGTGTGTGGTGCGCCGGCCCGCGCGCGGCAAGCTCAACCGGCGGATTCTCGTCCCGATCGTCGACGACGAGCTCTCGCACCTCGGCGTGACGTACGCGATCGCGCTGGCCCGCGGTTTCCGTTCGGCGCTGATTTTCTGCTGCATCGAGCCCGACCGCGACCGGAGCGAGGGCCGGGCCGCGCTCGATCGTGCCCAAGCGGATGCCGCGGCGGCCGGTGTGCCGTCCACCGAACTGCTGCTCCCGCGCACCACGGCGATCTCGGATGCAATCGTCCACAACGCCGACGTTCACGACTGCGACTCGATCGTGATGGCGACGCACATGCGCGAGGGTATTCCGCGGCTCGTCGAAGGCAGCGTGACCGCAGCGGTGGTGTACTCCAGCGACGTGCCGGTCGTCATCGTTCGGGCGCCGCACCCCGCATAGCAGGATTCGGCTGCGCCGAATCCGTGGCGTTTGCGGCGTCGCCGCAAGCCGCAGCCGATTTGGCGGTGACGCGCGCATCGTATACGCGCAAGTTGGCGAACGCGGCCGCGAGCAGCGGCGTCGCGATGCCGGCATCGGCGAACATCTCGGCCACGGCGCTCCCCAGGCCGCCGATGAGCGAATGTTCCTCGACACTCACGACGAGGCGCACGTTCTCGGCGGCGCGGCACAGCGCGGCGCCGAACAGTCCAGCGTGGAAGCCTCGCACGAAGGCATCGCTTCGGTGAAAAACCGTAACGTGGTGCAGAACAGCCAGGGCGTGCCGGTGGTCATGTCGCGCAACTGCGAAATCGTGCTGACCGACGACAAGAAGACCGAGCGTGCCCGCTTCC
>PLAE01000242.1 GCA_003134035.1 Candidatus Velthaea versatilis
TGATCGGCGGCCTCACGAGTTCGCTGGTACTCACGCTCGTGCTGGTGCCCGTCGTGTACTTGTGGATCGCACCGGGACCGCCGGCGAAGAAGCTCGTGGCCGCGGCGGGCGACGCGGGCGACGTGGCGCAGCCGCTGGAGTCGCGCTAGATGTCGCTCACCCGGCTCTTCGTCGAGCGGCCCACGCTCGTCACCGTCTTCATCGCCCTAGTGCTCCTAGCCGGCTCGATCGCCGGCTTGTCGCTCGTGCAGCAGCAATTTCCCAGCACCGACGTGCCGTCGGTGCAAGTGCTGCTCAGTTATCCGGGAGCCTCGACGACCGAGATGCGCGACGCGATCGTGCGTCCGCTCGAAGACCAGCTCGCGGGCGCGCCGAACCTCGACTACCTCCAGACCTCGATTCAGCCCGGGGCCGCCTCGATCGTCGCGGTTTTCCAGCTCAGCTCCGATCAGAACAACGATCTGGTCCAAGTGCAGGGCCGCGTGCAGAACGCGCTGCACTCGCTGCCCAACGACATCACCGCACCCCAAATCTCGCTCTACAATCCCAGCGAAGCCGTGGTCGTCTCGCTGGTGTTGCGCTCGCGTTCGCTGAGCGTCGGCGATCTGTCGTCGCTCACGATCAATAAGATCGTGCCCTCGCTCGAACAAGTTCCGGGCGTTTCGTACGTCGTCGAGAACGGGACCGTCACGCCCTCCATTCAAGTTAACGTCGATCCGCGCAAGCTCTCTTCGTCCGGTTTCACGCTCACCGACATCGTGAGCACCATTACCAGCAATAACGTTCGTGCACCCGGTGGCATCCTCTATTCGCCGAACCGCGAAACGAATCTCGACGTGCGCGGCGACATCCAAAACGTGGCGACCGTCGCCGATTTGTTGCTGAGCAACGGCAGCGGCGGCGCCAGTACCGGAAC
This sequence comes from Candidatus Velthaea versatilis, assembly GCA_003134035.1. Classification (GTDB taxonomy): domain Bacteria; phylum Vulcanimicrobiota; class Vulcanimicrobiia; order Vulcanimicrobiales; family Vulcanimicrobiaceae; genus Velthaea; species Velthaea versatilis. The sequence continues at coordinate 917 of PLAE01000242.1, forward strand.
GACAAACGTCTTCTCGACGTCGCCGCGTCTCTTGCGCGTCGGCGACGTCGCCGATGTCACCGATACGTTCGAAACGCAGCGCGTTTTCGCCTACTCGGACGGTATCCCGTCGGTCACGCTGGACATCCAAAAGTCGTCGGGAACCAGCGAAGTCGTCACCTCGCAGGCGGTTCTCGCCGCGCTGCCCGAGTTGCAGCGAACGTATCCGAACGTCGAATTCTCGGTCCTCAACGTGCAGGCGACGTACACCCAGCAGCAGCTCGTCGGCGTCGGCCGCACCCTAATCGAAGCGGTGATCTTCACCGGCATCGTGATGCTCTTCTTCCTGCGCTCGTGGCGCAACGCGGTCGTCGTGCTCATCGCGATCCCGTCGTCGCTGCTCGTCACGCTCGCGGCGATGAAGCTGGCCCACTTCACGCTCGACACCGTATCGCTGCTGGCGATGACGCTCATCATCGGCATCCTCGTCGACGACTCGATCGTGGTGCTCGAAAACGTCGAGCGGCACTATCACAACGGCGAGGCGCCGGCGGTCGCGGCGATCAACGGCCGCGCCGAGATCGGCGTCGCGGCGATCGTGATCACGCTTGTCGACGTCGTGGTCTTTCTGCCGATCTCGTTTCTGCCCGGGTCCGTCGGGCTGTTCTTGCGCGAATTCGGGTTGGTCGTAACCGTCGCGACGCTCACGTCGCTGTTCGTTTCGTTCACCGTGACGCCGACCTTGGCCGGCCGCTGGGCGCTGCTCTCGACGTGGAAACCGTGGGGCATCATCGAGGCCTTCACGCGCCGCTTCGAGGGCCTCCGTGAAGCGTACGTCGGGCGCATCTTAACCTGGGGATTGCGCAACGGCCGGCTCGTCGCGATCGTGTCGTTCGTTTCGCTGCTGCTCGCGGTGCTGCTCATTCCGCTGGGCCTCGTCGGCTTCGAGTACATCCCGCCCGTCGATCGCGGCGAACTCTTCGTAACGATCACCTATCCGCCCGGTACGCCGCTGGACACGACCCGCCGCGGCACGCTCGCCATGGAGCGGATCGTCGATGCGTCGACCGACGTGCGGACCGAAGCGGCCACCGCCGGCGCGTATCTCGGCCAACTATCGGGCTACATCGACAACGGCGCGATCGGCCAGATCGACGTCTACCTCAACGATCACCGGGCGCACTCGACCGCGTACTGGGCCACCCAGTTTCAGAGCCAAGCGCAAAAAGCGGTGCCGACGGCACATGTCGTCGCGGTCCCGGCCACCGACATCTCGGGCGGCAACGCGCAGCCCATCGACGAAGTGGTCTCGAGTTTGGACGGCGCGCCCGAACCCTACGCCAACCGCATCGCGGCGGCGCTCGCGGCGACGCCCGGCGCGATCGACGTTACCTCATCCTCGAGCGCGAACGCCCCGCAAATCGAAGTCACCTTCGATCGCGACCGCGCGCGCGCGCTCAACACCAGCGTCGGTACCGCATCGACTGCGATCCGCGCGGCCTTCGCCGGCGATCTCGCGACGCAATTCACCGGCGAAGACGGTCTCAAGAACGTCCTCGTGACCTATCCGCTGCCCGATCAAACGTCGCTCGGAGCGATCGAATCGATTCCGATCCGCTCGTCGGCCGGCTCGATCGTGCGGGTCGGCGACATCGCTCATCTCGTCGAGGACCCGGCGCCCCCGGAGATCCTGCGCATCAACCGGCAGAACGTGGTGTACATCGGAGCGAACCTGGCGTCCGGTGCGGTGCTCTCGAACGTGCAGCGCGATTTTGCGCGCCGGCTGACCGACCTGCACTTGCCGGCCACGGTCACGGTCGGGCCGTCGGCCGGCGGAAACGCCGAACAGGTCGGTTCGACCGTGAGCGGCATGTCGATCGCGCTGCTGCTTTCGGTCGCGCTCGTCTATCTATTGATGGTCGCGCTCTATAATAGTTATCGCACGCCGTTCATCATTATGTTCGCCGTGCCGGTCGCGGTCGTCGGCGCGCTGGGCTCACTTGCGCTCACGCATCAGACGCTCAACCTCTTCTCGCTCATCGGCGCCGTGCTGCTTATCGGCTTGGTGACCAAGAACGGCATTTTACTCGTCGACTTCGCGAATATGCGGCGGCGTGCGGGGCTCGACCGGGTCGCGGCGATGCGCGAAGCGACCCGCGAGCGGTTCCGGCCGATCATGATGACCACGATCGCGATGATCGCCGGCATGCTGCCGCTCGCGCTCGTGCTCGATCCCGGCGCGCAGGCGGAACGCTCGCTGGGAACCGTCGTGATCGGCGGACTGGCCAGTTCACTGCTGCTGACGCTGCTGCTCGTTCCGGTGGTCTACGTGGCGCTGGCGGGCAAACGGGAACACGACGACGACGGCTCGGGCCCACGGCCGACGAACGGTCTGCCCGGCGGCGAGCCGGCGCAGTTTGGCGCAACCGCTCGATCATAACCCCGCTCCTTGCGCTCGGACCCGCATTGCGAAATGGGCAGTTAGCCGCGGGGAAAATCGCAGTCGCGTTCGTCGCGTTAGGACGATAGCGGAGTTGCTTGCGCCCGGAGAAGAAGATTCTGACGGAGGCCGCGCTCATCTGTGATCACGTCGACGCCCGCGAACGAACGGCCGCAGCCGACGCGCGAAAGCCTGCCGGCGCGCTCGCCCCTCAGGCGAGCGGCGGACTCGGCCGCGCTGACGCTCGCCGCCGTGGCGGCGAGTTTCCTGACCGTCGCAGCGTTATGCCGCTGGCGCGGGCTCGACGAGCAGCCCGCGATCCTCGCCGCCCTCATGGCCATCTCGCTTTCGCGCCGCCGCAAAGCGGGGCGCGACGCGCATCCGCTGCGCCACGCGCTGGCCATCGGCTGCGTCGCGCCGGCCGCCGCTCTCGTTGGGCGGCTGCTGCAGTTGCAGCCGGTGTTGGGCGCCTTCGCGTTCACAGCCGCCATCGCGCTCAGCGTCTATCTGCGCGATTTCGGCGCGCGTGGTCGAGTGGCCGGCGCGCTCATCGCCCTGCCGCTGATCGCGATGATCGTCGTTCCGCCGCCGGCGGTCGCGCCGGGCGGCTCGTTCGCGCAGCTGGCCATCACGCTGATAGCGGGCCTCATCGCGCTCGCATACGCGACCGCGATTCGGACGCTGAGCGGCGCCTGGCACGGCGCCGCGGCGGCAACGCCGCTGCCGCCGCCCGTTCCTGTGGCCGAGCGCCGCGCGCGGGGCGGCCTGACGGCAACTGCCCGGCTGGCGCTACAGATGGCGGTCGCGGTGGGTGCGGCATTCGGGCTGGGATTCATCGCTTTTCCCGCTCATTGGGGGTGGCTCGTGTTCACCGCGTTCATCGTGTGCAGCGGCGCGCGCGGTCGCGGCGATGCGCTGTGCAAAGGCGTGATGCGGCTGGGCGGCGCCGCGGCGGGCACGCTCGCGGCGGCCGTTTTGCTGCGCGTACCGCATCCCGGCGGCTTCCTCGGCGGCTGCGCGATCTTCGCCGTGCTGTACGCCGGACTGGCGCTGCGCGAGGTGAGCTACGCCTACTGGGCCGGTGCGATGACGCTCATCCTCGCGCTGCTGGCGGCGCCCGCGAACAGCCTGACGCCGGCCGTGCTTGGATTGCGGCTCGAAGCAATTTTGGCCGGCGCTCTGTGCGCCGTCGGTGCCGCCTGGTTCGTGTTCCCGATCCGGACCGAGGCCGTCATTCGCCGGCGTCTAGCGGACGCGTTGAGCGCGCTCGACGAGTTCGTCTCGCACGCCCACACCGATCCGCAACAATCCGAACGGCTGGCAATCCTCGAACATCGCCTGGCGGAACTCGATTCCGTTGCAATGCCGGCCGAATGGCATCGCCGGCTGTTCGCTGCGCGTGCGGACGCGAATCATCCGGCGCGCTGGATTCGAACCGCGCGCGAGGTCGGCGGGCATGCGCGCAGGTTCGGCGCCGGCGGTGTGCCCCATGACACGCAGCGCGCGCGTATCCGGCGCGCGATCGGCCTCACCCGCCGGGCGGTGGCCAATCACGCCGCACCGGGAAAGAACGCTGCGTCGGCGCCGCCGGCGGAAGCGCTTGCGATCGGCGCCGCGCTCGACGGGATCTGCCACGCGTTCTCGGCCGCCGGCGCTCCGGCTGCTGCGCCGCGCCGCGACGCTTAAGGCGACACACAGCAACTTGCGCTACGCTACTGCGATGAAACGGTTGGCCGCAGCATTGATTTTGTGTGCGCTCACTTGCGTTCCGGCGCTCGCGCAGCAGCCGCCCAGCGATTCAGCGGACGGGCCGCCGCGCGAAATGCTGCAAAAGATCGAAGCGGTTCGTGACGCCGCGCGAACGCGTGCCGCCGCCGCGCTGAGCGACGATCACCGAGCGCAGGTCGCGGCCGTCGTGAATCGGGTAAAAGCCGGACAGCTCGGCGATGCACGCACCGCGGCGCAGCAGATCGATGCGATTCTCACGCCCCAAGAATCCCAGGCCGTGCTCGCCGCGCGCGACGCGATGATGAACGACATTCGCGCCGCCGCCGCCGGCGGCGGTCCCGGCATGGGCGGCCCCCCCGGACCGGGCGGCGGCGGACCGGGCGCGGGCGGCGAACCCGCGGGCGAAGCAGGTCCAGTCTCCGGGCCGAGTTCTTCGAGCGGGCCGCCGCCTCAAAGCGCCGAAAGAGGGCGCGGCTTTCGGAGCATGCGCAATGATGCCGGCTTCGCATTGCTTACCCTCGATCTGGATCGCGAGCAGATGCGCGCACTCTTCACGCAAGGACGCCCGCAGCACTAAAACGACGGCTCCCGCCGCGGCGCGCGGCTTCGCTCGAATCAAAACACGGCGCCGTTGCGCGTCCGGCAGCGAGCGTAAAGCACGGGCAAACGAGAGTGAGCACGGGCAAACGAGAGTGACGGGAAAATGAAGCGGAGATTGGAGTTTCGTTCAGAAGCGCCAGGCGGCCGCTGAGCGGGGAACTGCCTTCGCCCGGCTGATCGTTTGCCGGGTACATCGCTCGAAGAGGCAGGCCTCATGCAATCCTTTTTTCGGCGAGCCGTTCCGGTTATCGGTGCGGTCGCCGTGACCTTTGCACTCATCGCGCCGCTCGCAGGCGCGGCGCAAGATGATTCGAACGATTCGGTCGCCACCGAAGGGACCGGCGTCGCCCGCATCGGTCTCATCGACGGCAATGTCGCCGTACAGCGCGGCGATTCGGCCGATTCGCTCGCCGCGGTTCCCAACACGCCCTTGCTGGGCGGCGACTATGTAACGACCGGCGACGCGTCGCGCAGCGAAATACAAATCGACGGCTACGCTGCGGTGCGCCTCGATCAAGACGCGCAGATACGCTTCACCCATCTCGACCCGGGCAACCGCAGCGTTCAACTCGCCGCCGGCACGCTGGAATTGCACCTGGCGAACGGCGATGGTTCGAGTGAAATCGACACGCCGTCGGTCAGCATCCAGCCGCGACAGAGCGGCAGCTATCGCGTCAGCGTCACTCCCGCCGGCGCGACGCTCGTAACGGTGCGTGCGGGTGACGCGACGATCATCACCCCGCAGAGCCGGCAAGATCTGCTGCCCGGCAGCACCGTCGTTGCCGACGGCGACCCGGCGAATCCGGAGATTCGCATCGAGGCGGCCGTCGCGCCCGACGACTTCGACCGCTTCAACCGCGACCGCGACCGCGCGCTCGCGGCCGTGCGCGCCGATGCCGCGTTCGTGAACCCGCAAATCGGCGGCCTCGAAGACCTCGCCGCCGACGGCCGTTGGGTGTTCGACGGTTCGTACGGCAACGTCTGGGTGCCGGCCGCGGTCGGTCCGGACTGGGCGCCGTACCGCGACGGCCGCTGGGTCTGGGAAGACGGCTTCGGCTGGACGTGGCTAGCGGCCGAACCGTGGGGCTGGGCGCCGTATCACTACGGCAGTTGGTACAACAGTCCGACCTACGGCTGGTGCTGGTATCCGCCGCAGCCGCACGTCGTCGTGCCCTGGCGCCCGGCGCTCGTCGCCTTCATCGGATTCGGCGCCGGCGCGGGCTTCGCGCTGGGCTTTGCCGGCGGCAATGCGTTCGGCCAGATCGGCTGGGTTCCGCTCGCGCCGTCCGAGCCGTATCATCCCTGGTGGGGTGACCGGTACGGGGCGGCCGGCCCGACGATCGTCAATACCACCAACGTGACGAACGTGACCAACGTGACCAACATTAACGTGTACCGCAACGTGCAGTACAACGCGGTCTCCAGCGTGTCGTCGCAAAGCTTTTTGCAGGGCAACTTCAACCACAACGTCGCGGTGACGGCGCCGCAATTGCGTGAAGCGCGCGTGTTCCGCGGCGCGATCCCGGTCGTGCCGACGGCGTCGAATTTGCGCTTCAGCGGCGCCGCCGTTCCGGCGATCGCCGTGCGCCCCGAGTTGCACGCCGGGGCGTTCGCGGGCAAACCCGCGGTCGTTCACCGCACGCCGTTCGGCGCACAGCGCGTCGCATTCGCGACGGCGGCCCATACGGCGATCACGCCGCTGCACTTCAAAGATGCCGCGACGACGCCGCTCGAGCCGGCGGTCAATCCCGGCGTCGGCCGGATGCCGGCGCATTCCGCCGGCCTGCCGGACGCGACGGCGAGCACGCGGCGCTATACGACCGCGCATCCGACGGAAAACGCGGCGGCCCGCGAAACCGGTGCGGGCGGAACCGGCTTCCGCCACGTACCAGCGGACAAGATCGAGGACCAAACTCCGTCGGCGATAACGCACGAAGGCGCGCCGATCCCGAACAATCGTGCGTATGCGCCGGCCGCGGCGTATCACCAGCCGGCAGGCACCGCTACGTATCGTGCACCGCGCACGATCCCGCCGATGCCGCACGAAGCACGCGCCCCGAAAGCAGAGGCTGCGCATGCGGCGCCGCCCAACGTGAACCACCCGGCGCGCAATCCCAAACCGCACGCAAAACCGTCCGAGCGCGAAAACCACCATCAATAAGACCGCGTGCCGTTGCGCGAGAAACGCACTGGGTCCGTCCCGCCGATTACGTTACCAGGTGCGGTGAGCTGCCGTTCGCCGCGTAGACGCGATTCCGGCCAGCGGATTTCGCCGCATAGAGCGCATGATCGGCGCGGCTTAGCGCGCGATCGAGCGTAGCGAAGTTCGAATCGAACGCGGCGACGCCGAAACTCGAGGTAACCTGGACGTCGGTCCCGCCGGCGAAGATCACCGTAGCGGCGATGGTCGCGCGAATGCGCTCGGCGATCACGGTGGCCTCCCGCAGGTCCACGTCCGGTACGTCTTCGGACGAAGCGCTGCCAATGTGAGCGAGCCGGCTCGCTGTTCACTCACTCGGTGCGCATGGCAGTCAGAATAGCGGTCAACTCCGCTGCGACGGCCGGTACGCCGGTGGCGACGAACGCCGGGTTGAGCGGATCGATCTTATTGTAGGTGAGGTCGCGGCCATCGGGACCGATGACGCGGCCGCCGGCTTCGGCGAGTATCGCATGGCCCGCCGCGATGTCCCACTCGGAGCTCGGCGTCAAGCGCGGATACGCGAACGCCGTTGCGTCCGCGACGAAGCCGAGCTTCACGCTGCTGCTGACGGCCTCGACCCGCGCCCGCGCGAAGCAGGCGACGGCGGACCAGGCGACCCGCCGATCCGACCCGCTCACGACGATGCGCGCACCGTCGACGATCGACCGCGCGCAGCGCAGCGCTTGCGGCGCCGTGCCCGCGGCGAGGCGGAATGCGCCCGCGCCGCGCTGCGCATAATACGTGACCCCCAAGCCCGGCGCATCGATGACTCCCAGCACCGGCACGCCGTTTTCGACCAGCGCGACGTTGACGCTGAACGCGTTCGAGCCGCGGATGTAATCGCGCGTGCCGTCGAGCGGATCGACGATCCAAAGCCTGGCGCTGCTGCGGCGCTGCGCGTTCTCGTGCGGTTCGGATTCCTCGGAGAACACCCCGTAGGGTGCGATCTGCGCGAGGCCGGAGGCGAGTAGGGCGTGCGCGGCCTCGTCGGCGCGCGTGAGCGGGCTCCCGTCGGCTTTCGCACGGGTTTCGAGCGCACCCGCCCGCTGCATCGCGACGAGCGCGGCACCGGCGCGCTGGGTGAGGCGAACCACATCGGCCAAAATCCTGGCGCGCGCGCCGGCATCGCTTGAATTCATGCCTCAACGTGTGCCCAGTCGCCGCGATCCATCCCATTTGTCTCGCTTCACGCGTCACCGCGCTATTTTGCCTGCGACGTATCGCCATCTCGACCTTGCTCAAACGTCACAAATGGCTAATTCGCTTAACGTGATCACACCGAATGCTGCGAGTGGCTTGTCGGATCGTATCGATCGGCTTTCTCGCTCTATTCCTAGGAGGTTGTCTCGTTTGGAAAAATTTCGTGCGGCGCGCAGATTTTGTGGCAGCATCGCCGCGGCGGCGCTGCTCTGCAGCGCTGTGCCGGCGCCCTCGGGCGCCGCGAGCGATACCGTCATGGTGGGCGTGCTTCATTCGCTGACCGGGACGATGGCGATCAGCGAGGTCACGGTAAAGAACGCGACGCTGCTCGCGATCGATCAAATCAACGCCAGCGGCGGCGTGCTGGGCAAGAAGATCGAGCCGGTGATCGAGGATGGCGCGTCGGACCCTTCGATGTTCGCTCAAAAAGCGCAAAAGCTCATCCAGCAGGACGATGTGGTAACGGTCTTCGGCGGCTGGACGTCGGCGAGCCGCAAGGCGATGCTGCCGGTGTTCGAACGCTTCAAGGGCTTGTTGTGGTACCCCGTGCAGTTCGAAGGCAACGAATGCTCGCCCGACATCATGTATTCGGGCGCGCAGCCGAACCAGCAGATCTTGCCCGCACTCGACTGGGCCGAGCAAAAAGGCTATAAGAGCATCTTCTTACTCGGTTCGGACTACGTCTTTCCGCGCACGGCGAATCTAATTCTCAAAAAGCACATCGAACACGACTCCGGCACGGTCGCGGGCGAAGAATATGTCCCGCTCGGCGGCACCGACTTCAGCGCCGTCATCAACAAGATCAAGGTCGCTAAACCCCAGATCATCTTCAGCACGCTCAACGGCGACAGCAATGTTTCGTTCTTCAAGCAGATGGCGGCGGCCGGTCTGCCGTCGTCCAAACTGCCGGTGATGTCGTTCAGCATCGCCGAACAGGAAGCCAAGGCGATCGGGCCATCGCTGCTCGAAGGCAGCTACGCGGCCTGGAACTATTTCCAAAGCATCCCGGGCGCCGAAAATAAAAAGTTCGTCGCGGCGTATCAAGCCAAATACCCCGGCTCGCCCGTCGACGACCCGATGGCCCACGGCTATGTCGACGTCTACGCCTGGGCGGCCGCGGTGAAAAAAGCCGGCACGTTCGATATCGAAAAGGTCCGCAAAGCCGCAGCGACCCTGGCATACTCCGACGTCGGCATGGGCGAAACAAAGTTCGCCACGAACCAGAGCCTCGTTCAAACCGCGTACGTCGGTCAACTGCTGCCCAGCGGTCAATTCAAGATCCTTTGGCAGTCGAAGGGACCCGTCCAACCCGTCCCCTACGACCCGCTCTCGTTCCCCGGCAAAACCTGTGTGCTCTAGGACCCAAGCCGTCGAGTCGATTTCATTCGGACGACGGCTTAGCGACGTGTCTGCGGTGCCCGACGGGCGCCGGAGCGGAGCGCAACGCAACTCGCCGAGCCGAGGCACATAAAACATGAGTGAATCGACGCTGGTCTTGGGCCAACTCTTCAACGGGATCAGCGTCGCTTCGATCCTCTTGTTGGCCGCGCTAGGACTGGCCCTGAGCTTCGGTCTCATGCGCGTCATCAACATGGCGCACGGCGAGATGGTGATGGTCGGCGGCTATCTCTCGTACATGTCGATCCAAGCGTTCGGCCAGGGACCCGGATTTTTTGTCGGGCTTGTCGTTGCGTTCATCTGCACCGCGCTCTTCGGCGCGCTCATGGAGGCGACGCTGATCCGCCGGCTCTATGGCCGTCCGCTCGACACGCTTTTGGCGACCTGGGGGGTCAGTTTGATCCTCCAGCAAGCCGCACGCAGCATCTTCGGCCCGACCGGCGTCGAGGTCACCGCGCCGGCCTGGCTAAGCGGTTCGCTCGCGCTGGGCGGCACCGCGCTGACCGGCTTCGCGGTCCCCGCGGTGCGCTTGTTCATCATCGTGCTTGCGGCGCTGGTGCTCGGCGGCATGACGCTCATTCTGTCTAAGACCAAACTCGGACTACTGGTCCGCGCGGTCCACCAAAATCGCGCGATGGCCGAAGCCCTGGGCGCCAATACGCGCCTTGTCGACTTGGCGGTGTTTTCGCTCGGCACCGGGATCGCGGGGTTGGCCGGGGCGGCACTCGCGCTGATGGCTCCGGTCACGCCGACCGTCGGTCAAAGTTATATCGTGTACGCGTTCCTCGTCGTCATCGTCGGCGGCTTGGGCAGCCTTACCGGCACGCTTTTTGCGGCATTGCTGGTCGGCATTTTCTCCGCCGTGACGCAGATCTTCACCAGCGTCAGCGTGGCCGACGTGCTGCTCCTCGTGTCCGTCATCGTGTTCTTGCAGTTCCGGCCGCGCGGGATCGTCTTCGCCCGATCGCGTGCGCTCGAGGAGACTTAACACATGTGGAACAAGCGCATCGCTTACGGATTGGCCCTTATCGTGCTGGCCGCGGCGCCGCTCTATCTCGCGCCCTACGAACTCTCGCTGCTGGGGCGCTTTCTTGCGCTTGCGATCCTGGCGCTGGGCATCTCGCTCATCTGGGGCACGGCGGGGATGCTCAGCTTGGGCCAAGGCGTCTTCTTCGCGCTGGGCGGCTACGCGCTGGCGATGCACCTGAAGCTCGCGAACGCCGACGCCGGCGCGCTGCCCGACTTCATGCAGTGGAGCGGTCTCGATAAGCTGCCCTGGTGGTGGGAGCCGTTTCGCTCGCCCGTTTTCGCCGTCGCCGGCGTCTTCATCTTGCCCGGGATCGTCGCGGCGCTGCTCGCGTTCCTGGTGTTCCGGCGGCGGGTCAGCGGGGCTTATTTCGCGATCATCACCCAAGCGCTCGCGCTGGCTGCCGCGACCTTCGTGATCAGCCAGCAGCAATTCACCGGCGGCTTCAACGGCTTGACCGGTTTCGGTTCGGTCTTCGGCTTCTCGCTCACCGATCAGCACACGCAACTCGCGCTGTATTGGATCACGCTGGGCGCGCTGGCGCTCGCGTATCTGGCGACCCGGCTGCTGCTCGATTCGCGCTTTGGGACGATCCTGCTCGCGATCCGCGACGGTGAGAACCGCGTGCGGTTCCTGGGCTACAACCCGCTGCCGTTCAAAGTCATCGCGTTCGCGTTCGCCGGCGTGCTGGCCGGTCTATCGGGCGCGCTCGTCACGCTCGATCTGGGCGTGATTTCGCCCGCGATGTTCGGCGTCGTGCCGTCGATCGAGATGGTCATCTGGGTCGCCGTCGGCGGGCGCGCGAGCTTGATCGGCGCGGTGCTCGGCACGCTGCTGGTGAACTTCGGCAAGGATTGGATCAGCAGCGCGTTTCCCGATCTGTGGCTCTACGCGATGGGCGCGGCCTTTATCTTGGTCGTCACGCTCGCGCCGACGGGCATCGTCGGCCTCGCTCAGCGTTGGCGGTCGATCCCGATGCTGCGCCGCCCGACGCCCCCGGCGCTCGTCGAATGACCGCGATCGCTTCCGCCGCGCCGCTGCTCGAAGTCGATCACGTCACCGTTTCGTACGACGGCTTCAAAGCGCTCAACGACCTCTATTTCTCGATGCTGCCCGGCTCCGTGCATGTGCTCATCGGGCCGAACGGCGCCGGCAAATCGACGCTGCTCGACACGATCATCGGACGCGTCCGGCCGACCGAAGGCCGGATCGTGTTCAAAGGCGAGGACATCAGCGCGCTGCCCGAATTTCGCATCGTCCAGCGCGGCATCTGCCGCAAATTTCAAACGCCCGGCGTGCTGGACGAACTTTCCGTTGAAGCGAACATCCTCGTCGCGGCGACCCGTGACCGGCGTTCGTGGCGCAGCTTCACCATGACGCGCTCGGCGGCCGAACGCGAGCGCGTCGAAGAAGTGTTGACGATGATCGGGTTGATCGCCAAACGCAAATTACCCGCCGCGCAACTCGCGCACGGCGAGCGGCAGTGGCTCGAGATCGGGATGGTCGTCGCCTCGGACGCCGATCTGCTGCTGCTCGACGAGCCCGCCGCCGGGATGACGAACCGCGAGGCCGGCGCAACGGCGCAGCTCATCCGTCAGCTCGCCGGACGGCATGCGCTCATCGTCATCGATCACGATATGGATTTCGTGGAGCAAATCGCCGCGCCCGTGAGCGTCCTGCACATGGGTTCCATGCTCGCGCAAGGCACGGTCGAGGAGATGCGGCGCGACCCGCAAGTTGCCGCCGTGTATCTGGGCAAAGCGCCTAAGGGAGCCGCCGATGCTCACGCTTGACGGCGTCAGTGCCGCCTACGGGCTGAGCCCGGTGCTGTCCGGGATCGAGATGCGCATCGAGGCGGGCGAGGCCGTCGCGCTGTTGGGCCGCAACGGGGTCGGCAAAACGACGCTGCTGCGCACCATCATCGGACTGCATGCCGCCGGCGGCGGCAAGATCGCCTTCGACGACAAGCCGATCACCGCGTGGCCGGCGTTCCGCCGGGCCCAACTCGGCATCGGGTACGTGCCCCAGGGCCGCGGGATCTTTGCGCAGATGACCGTCGATGAGAACCTCGCCATGGGTTCATCCGCGCACGGCGCACGGGTGAAAGCGGCGCCCAAAACATTTGAAAAAATCTACGAACTCTTCCCCACGCTGGGCCGGCTGCGCGCACGCAAGGGCGGCGTGCTCAGCGGCGGCGAGCAGCAGCAGCTCGCGCTGGGGCGCGCGCTCGTCGGCGAACCGCGCCTGCTCTTACTCGACGAGCCATGCGAGGGGATTCAGCCGTCGATCGTTCAGGAGATCGAAGCCGTGCTGCTGCGGGTGCGCAAAGAGCTGGGCGTCGCGCTCATCGTCGTCGAGCAGCACCTCGACTTCGCCTGGTCGATCGCGCAGCGCTACTACGTGATGCAGCGCGGAACCGTTGTCGCTTCGGGCTCAACGGCCGCCGACGATCAGGCGAGTATTCACTCGCTGCTCAGTGTCTGAGCCACGGGCTCCAGCGGATACGGAGTTTGGTTGGGCCGCGGCCCATTCTCCGTACCGGCCCGCCGCGAACGCACGCCAATTCCGGTACTCTCCACGATGTTCTGCGAGCGGCGCGATCCACGAAAATGTGGTGATCAGCTCACCATCCGAGGCTCGCCATGTCGATCTCGACCCTTCCCCTTCCCCGCGCGCTCGTGCGCGGCTCCGCCGTCCTCACCGCGCAGCTCGACCGCTTGCGCCGCACGCTGCGGCCGGCCAACGAGCCCGAAACCGAAATCCTCCGCGACGAAATGGAGCGTGTTCTCATCGACCGCGAACTGCGGCGCTGGCGCAACATCTGAGGCTTACGGCTGGCCGGCGAGCGCGCGCAGTTCCTTCGCGATCGCCGGGCCGGCGAGATCGTGCGCCGAAGCGAACCCGAGGACCAGCCGTCCGGCGATGGGGTCGAGTGCGATCGCCTCGAAATCGGGCAGCGTGCGCAACAAGCCGACCGTTGCGCCGTGTCGCGCTTGGAGTGCCGACCAAATCGCATCAGCGGGCGCGCTTGCGCGTGCCTGTGGCCGCGCCGATACGCCGATTGAAAGGCGCGGCTGCGCGTACGCGTCGCCCTGCGGGTCGTCATCGACCAGCATGACGGATGCCGCCCGCCCCGCGAGCAGATGGACCGTGTGCGCCGCTAACCGGCTAACGACGATTCCGAACGCGGCGCCGACGACGGCGAAGGGCACGTAGCTCAACAGCGGCGATTCGCGCGCATCGCCGCCGGTTGCCAGCGCGAACCAGCGTTGCGCGGAGATCAAACGCGCCGCCGCCCGCCCGGGATCGCTTCCGTCCATCGCGCCGCCTTCGTCGGCAATGCTCGCTTTCCGCGCCGCAAAGGCCGGCTGCCCGTGCTGCGCGCGCGGCTCAGCGCGCGGCCGGAACGGTCCGCAGCAGCCGTCGCACCGCCGCCGCGAGCTGCGGATCGTCGCCGCGCTCGGCGGCCCCGGGCGGATTGTCCACTTGGAGGTCGACCGGCCGGGGATGCAATTCCATATCGACGCCGTCGTGAGCGAACACGCGGACCATCGGCAGCCGCAGCACCGAACCGTCGGCCAAATTGGTTTCCGACGTGAAGATGATCCAGCCCGCAGTCGGCTCGCCGACGATCGGACCGGCCCCCAGCACGCGGTACGCCTCGGTGAAATTTTCGGCATCCGAGAGGCTGTGCGCGTTGACGACGAGGACCGTCGGCGTGTCGAGCACGCGCTGCCCGAGTTCCGTCCGTTCGCTGGCAACACTGCCGAAGCGTGACGCGAAGCGGGCGTACGCGCGGCGCGTCAGCACGTCGACGACGTACGGGTCGACGAAACCGCCGAAGTTGTTTCGAACGTCGACGACGACGCCGCCGGGCTTGGCGCGGTTCTGAACGTCGAGATCGGTGGCGAAGCGCCGCAGCGATTCTTCGCTCATGTCGCGCAGGTGCACGTAGCCGACGCGTCCGCCGCTGATCCGCTCGACATAGGCCCGGCGCGATTGAACCCAGGCGCGATACCACAAGTTCTGTTCGGCCGCGGTGTCGATCGGCAGCACGGCGACCGTGCGCGCCGCGCCGCCGGCGCCCTGCGGCGCGATCCGAACCGTCGTTCGTTTACCGACCGTGTTCGTCAGCAGATCGTCGACGTCGACAGTCGGCTCGAGCGGCGTGCCGTCGATCGCGAGCACCACGTCGCCGGTCCGGACTCCGGCGAGTTCGAGCGGTCCCAGCGGCGCGAGTTCGGCAACGCGCAAAACGCCGCTGCGGGCAGAGGCCGCGGGGTCCCACTGCGCGCCGAGCCGCCCGGTCGGCGGCCCGGGCGAGGTCGCAGCCGGCCCGCGGATGCCCAGGTGCGAGGAGTTGAGTTCACCCAGCATCAGCGCGATGATCCGATCGAATTCCGTGCGCGTCCGAGCCCCCAGCGCATGCGGTTCATAGATTTGCTCGACGGCGTTCCAATCGACGCCGTGAAAGTGCGGGTCGGCGTACCAGCGCGCGAGCAGCGACCACGCTTGCGTAAACACCAGCTCCTTCTCCCGGCCGAACCCAACGTTGAGCTCAGCGCTGACGCCGGCGCGTTTGGGCTTGGACCCGTCGAGCCCCACGCTGTCGATCGACCCATCGTCGAGATAAAACAGCGTCTTCCCGTCGGGTGTCGCCGCGACGGCGGACTTGGGACCGGACGTGCTCGTCAGTTGCCGCGCGACGGCCGGTTCGGGCGCGGTCTCGTCGATCGAGAATGCGTACAAGTTGGACTGGCTGCCGGCCGCGGCGACGAGCGCAAGCGACTTGCCGTCGGGCACCATCGCGAGATCGCTAACGTCGAGGCCGATCGGCAGGAACGTCAGGCGGTCGCGAATCCCGTCGAACACGATCTCGGTTTCGCGCGGCGCGGGCGAGGCGGCCGCGGGCGCCGGTGCCGTCGCCGTGGAGCTCGGGGCGGGCGCGGGAATCGTGCGCGAAGGCAGCTCGGGACGCGACGGCTCCGGCGCGAACAGACGCCGCAGCGCGTCTTCGCGGAACGCCGGCGGCCGCGGCACCAAGTCGACCTGCGCCACTTCACCGTTCTCGGTGCGCTGCGAGGTGACGAAAAAAAGTCGCTTCCCGTCGGGCGACCACACCAGTGGACCGGCATTCGTGTTCGGCAGAAAGCTGACCGCGTGGGCGTCGCCGCCGGTCGTTCGAACGACGGCGACGTTGGCGAAGCCGGCTTCGTTATCGATGTACGCGATCCAATCACCAGCGGGCGAGAAAGCGATATCACCCAGATCGCCGAACGGCCGCCGGTCCATGAAGCCGCTTGCCACGATGCGGTCGGCGCGCGAGGCGACGTCGAGGACGTGGAGTTCGCGGCCGTCGCGCACGAACGCAAGCTGCGTCCCGTCGGGTGACCAGTGCGGGTAATCGTCGTGATGTCCGGCCGGCGTGAGACGCTGCTGGGGGCCGTCGGGCAACGCGGCAAGCGCGACAAATTGTTCGCTGCCGCGATCGACGACAAACGCGAGGCGCCGGCTATCGTTAGACCAGACCGGCAAATCGTACGCCGCGCCGGCGGCGGCGGTGACGAGTTGGCTGGGCGCGTCAGCCGCGCTGCTCGCGACGAAGACCCGCCCGAGCGCGACGAACGCGAGCTTCTTGCCGTCCGGCGCGAGACTCAAGGCGCCAAAGCGATTCGTCGCCGTCACTCGCGCGGTGCCCCCGACACCCGATACGCCGCGCAAATCGATCGCGACCCGCGCGACCGCGCCGGTCGCCGTGTCGCAGATCCAGATCCCAAAGGCGTGCTCGAAGGCGATGATGCGCCCGTCACCGGAAATCGTCGGCCACAGCACCGGTTCGCCGGCGAGCTTGGTAAGTTGGCGCAGCCGTCCGCCGTGGCGCGACCACAGTTCGTCGCTGCCGCTGCGGTCCGAAACGAAGTACAGCGTGGCGGCATCGGGCGACCACATCGGCCAGCGATCGCGCGCGGCCCCGCCGACCACCGTTTCAAACCGCGCATCGGCTCGGGCGAGCACGATCTGCGACTCGTCGATGTGGCTGTGGCCGCGCCGCCACCACTGCGGAAAACCGTTGCGCACAAAGGCCAGCGCCGAGCCGTCGGGCGCCGGCGCCGCCATCATCGCGTTGACGAACCGCTCGCCGGCGACCCGCATCGGCGTTCCACCGCTCACCGCTACGCGCATGACGTCGCCGAAATAGGCGATGTTGTGCGCGCTCGACGTGAAATAGAGCGCGCGCCCGTCGGGCGACCAGCCGTCGAGTTCGGGCGTCACATCATCGTGCGTCACGCGCGTGAGCGCGCCGCCGTCGAGCGTGAAGACGTAGATGCCGGTGGCGCCGGGCGCGGTGTCGACGAAGGCGAGCTGCTTCCCGTCGGGCGAGAACATCGGCCGCGCGGCGTTCCCGCCCGTCGCCACGAGCAGCCGCGCGGCGCCGCCGGGGAGCATCACGCTCCACACTTCGCCGCCGCTCACAAAAGCGATCTCGCGATGATCGGGCGACACCGCGGGCTCGGCGAAGCTCGGCGCGGCGAGCGGGGCATCCGCGTTTGTTCCGGCCGCAAGGGCCGCAACGAACGCGGCGCACACGGCCGCGCTGCGCAGCATGCGGCGAAAAAGCATCAGCCGCGCTTCGCAGATCGGTCTGCCGCGCCTGCCGGCACGCCATCTGCGAGCAGGGTTGCGCGTTGCGGTTTTGCAACGACGTGCGGGTGAACTTCGAACGAGGCGCCGTTCGCGCATGCGCCTGACCAACGTCGAACGCGATAAACTGCTGCTCAGCTACGCGGCGGAGCTGGCTTGGCGCCGCCACGCGCGCGGCGTTAAACTCAACTATCCGGAAGCGATCGCCGTGCTGTCGTCATTCGTCCTCGAGGGCGCGCGCGACGGCACCTCGGTCGCCGATCTGATGGACCGCGGGCGCACGGTGCTCACGCGCAGCGACGTGATGGAGGGAATCCCCGAGATGCTCGTCGAGGTGCAGGTCGAAGCGACGTTCCCCGATGGAACCAAGCTCGTGACGATCCACGAGCCGATCCCGTGACGCCGGGCGAAATTCTGCCGCTGACCGGAACGATCGACCTGCGCGCCGGACGGGCGCGCACGACGGTGCACGTGGAGAATACCGGCGACCGGCCGATCCAAGTCGGCTCGCACGCCCACTTTTTCGAGGTCAACGACGCGCTGGCGTTCGATCGCGAAGCCGCCTACGGCATGTGCCTCGATATCGCGGCCGGCACGGCGATCCGGTTCGAACCCGGCATCAAACGGCCCGTCGATCTCGTCGGCGCCGGCGGCGAAAAACGCTTCGCGGGCTTACGCGGAAAGGGCCGCGCATGAGGATCGATCGCGCCGCCTACGCGCGGCTCTACGGCCCGACCACCGGCGACCGGATGCGCTTAGCCGACACCAATCTCGTGATCGAGATCGAACGCGACTACGCCGTCTATGGCGACGAAATCACGTTCGGCGGCGGCAAGGTCATCCGCGACGGCATGGGTCAACATCCCACCGCGACGCGCGACGAAGGCGTGCTCGATACGGTTATCACCAACGCCGTCGTGCTCGACGCGACGGGCATTTACAAAGCCGACGTCGGCTTGCGCGACGGGCGGATCGCGGGCATCGGCAAAGCCGGCAACCCGTGGCTGCAGGACGGCGTGACGGCCGGCATGATCGTGGGCGCATCGACCGAGGTGATCGCGGGCGAAGGCAAGATCCTCACGGCCGGCGCGATCGACGCACACGTGCACTTCATTTGTCCGCAGCAGGTCGATGCCGCGATCTCAAGCGGCGTCACGACGCTCGTCGGCGGCGGCACCGGCCCCGCGTCGGGCACCAACGCGACGACCTGCACGCCCGGCGCGTGGCACCTGGCACGCATGTTCGCCGCCACCGACAGCCTGCCGGTCAACATCGGGATTCTCGGCAAGGGCAACGCCTCGAGCGAAGCGGCGCTCACCGAGCAAGTCGCAGCCGGCGCGATGGGCCTCAAGCTGCACGAAGACTGGGGCTCGACGCCGATCGCCATCGATACCGCGCTGCGCGTGGGCGACGCCTGCGACGTGCAGATCGCGATCCACACCGATACGCTCAACGAGATGGGTTTCGTCGAAGAGACGCTGCGCGCGATCGCCGGGCGCACCATCCACACCTATCATACCGAGGGCGCCGGCGGCGGCCATGCGCCGGACATCATCCGGGTCGCCGGCGAGTCGTACGTCTTGCCGTCGTCGACGAATCCGACCCGGCCTTACACCGTCAACACCCTGGCCGAGCATCTCGACATGCTTATGGTCTGCCATCACCTCGATCCGTCGATCCCTGAAGACGTCGCGTTCGCCGATTCGCGCATTCGCGGCGAGACGATCGCGGCCGAGGACATCTTGCACGATCTGGGTGCGCTAAGCATGATCAGTTCCGACTCGCAGGCGATGGGCCGCGTCGGCGAAGTCATCACGCGCACGTGGCAGACGGCGCACAAAATGCGCGAGCTGCGCGGCACGCTCGACGGCGAGCGCGCCGGCAGCGACAACGAACGCGTAAAGCGCTACATCGCGAAATACACCATCAACCCGGCGGTCGCGCACGGGATGGCGCACGAAATCGGTTCGGTCGAGGTCGGCAAATTAGCCGATCTGGTGCTGTGGGACCCAGCCTTCTTCGGCTTTCGCCCCGAGCAGGTCATCAAAGGCGGCACGATCGCGTGGGCCGCGATGGGTGATCCGGCCGCCTCGATTCCGACGCCGCAGCCGGTTCGCATGCGACCGATGTGGGGCGCGTTCGGGACGGCACCGCAGGCCGGCGGCGTCACGTTCGTGTCGCAGCTGTCGCTCGAGCGCGGCCTGGCGCCGGCATCGCCGGCCGGGCGGCGCTTCGTCGCCGTGCGCGGCTGCCGCACGATCGGCAAACGCGACATGGTGCGCAACGACGCGACGCCGCACATCACGGTTAATCCGCGCACGTATGAAGTGCATGCCGACGGCGTGCTCATGACCTGCGAACCGGCGGCGTCGCTGCCGCTGGCGCAGCGGTACGCGCTGTTTTAAGCGTCAGCGTCGCTCCACGGTCCGGAGTTCGCTGGCGGTTTTCGCAGAGCCGTAAGCCGCGCATGCACTATTTACCGAACTCGGACCGCTGGTCGAGCGCTGGAGCGACCGTTGGTCACGATCATGGCCATCGTGTGACACGTCCGGCTGCCCAGGTGATGGATCCCGGCGCGTAACGTCCTTATGGACGGCGATCAGTGTATTGATTGGTGCCGAGGGACGCCGCTGCCCAAATGTTTGCGCCGCCAGCGTTAATCAGTTAATCAGAGACGACTTACAACGGCGAGCGGGATTTGACAGTACAATGAGGATTTGTCAACCAGTTCGACTCGGTACATGACGTCAGACCAGATTGCGTGACCCTGCAGCCGGAGGTCTTCGGCCGCAGATCGTCGGCGGGTTGCCTTCAGCGCTTAGAGGCCGAAGGCCCGGTATTCAAGGACTTTTGCTGCCTCGGCCTAGTTGCGGATTCGGTTAACGTACACATCATCTTCTCCCCTATTTGGTATCGGAGCGTTCCTATGTCGCCGATTGCCTGGGCTCTTGAACCGTTTAGACGTTACGCCGATTTCCGCGGCCGTTCGCGGCGGAGCGAGTTCTGGTGGTATAGCCTTATCATCGCGACCTTCGCCTTCGTCGTCTTCTTTATCGTCGGGATAGTCCTGGCCGTGAGTGGAGTGAGCTCCCAAGTGATGAGTGGCCTGACCACCTTGCTCGTGGTCGTCTGGCTTTTTGGGACGTTTCTTCCAAGCTTGGCCGTGTCGGTGCGGCGACTGCACGATACCGGTCGCAGTGGGTGGTGGACGCTGCTGGCGCTTATTCCGTTAGGCGGCCTGGTGCTGCTGGTTTTTCATTTCCAAGACAGCCAACCCGCGTCAAATAAATGGGGACCGAATCCAAAGAACGTCGGCGCAATGGCGGGTGTATCCGACGCAATCGTGCAAGCATAACGCTCGGCCAGGCGTTAGCAACGCAGTATCTTCGGTACATGCGTCCGAGCGGCGAACATTACTTCATGCAAGCACCGACACGTCTGACGTTGCGGCTTGCTTTGTGAGAGCGACCTCGTAACCCATGCGTTCAAGCTGCTTGACGAGTCGCCGCTCGTAGGTTTCCTTATTCTGACGCTATTCTGACGCTCTACGAACGAATTGCCGCGGAGTTCTGTGTACGGCTCACGTCGTTCATGCAAATGATAGACGACGACGAGGATCGATTGTGCAACTGCGACGGTGGCTTTCTGATGGCCGTGACGTCCTTTAATGCAAGCGTATTGCGCGGCAAAATACGAGTTCGGTGCGAGACGCAGCCTTGGCTGACTCGATGAGGCGCAATGCGCAGCCACTTGGAACCGTTGCGCCTCTTGCCTGAGAAATACTTGCCGGCCGAATCGTTGTTCCCGGGCAGATGCCAGTGGATGAACTTCGTCGATCCTTCGCGGTTGCGGCTGCCCGCAAGCCACCCGTCGTCGCGTGTCGGGTAAACCCGACACGCTCCTGGCCGACTTTGTAGTGAGGTCGATGGGCGAACTACCCGATCGTCAAACGCGCTCGCCGAAGAGGCTCGGCGCGAAATGGGCTCCCGGCGCACTAACGGCGTCAAACCGGTCCCGCAAACGACCTTTCTTTAAGAAAGTGGTCAACGGCTGCCGCGACGCGGAATAGCGAGCCGCATTGATCGCGATCGTCGTCGTTGATGTCAAGACGCGGCCAGTCAATGCGAAAGCTCATACTGGTGAAGCAGCGGTCGTTCACCGGATACAGTATGAACCAAGCGGTTCTATGGTTGCACGTACGCAGTTCTGTCTCCCCATAGCATCCGTTATCGTCTATGGTCGGTTCGGGTAACGTCCTTTCGCGAAAGGGTTTGCGTGTGATGCCCAAGGCGGACGACCGCCCTACAACGGCCAAACCCTAGCAAAAGGGCCGCTAAAAAGNNAAAGGCAGCAGATGACCGATACGCAGCTCGACAACCTCCAATTTCAGGAATCGGCAACTTCACGCCACATCGCCGACGCGGTTCGCGCGGTAGATCGGGACAACGCGCACATCGGCGTACTCGGTACCGGGGAGCCTTGCGCCGTTGCGCTGGTCTTAGATCGGCCCGACGTAGCCAAAAAAGTTTTCGGGACGCTGCTCGAATGCGCCGTGAGGGTTGGTCCCGATTGGCTGGCCGCTTCCGCGTACGTTCAGGCCGACGGTTGGACTGGGACTGCCGAGATCGACCTCGCATGATGCAAGAGCCGAAGCCGCCGGATGCAACACCTCTTACTTACGCAGAGTTCATCGCGTACGCCGAAGCCCACGAAGGCCGATTTGAATTCGACGACGGGTTGATCGTCGATATGGGCATCCCGAGTGATGCTCACCAAGACCTGACGTTCGCGTTGGCCGGATTTATCAACCGTCACCTGCGGGCAATGGGTTGCAAGCCCCGGCTTGCAAGCCGCCTCGTCACGATCTCCGGAGAGATAGGAAAGCCGCCAAAGAAGGAACGTTCGCCCGACGCGCTCGTGATTTGCGACGGAAAGCCGCGCAAGATGGTATGCGAGATTTTGAGCCTTAACCGCGGCGAAGACCTCGGCAAAAAGCGCGAAGAATACGAAGCCATGCCGGAATTCGAGGAGTATCTCGTCATCGACTCTATCACGCATTGGGTGCGCGTGTATCGCCGCGGCACCGAGGGACTTTTTCGATCCGACGACCACATCGGCGGATCGGTGCGGCTGGACTCGATCGACTACACGCTCGATATCGACGCGCTCTATCGCGAAGCGGGTATCCCATAAAATCGCGCGGATTGGCGCCGAACCGCAGACCATCAACGACAATAAACCCGCGATACAAACGACACACGAATGGATCGTGGAACGCCACCGTTCCTGATTCTTTCGACATCTATTACACCGACCGACTTTTCCATCTCAATCCGCTTTCGTCCACGAGGAGCGGTCAGGATCGCCGCAAGCCGCGGCCGGGCGTAGCTTTCGAGCCGTGCTTTTCCCGATCATCTGTGCCGTTTAGGCGACCAGTTACGGGTTCGCGACGATCTTTACGAGTCGACGCGAAGCGCTTTCTGCTGCTGGGGCTTCAAGCGATCGGGAAATCTTGCCGCGCACCTACGATGTCCATGCCGACGGCGTGAGCGCTTCTCGGGCGCTTGGCGCTTCGCTTGCCGTTTTCGTCGCCGTGCATGCGACGGGTGCCGCTGCCCAAACATTTCCGCCCCCCGATCCCGCCCAACTCGCGCCCGGCTATCATGTCGATGCGGACGGCTGCGTGCGGCAGTTGAGCAGCGGTCCGGCGCCGGCGATGCTGCCACCCGACGATCCGCAGGTGCACAATTGGTTCCTACATTACCCATCCGCGCTTGCGGATTACCGCGCGAACTATGCCGAATCGCAAGGCGATCTGCTTGATGCCGTCGCGCTGCGGCGCCACGAGTTGCGCGCCTCGACCGATGACGAAGCGGAAAAAGACGCCGCGATCCGCCTGCCGCTGAGCATCGACCTCGTGCGGCTCGGAAACATTGCCGCCGCGCGCCGCATTTGGACGGACCTGCTCAAACGATTGCCGGCGTTTGACGAACTCGTTTTTGCGCCGGCCGCGCAGCGCCGGCTCGATCTCGCCTTGCAAAGCTTTCGCCTCGACAGTTCGATCAATCCGGCGTTCGAGGACAGCGGTGCCGCGGCGCACCTCGAGCGCGGCGTGAACGCTGCGAACCACCACGACCTCGATCGCGCCGCCGCCGAGTGGCGCCTTGCTCTTCGCTGCTCGCCGCAATTTGGTTTGCCGCATCTCTTGCTCGGAGTCGCCGATCGGCTGCGCGGAAGGTTGACCGACGCTCGCGCCGAGTGGCTCGCGACGTTGGGAAGCTACGAGCCGCAACCGCCCGGCCCCCGGAACATCGAAACCTTCAAATACGAGGCGATGAGCCTGCTGCTTGCGGACGCCGGGCTTCCGAGCAGGTTGGCGCAAACGCGTTTGCAAAATCGCAGTGATTGGAAAAGCACTTCCCCGTAACGATCCCGAGCCGCTTTCAACAGCGGCACGGGCTGTTTTGAGCGTCAGCGTGCGCTCCACGGTCCTAGGCTCGCTGGCGGAGTTCACGCTGGGCGCGCGCACGCTCGAGCGCGTGACGGTGCGCTCGGACGATCTGGCCAAACGCGTGCTGCGTTTCGTGACGAGCGCCGGCGAGATCGGGCTGCGCTTCGAGGGTCCCGAGCGCTTGCGCGACGGCGACGTGATCTTCGCCGACGAGCGGCTCGTCGTCGCGGTCCTCGTCGATGCCGACGACGTTCTTGTCATGCGGCCCGCGTCGATCGGCGCCGCGATCAGATTAGCGCACGCGCTGGGCAACCGGCATCTGCCGATTCAAACCGATGGCGACGCGATCGTGGTGCGCTTCGATCCGTTGCTCGAAGCGCTCGCAGCCGAGAATGGCGTCACGGTGACGCGCGAGCAGCGCGTGATCGCGCAACCGTTCCGCCACGCTCACGCACCGCATTCGCATGACTGATCTTGCGGCACTGCTGCAGCTCGCAGACGCGGCGTTTCCGGCCGGCGGCTTCGGCCACTCCTTTGGTTTGGAAACCGCGATCGTCGAGGGCCGCGTGCATGACGGAGCGTCGCTGCGCGCGTGGATCGAGAGCTATCTGCTCGACGGCTGCGCAACGCTCGACGGCGCGGCGATGGCCCTGTTCTTGCGCGATCGAGCGGCGCTCGAACCGCTCGACAATCGGCTCGCCGCCGCGCAGCCCAACGCCGAAATTCGGCGCGCCAACGCGCACCTCGCGCGCGCGACGCTCGACACCTATCTCGCGATGGGGATCGGCGGCCACGCCGTTACGGTTGACGGCGCGATCGCCGGGACGAACGACAGCGCGGCCGACGCGATTTGCTCGTACCGCACGGCGATCGCGGCCGGCCGGTGTGCGGGGATTCACGCGTTGGCGGCGGCGCTCGGCTACCGCGCGATCGGCGCCGCACCGGCCGTCGCGCTCCAAGCCCACGGCACGACGATCGTGACGGCCTGCGCGTCGGTGGCTGCTCGCGCGGTGCCGCTGGGCCAACGCGAGATCGCGCGCATCCGCTGGACGCTGCGCGGCGCGATCGGCACGTTCGGCGCACGCGCGCTCGCGGCCCACGGCATCGATGATCTGCGCGCCAGCGCTACCGACTGCGAGATCGACGGTCTGCGCCACCGCCGCCTGCCGGCACGACTATTCGCCTCATGAGCGCAACGCCTAGCGATGTCGCCGGTCCGTTCGGCCCCGGCAAGACGCCCCTTCGCTACACGTGTCACGCCAGCGGCAGGCCAACGTAGTTTTCGGCCAGACCCGCGGCCGCAACGCGCGAGCTGGTCACGTAATCGAGTTCGGCCAATTGCACGCGGCGATCGAACGGTGCGTGATCGTCGAAACGGTGCAGCATGCGCGTCATCCAGGCCGAGAACCGTTGGGTCTTCCAGATGCGTCTCAGACACGTTTCGGAGTATCGCTCGAGCGCGGCCGAATCGGCGCGGCGATAAAACAGATCGAGTGCCTGCGCCAGGACGCGGACGTCGGCGATCGCGAGATTCATCCCTTTCGCGCCGGTCGGCGGAACGATATGCGCCGAATCGCCGGCCAGGAAGAGCCGGCCATAACGCATCGGTTCCGCCACAAAGCTGCGCATCGGCGTAATCCCCTTTTGCAGCACGCGGCCTTCAATGACGCTGGGGCCGCCGGCGTCGCTGTCGAGGCGTGCGCGCAGCTCGCCCCAAAAGCGATCGTCGCTCCACTCGGCAACGTCGTCGTCGCCGGCGCACTGAACGTAGATCCGCGAAACGCTGGGCGAGCGCATCGAAACGAGCGCGAAGCCGCGTTCGTGATTGGTGTAAATGAGCTCGTCTGACACCGGCGGCGATTCAGCTAAGATCCCCAGCCAACTGAACGGATAGACGTGCTCGAAAATCGTCAGTGCTTGCGCCGGGATCGCGGCCCGCGAAATACCGTGAAAGCCGTCGCAGCCGGCGATGTAGTCGGCCTCGAGCCGGCAGGCCGTCCCGGCGGCATCACGATAGTCCACGCTGACCCGATCCTCGTCGAGCCGGCCCAGCGCGACGGCCTCGGCGTCGAAGACGATCGGCGCGTCGGCCGACAACAGTGCCGCGATGAGGTCTTTGACGACTTCCTGCTGGCCGTAGACGGTAACGCTCTTGCCGCCGGTGAGCTCCTGGAAATCAATGCGGTGGTTGCGTGCTCCGAAACGGAGCTGGGTCCCGGTATGAACGAGCCCCTCGCGCCGCAAGCGCTCGCCGACGCCGATTGCGGCGAGCAGTTCCGTCGTTCCGTGCTCGAGCACACCGGCGCGCACGCGAGCTTCGACGTACTCACGGGAGCGCGACTCGACGACGATCGCCTCTATGCCGGCCTGATGGAGTAAGTACGCCAGCGTCAAGCCGGCCGGGCCGGCGCCGACGATTGCCACCTGCGTACGCAGCGTCGGCACAATCATGGCGTGCGCGGCGCCGCGGGCGAGCCTGCCGACGACGCCGCGGCGGCGGCCGGCAAAGAGGATGTCAAGCCGGATGCGGCCGCCCCGACTTGCTGCGGGTTTCCCGCCGCACCGGGCAGCGTCGGCCGGCCTGTGTCCGGCGACCCGGCCCGCAAGAAGCGATTGAGGTCGACGCGGAAGTTCGCCGCGAGCGTGAACGCCGATGTGCGAATCGCGTTGGGTGCCGGAAACGGATAGCCCTGGATGCGCTGCTTCACGTTGGCCACCGTCGCGGTGATCCCGACGTCGCGGGTAACCTGTTTTGTCAACGTGGTGATGAAGACGTCGTAGTATTGCGGGAACGGGCCGTTCTGGGGATAGTCGAGCGCCCCCCACAAGAATGTCGTCGAGGTGCGGATGCCCAGGCGTTGACTTATCGGGACGACCACCTTGATGGATTGCTGCGTTGTGAATATTTCCGTGTTGTTGGGCAGGCTCAGTCCCGGTCGTAACTCCGCGAGCGCGGCTGGACTGGAAAAATGCTTGACCGCGTTGCCGGTGAGGTCGAAAACGAAGTAGCCGTCATGCAGTATCGCTAGGCGCGGCGTCGTGTATTTGACGCCGAAGAAACCCTTGTGCCATTCAAGGAAATCGGCCGGGCAGCACTCGCGATAGCGGCTGGCGAAACCGCTTTCAACCGTGAATCGGCCTAGGCGATATTCGGCCCGATAGTTTTGCAGGATGTCGCGATTGCCGCCCGGATAGACCGTATGGCCGCCGATCGCCACCGATGACAAATTCGAATCGAACGCGCCGTTTTGAAGCTTCTCGTAAACCAGCGACAGATTCTTCACGATCGGTAATGTCACCGTGCCATTGATCGTGATCTGGCCATCGAGCGGGCCGGGATTGAACGGGCCGCCGCCGGCGTTGACACCGTCAGCCGTGGTGCTGTAGCCGATCGTCGGTTCGACGTTGAAGATCGGTAAGTGATCGTCGGCGCGCGCCGGCACGGAACCGGCGGCGAGCGCAAAGCATGCCGTCGCGCAGATGACTTTGGCCAGTGTGGCGCGGATGCGAAGGTGGCGAATGCGAATCTGCATGGATACCCCCAATCGATAGTGCACGACCGTACCAGCCTCAAAGAAGGCCAGTCTAGCGGTCGAAGTGAGTTCGAGTGTATGAATCGCCCGCGCAGCGCACAACTTCGAGTTCTGGGCTGCGAACGGTTCGTTTTAGACGGTCCGGTGTAGAAGGTTCGTCGTTAAACGCTTCGGTGTAGAGGTGATACGCTTCGTGTTATTGAGAGCGTGCGGTTCTTTTTCAAGCTGCCGAAGTGCCGGGTCAGCGTGCGGCGGCGCGCTTGAGGATGAGCGGACGAAGAGTGGGCATCGTGAATTCTATGCGAACGCGACGCGGTGAACCGCATCGCTGCACGGTAAGCTCAGGTGCCATTCCAAGGCGCGGCCTTGAAATTCGCCCATCTCGCGGAAGAGCTGGGCTACGGGTGCGATCGGCGCGCCGTCCGGCTCGCCGCGGAGTTCCGAGTAGGCCCGGTGCAGGTTCGCAACGATGCGCTCGGGATGCGCGAACGCGGCGAACTCCGCAAGGTCGGTCGCGCGAGCGGCTTGGAGCGGCGTCTTGCCGGCCGCGAAAGCATCGCGCGCAACGTCTTGGACGAAGTGCAAGTAGCGTTCGAGCGGGTCGAAACACGATGCGTCGGTGATCGGTCCGTGACCGCAGACGATCGTTTCGGCGCCCAGCGAACGCAGTGCGTCGAGGGTCGCGAAATAGCGGCGAATCGTACCGTCCATCACTAGCGGCGTCGCGCCGCTGAAGACGAGATCGCCGGTAAAGAGCAGCTTGCGCGCGGGAAACCAGACGACGACGTCCTCGAGCGTGTGCGCGGCTCCGAAGTGCAGTAGCTCGATCGGCTCGTCGCCCAAGAAAAGCTGGATCGCGTTCGTGAACGTGACATCGGGCAGGCGCAATTCGACCGGTCCGCACTCGAGTGCCGGGTCGAGCGTCGGCGTGAGGCCCACGTCGGCGGCGCGGGTTCGGCAATGTTCGTGCGCGACGATCGTCGCGCCGCCGAAGAGCGCGTTGCCGAAGGTGTGATCGGGATGGTGATGCGTGTTGACGATCGTTCGCACAGGCCGCCCGCCGCTCGCCGCAGCCGCCGCGTCGCGCAGACGCTGGGTGCGCGGGATCGTCATCGCGGTGTCGATAAGCGTTACGCTATCGGGTGCCACCAAAATGCCGGCGTTATTGAGGCCCCAGCCGCCGTCGGGTTGAAGATAGGCATGTACGTTGCCGCCCAGCGCGACGAGGATCGGATCGGCCGCCGCGCCGGTTATCGGCATTGAACGGACTCGGTGCCCAGAGAGCAGAGCAGGATGAAATACACGGTGGTCGCTTTCAAGCAGAGCGAAGATCGGTGAGACGCGTTTCGTTTGGAAGATCGGTGAGCAGCGCCGCGTTTAGCAGATCGGTGAGAAGCGCCGCGTTTAGCAGATCGGTGAGAAGCGGCGCGTTTAGCAGATCGGTGAGAAGCGTTTGGTGTTAGAAGGTCGCGGCCGGCGGTTTCCAGCGCAGCAGATACGCCTCGACCCGTTCGAGCGCGAGGTTGGTGAGGACGCCGAGGAGGCCGACGAGGAGCACCCCGGCGTAGAGTTCCGGCGTTCGGTACGATCGCTCGGCCAAATTGAGCCAGTCGCCGAGTCCGCCGGTTGAGGCGAGAATTTCGGCGACCACGGCCATGATGAGCGCGAGCGCGATGCTGATCCGCGCGCCCGCGATGATCTCGGGCAAGGCGCTGGGGATCCAGATCGCCCATAACGCGCGCACGGGCGTGAGCTGCAGCGTGCGGCTCACTTCTTTGAGGCGCGGCTCGATCGATGCGAATCCGTGCACGCTTGCGAGCAGCACCGGCCACACCGCACCGAAGACGATGACGGCGACGATCATTGCGTCGTTGCGGCCGATTAGGAGCAGCCCGATCGGGGCGATCGCGGCCGCCGGCAGCGGGCGCAAGAATTCGAGCGTGGGTGCGATATAGTCGCGGCCGAACGCGGTCATTCCGACGAGCGCGCCCAGGACGACGCCCAGCGCGCAGGCGCTGATCCAACCCGCGAGCATGTGCGCCAGCGTCGCCGCGATCGGCGCCCAGAGATCGCCGGCGGCGAGGCCGCTCACCAGCGCCGCGAGCGTAGCGTGCGGTGCCGGAAAGATCGCCGACCAGATCAACCCGCGCGCGCAGACGAGTTCCGCCAGCGCAACCAGCGCGGCGATGAACATGAGGCCGTACCAGCGTCTCATCGGCGCGCCCAAGCGAAGAGCCGCCGCTGGGCGGCGACCAGCAGTGCGTTCACGCCGAAACCCAACAGCGCGAGGACGAACAGATCGGCGAACATCAGATCGGGCCGCAGCGCCGTCGAGGCAAACGCGATTCCGTAGCCGAGTCCGCTGGGATTCGCGATGATCTCGGTGGTCACGGCCACCACGAGCGCCAAGCCCGCGGCAACCCGCAAACCCACCGCGATAGTGGCCGCCGCCGCCGGCAGCACAAAGTGCAGAATGCGTTGGGCGGCGCCAAAGCGCAGTGCGCGAGCGACCTCGAGTAAACGCGCGTCGATCGAACGAACGCCGGCCGCGGTGAAAAGCACGACCGGCCAAAACACGGCGAAGGCAACCATGAGGATTTCGAGCTTTGGCCCTAAGCCCAAGGCCAACAGCGCGACGGGAATGAGCGCGACGGGCGGAACGGAGCGCATGAGCTCGAGCGCCGGCCCCACGATCGATCGCACGACGGGCGTCGTGCCGATGGCGATCCCGGCACCGATCGCCAGCAGCGATCCCAGGGCCCAGCCGGCGGCGGCGGCGATCAGCGTTTGCCCGGCCATCGCCCACAGCGACCCGTCGGCCACGGTCGACACCAGCGCGGCAACGATCGTGGTCGGACGTGAGAGCGAGTCGGGCAACGCGTGGGCGCGAGCCAAGCCATCCCAGCCGCCGAGCAGCAGGAGCGGGAAAACGGCGGCGCGTCCGGCCTTCGCTGCGCGCGCGTTCATTCGGCGCTCAACAGCCCGAAGAGCTGGTGCCGAATCGCCAGGAAGCGGCTGTCCTCGCGCGTGGTCAGTTGATGTCGGGGCCGGGCAAGATCGACCCGGATATCGGCGGCGACGCGGCCCGGATTCGCCTCGAGCACGATGATCCGGTTCCCGAGATAGATCGCTTCCTCCAAGTCGTGGGTAATGAACACCATCGTCGTCGACGTGGCGCTCCAGATCTCGAGCAGTTCATCTTGCAGGCGTTGGCGCGTGATCGCGTCGAGCGCGCCGAACGGCTCATCCATTAGCAGCACTTGCGGTTCTTGGGCGAGCGCGCGAGCGATCTGCACGCGCTGCTGGAGGCCGCCCGAGAGCTGAGCCGGATAGTGATCGGCATGCCGGGTCAGGCCCACGCGCCGCAAGAGGTCAGCGATGCGCGCCGGATGTTCCGAGCGCGCGATGCGGCGCGCCTCGAGTGCCAGCGCGATGTTGCCGCGCACCGTGCGCCACGGCAGCAGCGCCCGATTGTAGTCCTGAAAAACGATCGCGACTTCGGATTGCGGTTCGCGAATTTCCCGGTCTTTGAAGCGGACCGAACCCGAGGTCGGCTCGGTCAGCCCGGCCATGGCGCGCAAGAGCGTCGTTTTTCCGCAGCCCGACGGGCCGACGATGCTGACGAAATCGCCCGCGGTCAGCGCGAAATGAATGTCGCGCATGACCTCGCGCGACTCGTATCGCATGCCGACGTGCCGAACGTCGAGGACCGCCGGCGCGAGCACATCGAGCACGTTTTCAAACAACATCTTTTGCCGCATCGATGGGCCCGTGGAGCATCCCGAGCGCTTGGAGCACACCGGCAAAGTAGCTGAAGTCGGACGGGTTGAGCGAGAGATCGTAGGTCGTTAGCGGCGTGGCGACTTTGAAGTGGTCCAGTTCGCTTGCGCGGGCGCGCTCGGGGCTCGCCGTCGAAAAGGCGACGCCGTCGGCCAGCGCCGCGCGGAAGGCCGTGATGGCGGCTGGATTCGCTTGCGCCCACTGGCGCGTCGACGCCCAGAACAAGCCCAGCGTGTTATCGTGCAGCTCCGACCAGTAATCGGCGACGCGATAGCCGACGCCCGACTTGACGATCGCTCCACGGAACGGATCGGCGGTGCAGAGAGCGTCGAGCGCGCCCGATTTGAGCAGGTCGGCCGCGGTCGCGAACGGTGCTTCGACGATGTTCACGCTCTTGGGGTCGACCTTGCTGACGGTGAGGTAGTAGCGGAACATGATATCGAGGACGCTGCTGATGCCCGGCACGCCGACGTGCTTGCCGGCGAAATCGGCGGCGGTTTTAATGTTCGATCCGGTTCGCGCCACGACGCTCGTGCGCGGACTTTTGCGGTTTTCGCGCGCCCCGCCGGCAACCGCCACGAGATCGAGCCCGCCTTGATTCGCCAACAGAAACGCCGGCGCCGTCAACGCACCGAACTGGATGCTCCCGCCCCGAATCCCGCCCACGATCGTCGGCGGGACCGGCAAGATTTGGATCGTCGCATCGAGATCATGTTTGCCGTAGAAGCCCTGATCTTTCGCCAGCAGCGCGGGCAACAGATCGCTGGTCGGGATCATGCCGACCGCGATCGGGGTCGGCGTCGCCGCCCAAGCCGTGGCGCGCGAACCCAGCAGTGCGGCACTCGCCGTACCGGCGAGAAAAGCAGATCGAGAGATCGTCATAGCACGTCTTTCCGAAGGCATTGGCGCAGTGCACGTCGCCGCGCGGCAAGTTTTTTCTTTCGCCGAGCATAACGGACACGCAGTGCGGACGCTAGGGGTTCGAGAATGGGTCCACTCGCAGTGGAGTTTTGGTGTTCACTGCCGTTGACTTGCCATTCGTGCCCGAGTGAGGATGCCAGATGAACGATGCCGGCCGGAACGTGCTGACGGAATTCCTCAAGACGCGCCGGGCACGGCTGCGTCCGCAAGACGTCGGGTTGCCGGCCGGGCGCCGCCGCGTCACCGGCTTGCGGCGCGAAGAAGTGGCCGCGCTGGCCGGCTTGGG
Organism: Candidatus Velthaea versatilis; assembly: GCA_003134035.1. Taxonomy (GTDB): domain Bacteria; phylum Vulcanimicrobiota; class Vulcanimicrobiia; order Vulcanimicrobiales; family Vulcanimicrobiaceae; genus Velthaea; species Velthaea versatilis. Next base: position 33,102 of record PLAE01000242.1, read on the forward strand.
CGACACCTGGTATGGGCTGTTCGAATCCGGCAAGGGCATCCACGTTTCGGACCGGGTCCTCGACAGCGTGGGACGCGCGCTGCGGCTCAATCATGACGAGCGCCGCTATCTGTCGAGTTTGGTCGCCGGCGAGCCGCCCGCGATGGTCGATTTCGGTGCCGACACGGTCGCGCCGCCGGTGACGCAGGCGCTCGCCGCCGTCAGCCACGCGCCGGCGTTCGTCATCGGGCCGCGGCTGGATTACCTGGCCGTCAACGACCTCATGCGGACGCTGCATCGCGTTCCGCCCGAGCCGTCGATCGAACATCGCAATCTGATGTTGCGGGTGTTCGTCAATCCGCAGTCGCGTTCGTCGTATCCGGCCTGGGAAGACACCGCGCAGCGCGCCGTCTCCAAGTTTCGGCGCAACTACGGCATGAACGTGGGCAACCCGTCATTCGAGGCGCTCATCGCCCGCCTGCGCGATGAGAGCCCCGCCTTTTGCCGATTGTGGGAGATCCACGACGTCGGGACGCTGCACGACCCGATTTCCGAGGAATTGCGGCATCCCGCAATCGGCGCGTTTTGCTTCCGCCTGCAAGCGTTCGCAATTCCCGACACGCAGGGCCAAACGCTGGTCCTGATGCTGCCCCGTGGCGCGGACGATGAGGCCGCCTTGGTCGTCCTGCGCGCCGAATCGCTGCGTGCCGCGGACGCTGCGGCGCGTTAGCCTCCTGAACGCCGTTACGAACAGGTCGGGTTTAGCCGACGTGTGCGGACGGACGGCTTGCGGCAAAGCCGCAAATGCGAAGGGTCGATGAAGTCGACCCACCTAGCCGATATCGACGTCGGCGGCGCTGACCGAATCGGCGTAGGCACGCAAGTGGCGTTCCATGCGGCGTTTGGCGGCGTCGGCGTCGCCCCGCACGATCGCCTCGGTGATCGCCCGATGCGCGCGGATCACCGCGCCGCGAACCTCGCCGACCGAACCGGCCTCGAAGGCGCGGGCATGCGCAACGCTCGCGCGCCCGAGTGCCGAGGCGATCGACGCCAGAAACGCGACGAGCAGCTCGTTGCGGCTGGCGGCGGCGATGCAGTAGTGCCAGCTCAGATTGCGGCGCGCGAATTCCGGACCGTCGGGCGTGGCTTCGAGCGCGGCTGACGCCGCTTCGAGCGCCGCGATGTCGCTTGGCTCGCGGTTGAGCGCGGCGTAGTAGGCGAGACTCGACTCGATCGTCGAGCGGGCCTCGATGAGCGCGCGGACCGGGACGCGCCGGCCACGCACGAAGACCGAGACGAAACGCGTGAGGTCGTCTTCGTCGGGCAAGCTGGTGAAGGCGCCGCCGTTGCGCCCGATCTTGGTGCGGATCAACCCCTCGGCTTCGAGGACGCGCAGCGCTTCGCGCACGGAACCGCGACCAAGACCAGTTGTTTCGACGATGTCGCGTTCGGACGGCAGCGCGGCGCCCTCGCCGAAATCGCCGCCCAGGATGCGCTCGCGCAGCGTCTCGACGAGGCCCGCGGAACTCGTCGCCGCCTTGAGCCGGCCCAGCGTCAGCCGGCGCGGTCGGGCTTTCTTCATGATCGGGCGTGTCGTTGTCTATCGGCGGGCGCGCACCCTTCGCGCGCCCGCCGAACCCGAGCGGGCAAGAGAATTACTTTAATTTAGCCCCTTGACGTAAATGGTATGACCATTGTATCGTCGACCTCGAGCCTCGGCTGTTCGAGGCGCAGGAGGCTGCAATGTCGATCGACCTGCGGGTGGCTGACGGGATCGCGACGATTGTCATCAATCGTCCCGAGCGTTTGAACGCGCTCGATCCCGCGCACTATCGCGACCTTTCCGCGGCTTGGATTCGCGTTCGCGACGACGACGCGATCAATGTCGCCGTGATCACCGGCGCCGGCGAACGATCGTTCACGACCGGTGCCGATCTCAAGAGCGTGATCGGCAAACCGCCCGAACTCGCCGACTTGTGGCAGACCCAAAAAGATGCGCTGCTCAACCGCGGGCTCGAAGTCTGGAAGCCCGTCATCGCCGCGGTGAACGGCTATTGTTTGGGCGGCGGGATGACGCTGATGTTCGCTACCGATATCCGCGTGGCGTCGACCAACGCGACGTTCGCGCTGGCCGAAGCCAAGCGCGGAATCATTCCGGCGAACGGCGGAACGCAGCGAATTCTCGCGCAGGTCCCGTATGCGATCGGCATGGAGATGCTGCTCGTCGGCGGGTCGTTCGATGCCGCAACCGCCGAACGCTGGGGCTTGGTCAATCGCGTCGTACCGCCGGCGGAGCTGATGCCGGTCGCCCTGGATTACGCCCGCCGCATCGCGGCGAACGGTCCGCTCGCGGTGCGGGCCGCCAAAGAACTCGCCGTGCGTGGTCGCGACATGAATGTAGCCGACGGCTTACGGATGGAGCAGCTGGTGGCGCGCATCCTCAACGCCAGCGACGACGTGCGCGAAGGAACGGCGGCCTTCGCCGAAAAGCGCGTGCCGCAGTTCGCGGGGCGCTGACGATGCGCGGCAAAGTCGTCATCGCCGGAATCGGCCATACCGCCTACGGCGCGCACGAAGGCCGGTCGACGGTTTCGATGCACGCCGAAGCGATCCGCAACGCGCTCGCCGACGCCGGAGTCGAGAAAGATTCCGTCGACGGATTGTTCGTCAAGTTTCCCACCTCGCGCTTCGAGTTCATGTATGGGCAGAAGGTGGCCGAAGCGATCGGCGTGCAGCCGCGTATCGGCGGCGTCTGGGATCAAGGCGGCGCGGCCAACATCGCGATGATCTCGTTCGCCGCCATGGCGATCGAAGCGGGCCAATGCGAGATCGCGGTGGTGACGTTCGCCGACAATCCCAAGACGGGTTCGCGCGCGGCGCTCGCGAAGCCGATGAGTCCCGATGAAGTCTTCGGCTGGTTCGGCGCGGTCGGCGGCTACGCCATGCTCGCGCGCCGGCACATGGAGCAATGGGGGACGACCGCCGATCAGCTCGGCGCCGTCGCGATCAACGCGCGCGCCAACGCGGTCGCCAATCCGCGCGCGCAACTGCGCAAACCGCTCACGCTCGATGCGTACCGCGACTCGCGGCCGATCGTCGCACCGCTGCGCCGCGATGACTGTTGTCTAGTGTCCGACGGCGGCGCCGCGGTGGTGCTCATGAGCGCCGCGCGCGCCCGCACGCTTGCGGTGAACGCGCCGATTCCGATCCTCGGATTCGGTCAGGGCCAAACGTCGTGGAACGTCGAGCAGCGGCCCGATTTAACCTCGACGTGCGCGGCTTCGGCAGCGCGCACCGCGTTCGCGATGGCGGGTTTGGAGCCCGCCGACATCGACGTCGCGCAGTTGTACGATTGCTTCACGATCGTGCCGATCGTCACGCTAGAAGACTACGGTTTCTGCCCGCCGGGCCGCGGCGGCGCGTTCGTCGCCGACGGCGGCGTCGGCCTCGACCGCCCGCTGCCGATCAACACCAGCGGCGGGCTGATGTCCGAAACGGGAATGCCCGGCATGCAACTCGTGATCGAAGGCGTGCGTCAAATGCGCGGCACGGCCGCGGTCCAGGTGCCGGGTGCGCGCACCTGCGTCGTAAGCAATCAGGGCGGCATCATGCACACCCATTCCACCCTCGTTCTGGGAGAAGCGCAGTGAACATCGATCTTCCCGCCGTTCCGCTGCCCGAGCGCGACGCGTTGAGCGCGCCGTATTGGGCCGCGCTGGACGCCGGCCGCCACGTCTACCAACGCTGCACGGCGTGCGCGCACGCGTGGTTGCCGGCGCGCGGCGAATGCCCGCGCTGTTTGAGCGCGCACTCGCGGTGGGAAACCGCCAGCGGCGCCGCGCGGCTCATCAGCTGGGTCGTGTATCACACCGCGTTTCATCCGGCTTTCAAAGAACGGCTGCCGTACACGGTTGCCGTCGTGGAACTGCGCGAGGGTCCGCGCTTGATCACGAACATTATCGATAGCGATCCCGAGACGCTGCGCATCGATCAGCCGCTGCGCTTGGTCATCGAACGCGAGTCGGGCGTCGCCGTGCCGCGCTACGCCGTTGCCGTGCCGCTCGTATCAGCCGCGGTAGGCGACGTTCGTGCGGTAAAAGCGTTCCGCTGATGCTCGCCGACGTCACCGTTCTTGAACTGGGTCAGGTCCTTGCGGGTCCGTACGCCGGCGCAATCCTGGCCGATCTCGGCGCAACGGTCATCAAGATCGAAAAACCCGACGGCGGCGACGACGGCCGCCGAATGGGCGCACCGTTTCTCAATAACGATTCGCTGACGTTCCACGAATACAACCGCGGCAAACGTTCGGTCGCGCTCGATCTCAAGTCGCCGGCGGGACTCGCGGGGCTGCACGAGCTTGCCGCCCACGCCGATGTGCTCATCCACAACCTGCGCCCGGATGTTCCGCGCGCGATCGGGATCGAGCCCGAACGCTTTTGCGAGCACCATCCACGCCTCATTTATTGCGAGATCTCCGGTTTCGGGCACGCCGGACCGTTGCGCCTCGAGCCGGCGTTCGAGCCGCTCATTCAGGCGTACAGCGGGATCGTGAGCAGCAACGGCGATCCGTCGGCGCCGCCGTCGCGGCTGCCGATCTCCGCGGTCGATATGGGCACCGGCATGTGGACCGTGATCGGCGTCTTGACCGCACTGCGCGAGCGCGAGAAAACCGGCCGCGGGTCGGTCGTTCGCACGTCGCTGCTCGAGACGGCACTCGGCTGGATGTCGCCGCGCATCAACGCGTTCGTCAACGAAGGGGTCGAGCTCCGGCGCGAGCCGATGTCGGGTCATCCCGGGCTCGTTCCGTATCAATCGTTCGCGTCCGCCGACGGCGATCTGTTCGTGTGCGTCGGCAACGACCGGCTGTTCGCGAAATTCTGCACGCTGCTCGAACGCGAGGCGTGGATCACCGATCCGGCCTACGCGACCAATCGCGCGCGGCTCATCCATCGCGATGAGCTCGTGGGCCGCATCGGCGAAATTCTGGCCGGTCGGCCGCGCGATTATTGGCTCGACCGGCTGCGGGCCGCGGGCGTCCCGTGCTCACCGGTCAATACCGTGCCTGACGTGGTGGCGCTCGAGCAATTCGACGCGCTCGAAATGCTCAGCCCGTTCCTCGATGCCGGCGCAACCCGGCTCATGGCGCTGCCGTTGACCTTCGACGGCGCGCGTTCGCACCCGCGTTCGGTCGCGCCGCGCTTGGGTGCCGACAACGCCATCGTTGGCGCCGCCGGGGAACGCGAGGCGATCGGATCCGCTTAGGAAGGCCGCGACGACGTTCGATGAGGAACGTCGGCTCATGCTGCCGTCATACGACCTCCGGGCACGAGACCCGTACCGAGATTCCGCGGCGGTCGCGCGATGAGCGCAACGCGCATCGGTGTTGGCGGTCCGGTCGGCGCCGGCAAGACGGCGCTCTGCGAGCGGCTCGCGCGCGCCTTGAGTCCGCGAGTCGACATGGCCGTCGTCACCAACGACATCTACACGCAGGAAGACGCGCAAATTCTGGTGCGCAGCGGGTGTTTGCCGGCCGACCGCATCGTGGGCGTCGAGACCGGCGGCTGTCCGCACACGGCGATCCGCGAGGACGCGTCGATGAATTTGCAAGCCATCGCCGACCTCGAAGCGCGCTTCCCGCAACTCGAACTCGTCATCGTCGAAAGCGGCGGCGACAACCTGGCCGCGACGTTCAGCCCCGATCTCGCCGACGTCACCATCTACGTGATCGACGTCGCCGGCGGCGACAAGATTCCGGCCAAAGGGGGCCCGGGGATCATGCGCGCCGACCTGCTCGTCATCAATAAGATCGACCTTGCGCCCTATGTCGGCGCGAATCTCGAACGGATGCGCCGCGACGCCGCGGCCGCGCGCGGCGCACGGCCGTTCGTGTTCAGCAACTTGCGCGACGGCACCGGCGTCGACGAAATCGTCCGCTTCGTCGAGCGCGCAGCGTTGCTCGACGCGGTGTGAGCTACGGTTCCGGTTCGCTAACGATCGCCGCCCGGCGCTCCGGGCCGCGCACGGTACTCGACCGGGTGCGCTACGACGGCATCTCGCGCTGCAGCCGCGCCTTCGCGCACGGAAACGCGGCGCTCGTCGTGCTCTCGCAGCTCGGTCCGGGCGTCGTCCGCGGCGACAGCATCACCACCGAGGGACATGTGCACGCCGATGCGCATCTGGTCGTCACGAGCCAGTCGGCGACTCGGCTCATGGGCGGCCCCCGCATCGCCAGTGCGCGCGCGCACTGGCGGCTGGAGGATCGCGCCGTGCTCGAACTGATCGGCGAACCGCTCGTCGCGAGCACCGACGCCCGCTACGAAACGACGACGACGATCGAACTCGGGCCCCACGCTTTGGTGCTCGTGAGCGAAATCGCCGCGGTCCCGACGAGCGCGCGCGTTCGCTTGCGGACCAGCGTTCGCACGGCGGATCGCGAGTTGCTGTACGATGCCTTTGATGCGGCCGCGGCGGCTCCGCACGTCGTCGGCACGTTCGCGCTCGTCGGTGCCGACGCCGAAAGCAGCGCGGCCTTGGTCGACGCACTCGACGCCGCCGCCTTTCCCGAATTGCGCATCGGGATCGGCAGGCTCGCGGCCGGCGCGTTCGTCCGCATTCTCGGGCAGGATATTTGGCTGGTCCGGACGGCACTCGGCGCCCTGCGTGCCGCCGCGTGGGCCGCGCTTGCCGCCGCGCAGTCCGCAACCTGCGCTAGATCACAGATCGAAATGCAACGTCACGCTCGCGGTACTTGGACCGATGATGTTGCCGGCCGTAAGTCCGAGCTGGCCATTGACGAGCGGCGTCGGAATCCCGCCGTAAATGTTGAAGCGGAACGCTGAATACGCGCTGGTGACATTGGTGATCGCCAAGAGCAAGGCGGCGTGTTTCTCGATCGGCTGGCGAAAGCTGGCGTTCACGACGCCGAAGGGCGGCTCGTTGTATGAGTTGTTATTGCCGTAGTAGGTCACGCCGACGAGGAAGTACGATCCGTTGACGCCGCGCCGGTTGATTTCCGCATAGCCTTGCGAATACGGAACGCGCGACGGCGACAGGCTGTTGTAGCCCTGACCGGCACCTTGAAAATTCTCATTCGCGAAAATGCCGAGGTTCGCGGTGTTGGGGCCGGCGGCCGTATCGTAGAAGCCCGGCGGCAAATCATACGCGTACGCGCGCTGCAGCGAGCCTTGCAGCTTGAAACCCACGCCGACGCGCGGGTCGCGGTGGACCGAGAGCTCCACGCCCTCGTAGCGCGAGTGACCGAGGTTCTGGGTTTGCGTGATGTACAACGGATACGTGCCCGCGGGATCGCCCAGCGAATTGCCCGGCGGGAGCACGTAGGGCGTCGCCGACAGCGATTGCGTCGAAAGAAACTGATCGTGCAGCGTGGTCTCGTAGACGTCCGCGGAGACGACGGTTTCGCCGCCGATCCGCCGGTCGGCGCCGAGGTCCCAGCCAAAGGCGGTTTCCGGTTTGACGTCGCCGGCGTTGTTGGTCACCTTGAAATACGTCGGCGGGTTGCGGTCGGGTCCGGGCAGGCTGTTCGTCAGCAGGTTGATGTACGGCGGCGCAATCGAGAACCCGGTCGCGGCGCGGACGGCCGTGTCGCGGCTGGGACGCCAGGCGAACGACAGCCGCGGCGCGTCGTAGGCGTGAAACGAATCGAGGAACGTCACACCGAAGTCTTGCGTGTAGTGATCGGTGTACGAGGTCGCGTAGTTGCTCAGCGTCGCCTGCAAGCTGGGCAGCAACTCGAATTGGCCGCGCAGCATGATCGTTTGGAACTTCTGACCCGAACCCGGCGGAACGTTGATCGGCGTGTCGGTCCCGCCGATGGTGTTGGCGCTGCTCTTGGTCGCGACGGTATCGTACGAGACGCTGTACACGTTGCCGGCGACCGGGAGATCGGCCTCGGCGGTAAATCCGTTGAGCTTGTCGTAGGTCCGAACCCCGACGTACGAGTTGAGTAAGGTGACCGTGCCGACTTGACCCGTAAAGATCGTCGGATTGATGTCGGTTCCGATCGGCACGCCTCCGTAAAGATTGCCGAAGACGGTGCCCGAACCCGGCGTCGGACCATTCCCGAGCTCCAGATTTGCCGTGTCGACGCCGGCGACGTAATAACGCGCATTGAACGTTACCGGTCCGAGCGCGGTGCGGAATTCCGTCGCATAGAGGTTCGCGTTGATATCGAGCTCGCTGTCGCCCTGCGAGTCGTCGAAAAGCGGCGCCCCGGCTGCCGGCAAACCCGTATACCCCGCGGGCGGTCCGAAGAAATAATTCGGATAGGTATACAGATCGGCCGCGAATGCGGAGCCGCGAACCTGGCCGCCGAGGTACGTGAACGTTAGCGACGTCGAGGGCGCAAAACTGTAGCGCAGCTTGGCCAACTCGTTGCGCGAACTCGACTCCATCGGCACCTGCGGGCAGCACGCGGCGAGCGGCGCGAACAGATTCGACTGCGCGGCATACGGCGTCCCCGGAATCTTGGTTTCGGTAGGAAAGCACGAGTTCGCGTTCGCCACGCCGGCGCAGATCAGGCGGCCGTTGATGAGCGCGCCGCTGTAAATGTTGACCGGATCGAGCGGGTCGAACCCGCGATCAAACCCTTTCGTACCTTGGGCGGCATAGTCGAGCGCGTAGCCGAGTTTGCCGCCGCCGACGGTTCCGGTGGCGCGCAGATTCGCGTTTTGGCCGCCGAACTGATCGACACCGAAATCCGCCGATTGATGGACCGCGAGCGTCGGTTCCAGGGTCCGGAAATTCACCGTGCCGCCGATCGCGTAGTTGATGTTGGGAGCCGACGCGCCCGGGCCTTTGACGACTTCGACATCCTGAAAATCGTACGGGCTCAAGATCGCCGGGTTGAACGTCCCGTAGACGCCGATCGAGATCGGATGCCCGTCGAT
>PLAE01000164.1 GCA_003134035.1 Candidatus Velthaea versatilis
TCGCGGCCCTATTGAAGCCATCGCCGCGTTGTTAAGCACGGTTTTGCGCCTGGTAGCATCCGCGACGGAAACGTCGCGGCCCTATTGAAGCACTTTGAAGAGTGGTGAGCGGGCCCTTCGCTCGAGTTCGTCGGCTCTCCGTTACCAAACCTATGGGGGCATGGTACTCTAAGTCATGCAAGCCCTTGCCCTTGTCCTCGCGATCGCGATGAGCGCCGTGTCGGCGGCGCCCTCACCTGCACTTTCCGGGCCGCCCGATACACTCGCCGCATCGGCGATCGTACCGGCCTTGCGCACTGGCGGGTACGTGGTGTTTTTCCGGCACGGGATTACCGACCACTCGGCACGCGACGAGCCGAATCTCACGTACGCCGACTGCACATCGCAGCGCAATCTGACCGAAGCCGGTCGCGACCAAGCCAGGTCCATCGGCACGGCCTTTCGCGCCTTCGCAATTCCCGTCGGCACGGTTCGCAGCAGTTTGTATTGCCGCTGCATCGAGACAGCCAGGATCGCTTTTAGAAAAGACGAGCCGACGGCGGATCTCACGGAGGCGAACGGGCGCGCAACCGACGTCGGACCGCGCGTTGCGCAAATGCTGGGCACGCCGCCGGCACCCGGTACCAATACCGTGCTCGTATCTCACGCTGCGGTTCTCAGACTCGTCACGCGTATCTCGATTGAGGAGGGCGACGCTGCGATTTTCAAGCCGTTGCCGGACGGACGCTTTCGTCTCGCGGCAATCGTGCCGGCTGCGGCTTGGAGCGGCTTAGGAACGTGAGCCTGCAACGCGCTACCGTGCATATAAAGCGCAATCTTCCCGTTTTCGCCCGGCGTTTGCGCCTCGATGATCGCAGCCGCCGCTCGTCTCGCGTCGGCGCGAGGTGGCCCAGGTCACCAAGCGAAACGTCGGATTGAGGGTCGGCGGGCTTTGATCGGAGGTCGGCCGACGCCGGGCCAATCCGCAGCGCCCGCACGGAGGAGTTGACACCGATGTTCAAACTCGTGGCCGCCGCAGCGGCCTTCGCCGGCCTTCTCTCGGTGGGAATCGCGTCCATCCCCGCGCAGGGGCTCACAGTCGTGGCTGCAACGACTGTGCCGACGATCTCCGTCGCCGGAATGATCGCTCTTTCGGATGATACAGGAAGCCTTTTTGGGCTTTCTTCGCAGTACTGCTCAAGCCTCACGGTTAGCGCTTACACGAAAGGGGCGACGCACGGCACGGCACCGCTCGCGCAGACCGCGGCCACTGCCGCCCCCTCGGCTGTTTTGGCGAGTTCTTCGGGGTATACGATATGCGAGTACACAATGCAGGTTCCGGCGAGTGCTGGGAAGAGCATCGTGCTCGATGTTACCTCCGTAAAGCTCGCCGAATGCCCAGGTATATGCGGTCAAGCTTTGGTCCCCGTTGCCGACTACCCGTCGGCTTGTCCAGCCAGCGTCGCTTTTGGCAGCGGCGGGAAGGTACCGATAGTCTTTCCGAGCGGAACATCAAGTGGTCCGACACCAACGCCACCAGTTGTATACGCCTGGCTCACGGAGAAAAATAGCGCGCTTACGGTGGGGGCGGGAAGCACGTATACCGTCTCGCTCGTCCTGACGGAGTCGTCCTCGGCGCCGTCGATTCCTTAACGGGTTATCCCCGGCACGCTACCTGTAGCCGCTCGACATCATCGGCGGCCATGCTCGATTTCATCGCCAAATCGTGCCCAACTAGCGACACCTTGGCGAATTCGGTCTCGGCTCAAGCGATCGCGCTTCACATGCCACCGTGCGGAGGTGGTTACATGCGGAAACGCGCTCCCCTTGAGCGCCTAACGGCGCACGCCATTCTTTGCGTGCATCGCAATTCGGGAGCGCCTATCACGCGCGCCGACCGGATCGATCTCGACGCCATGATCGCAGCGCTGCGGCCGGAGACTTTCCCCGATGACGACCCCTGGGAGAACGTGCCGCCGGTTGGAAACGAAATGTGGTGACCTCCGCACCCGAACGCGGCGAGGTCGTGTGGCTGCGCCGTTATCCGCAAGCGTGACACGAACAAGGCGGTCGACGACCAGTGCTCGTCCTGAGTCCGCGCGCGTACAACGATCGGACCGGATTGATGTTGGATGCTGGCTTCCCCGATCACCAACAAAGTCAAGGGCTACCCGTTCGAGATGCCGATCAAAAATAGTGGCATCACGGGTGTCGTGCTTGCTGATCACATAAAGAGCTTCGACTTTCGCGCACGATGCGCGGAGCCGATGGGTCGCGTCGATTCCGATACCGCCGATGACGTCGCGCGCGTCGTTTAGCTTTAGCGCGATCGTCTTTGGCGGTCGTCGCTAGCGCAGTTCGAGCGGGACGGCCGCGGCCTCGGGGTCGCGGCTCGTCGCGCGCATCGGCGGGTGGTGGCCGATGAGGGAGCGGTCACCGACCCACTGCGCGGGCGGGATGCGCCAGAACTGGGCCATTTCGTTGAGCCGGCTGGCATAGGTCGAGCGCACATCCATAAAGTGAAACCAGGCTTTGCCGCGCTCGACCATCGGGATTCCGGCGGCGTGCAGCCGGTCGTAGGCGACATCGAACTCGATTCGTTCGACCCCCACCTCGGCACCGTCGGCCAAGCCGAAGTGGTGCGCGAAATCATTGACGAAATGGCGTCCGAGCCGATTCACGAACTTCGCTTCGGCTTTGTTGGGGATGTCGACGGTGGTGATCACGATCGTCGACGCGTCGAGCAGCGCTCCGAGCGCGCCGACCCACGAGATGTCGTCGTGCGTCGAACGAAAATAGTTGAGCACCGGATACGCGAGGTGCGTTTCGAGAACCGCGGCCATCCAGTTCTGCGCCTCGCGCAGCGTGACCGTCAGGCCGTCGATGCTTTGCATTCGCGAATGGACCTCGATGAGTTCCACGCCCGAGGGCGGCGCGCCGGCGCGATTGCAGAGCGCGACGACGTAGGCTTCGCGGGATTGATACGCACCGAAAATCGAAAATAAGAACGTGGTGAGGATCGCCACAATCCCGAAGCCCGAGGCGCCGGCGGCGATTGAAAGATAGCGCGTGAGCGGGCTGACCGGAACGATATCGCCGAAGCCGACCGTCAGCAGCGACGTGCCCGCGAAGTAGATCGCGGCGCCGAAATCGGGCACCGGCTTGAGCCCGGCGCGCAGGCCGTAGAAAATGCACCCGTAGCCCAGAATGAGGCTCCCGACCCAAAACACGAGCAGCACGATGAGCAGCAGCGGCGCGAACGTGCCCAAGAAATCCTCGCGCATCTCGTTGCTGATCGCCGTGTGCCCGAACCAGCGCCAGCCACTCCAGCCGCCGCGCGCGATGAACGCGCTGGCGCGCAAACGGCGCCGGGCCGGGCGCGGCACGATGACCGATTGAAACACGTCGCTGAACGTCGATGAAACGATCATGACCCCAACGACGAGAAAGACCGCTTGCGTCATCATCGCCGTCAACCCGGCCCAGGCCGCGGAGTTTGCCTACGATCGGAACGGAGCCGATCCCGAACCGGCGGCGTGCCGGCCGCGGTCAGGCGTGGACGGCTGCGCCCGCGGAAACGTCGTGAAGCGCCACGTCGCTGATCTGAATGACGGGCGTGATGTCGGTGTAATTGGGAATGTCGGCCATGAGTTCGGCCGCCTTGGGCGGGAAGGCCGTTTGAAAGTCTTCGAGCGAATCGAAATACAAGGTCCCGATCGCGACGAACGGCGGCGCCGAACCGGGCGCGCCGCCCGAGAGGCCGGCATGGAACGCGATGCCCGTGCAGGCCGCGCCGAGGACGCGTTTACACATCGGCATGTGCGAGTCGCGATAGTAGTCCGCGTCGAAGCGCGCGTTCGGGGTCGCGGGATAGATCGCATTGAGGATGATCATGGTACACCTCTGGAAGACGGTGCGTGGAGGTCGCGAGAATTGTCGTTCGCTGCGCCGATCGCCTTCGCGCGCGAATACCGCCCCTCGCAGCGGTCAGTCCCCGTTAAACGCGCTGCGGCGCCGCAGCAGCAGCCCGCCCGGCCAAAGGTTGGCCGACGTCAACCCCGTACCCGCTGGGCGATGATCGTGGTTGTAACGGGTCCGGTCCGGTCGGGGAAAAGCGCGCGCGCCGCGCACATCGCGCGCGGTTTCGGAGTCCCCATCATCTATGTCGCGACGGCGCGGGTGGACGCGACGGATGCCGAGATGGTGGATCGCGTAGCCCGGCACCGCGCGGAGCGCGCGGACATGACGACGTTCGAGCTTTGGAACGCCGGCGCTCCCGATCTCCCGGCCGTCGTCGCGCGCGCGAGCGTGGGCACGACGCTTTTGATCGACTCGGTCGGCACCTGGGTCGCGGGCCATCTGCTCGATCTCGAGCGGCTCGCCGAACGCGATCCGCTCGCCGCGGCGGACGCGCTTGAAGAGCGAACGCTGCCGTTCGTCGAGTCGGTCGGCGCGATTCGTGCCAATGCCGTCATCGTCGCCGAGGAGGCGGGGTGGGGGCTCGTTCCACCTTCGATCCTGGGCCGGCTGTTTCGCGATGCGCTCGGCCGCTTAGTCGCCAAGTTGGCGCGCCGCGCGGATCGCTTCGAACTCGTCGTCGCCGGTTACGCGCTCGATCTCAAGGCGTTGGGCGTTCCGGTTGGGACCTAGTCGCTTGTCCGTCTTGTCGGATAAGCGACGACGGGCGGCTTCGGCGAAGGCGAAACGCGAAGGACTGCGCGCCGCGCAGTCCGCTAACTTGGCTGCGGGCGCGGGGTCGGGGTCGCACTCTTCGGACCCAGCGTTGACTGCAAGCGAATGAGCCCCGCATCGCCCGCCTTTGAGGTGTTGCCGGTCGTGACGAGGATCGTCTCGGTTTCCGTCGCGTAACCAATCGAGCGGATGACCAGCGTTTGATTGCCGATCGGGACATTATTGAGGATGAACTTGCCGCCGTCGGAGGCGACGATGTTGCGCACGTTGGTTCCAACCACAACGGTAGCGCTGGGCACCGACTGGCCGGACGCGGCGTCTAAAATGGTTCCGACGATCGAGCCGACATGGGTCTCGCCGTTGGGATTCGGATTGGGGCCGCAGCCGGCAAGCGTCCAGCAGATTGCTGCAAACGCAAAGGCCGTCCGGGAAACTCTCCAGAAAATCATCGAAACATATGACTCCGTACGGTCCTGTTGCCATCTATCTCGCGGTCGCACTCGCGGCCGCTCTGCTCTTCACCGTTTTGCCGGGTCTCATGGCGCAGCGCAAACCGAACGCTGTGAAGAGCGAAGCGTACGAATGCGGGGTCGAGCCCACCTCCGACGTGAGCGGGCGATTTCCCGTTCGCTTTTATCTCATCGCGATGCTCTTCGTCGTGTTCGATGTCGAGGCTGCTTCGTTCTATCCCTGGGCGGTGCAGATGCACCAGCTGCGCGTCTTCGGTTTGCTCGAGATGATCGTCTTCGTCATCGTGCTCGGGATCGGGTATGCGTATGTGTGGAAGAGAGGCGGTTTCCAATGGCGGTAGATTCTCCGGGTCAGTTTTTACTCGGCAAGGTCGACGAGGTTGCCCGCTGGGCACAGTCGTCGAGCGTCTGGCCGCTAACCATGGGATTGGCGTGCTGTGCCATCGAGATGATGACGGCGACCGCGCCCGAGTACGACATCGCGCGTTTCGGTTCCGAAGTGTTTCGCGCGTCCCCGCGCCAAGCCGATCTGATGATCGTCTCGGGTCGGGTCGCGCAGAAGATGGCGCCGATCATCAAGCGGCTCTACGATCAGATGGCCGACCCCAAATGGGTGATCTCGATGGGCGCCTGCGCGAGCTCCGGCGGCATCTTCGACAACTACGCGATCGTNNTCCCGCATGCCGAGTTCGCAAACGCCACCGATCGGGTCGACGCCCGTCGACCCGACCGCGGTCCGCCCTGCAATCGATGACGCTCGGATCATCCGCAGCACGCCCCAGATGTTGCGCGACGAGTTGCTCGCGCTCAAGCGCGACGGCTATGCGATGCTGTCGGACATCGGGGGCGTCGACTATCTTGGGCGCGAGCCGCGCTTCGACGTCGTCTA
>PLAE01000177.1 GCA_003134035.1 Candidatus Velthaea versatilis
CGAAGTCGACCCACCTAGGCTTCGGCGCCTAGCCCCGTGTTGGCCCGCACCGTCAGTTCGTGGAAGCTCGCTTCCGCGGCGGTATCGGAGGTTAATAGCGCGGCGACGATGGCGGCGAGGAAACCCAGCGGCACCGATAAGATCGCCGGGTTATCGAGCGGGAACAGGGCTTTAGCCTGGATGAGATGGCGCACGGCCACCGTCGGCGCATCGACGCCCATCACGGCCGGACTCAGCGCGATGAGGACGAGCGACGAGACCAGACCAACGAGCATTCCGACAATCGTGCCGGTCGTGTTGAAGCGTTTCCAATACAGGGTCAGCAGGATTGCCGGAACGTTCGCGCTCGCCGCGACCGCGAATGCAAGCCCGACGAGGAACGCGACGTTGAGGGTCTTGAGCGCCAGCGCGAGCAGGATGGCCAGGACGCCGATGACGAGCGCGGCGATGCGCGCCACCTTGACCTCGTCGCCTTTGCTGACCTCGCCGTGCTTCACGATATTGGCCCACACGTCGTGGGCAAACGCCGAGGACGACGCGATCGTCAACCCCGCGACCACCGCCAAGATCGTCGCGAACGCGACCGCCGCGATGAACGAAAGGAAGAGGTCACCGCCTAGTTTTCCGGCCAGCAGCGGCGCCGCCAAATTATTGTTCGGCGCCGGTACGATGTAGCCGCTGGTAGCGAGCTGCTCGTTGAGCTTGACCGCGTCGTCGGGATGCTCGGCGATGAACGCTGCGGCTTTGGCGCCCGTCACGTGCACGCCGATATTCGCCTTGCCCACGAGCGTCGCCGCGCCGAAGCCCAGAAACGTCGTCATGATGTAGAACGTGCCGATGAGGATCATCGCCCACACGACCGACGTCCGCGCCGCACGCGCCGTCGGGACCGTGTAAAAGCGCACCAGGATATGCGGCAGGCCGGCGGTTCCGAATACCAGCGCGACGCCCAGTGAGATCAACCCGAGCGCGCCCCACTGGCCGTTGTACAGCAAGCCCGGCTCGGTGAAGTTTTTCGTAGCGATCACGGTCCCCGCCGCGTTCTTGATCGTTCCGTGAACCGCGGCGATGGCATCGAAGAATTCCGTAATCGAGAAATGGAAGTGCGCGAGCACGAGAATCGAGAGCAGAATCGTCCCGCTCATGAGCAGCACGGCCTTGACGATCTGAACCCACGTCGTTGCGAGCATTCCACCGAAGATCACGTACACCAGCATCAGCGTGCCGACCAGAATGATTGCAGTCGTGAAGCTGAATTGCGGGATGAGCAAGCTCACCAGCGATCCGGCGCCGACCATCTGCGCGATCATGTAGAACAGACTCACCGACAGGGTGGAGATCGCCGCGACGCCGCGCACGGTCTTGTTGTGCAGCCGGAACGCGAGTACGTCGGCCATGGTGTATTTGCCCGTGTTGCGCAGCGGCTCGGCAACGAGCAGCAGCACGGTGAGATACGCGACGAGCCAGCCCACCGAATACATGAAGCCGTCGTAGCCGTAGAACGCGATCAAACCCGAGATGCCCAAAAACGAAGCCGCCGACATGTAGTCCCCGGCGACGGCCCAGCCATTTTGAAAACCGGTGATCGATCGCCCGGCACTATAGAATTCCGAGGTCGTCTTGGTTCGCTTCGCGGCGAAAAACGTGATCACCAGCGTGATGCCGACGAACACGATGAAGAGCAGCAGCGAAGTCGTCATCGCCGCGTGTTCTTCGCTTGATCGAGCACCAGCTTCTCTTGGGCGTCGAACGTGCGTGCCCGCTGCACATACAGCGCCATGATGATCCAGGCCATCGCGAACTGCGAGAGCGCGAAGACATAGGCGAGGTTGATGTTGCCGACGACCTTGTGTTCCATCAAGGTGGGAAAATAGCCGACAAGAATCGGCAATGCGAAGTAGTAGCAGACGAAGAAAACGGTGGCCGGGACGATGAAGCGCATCTTCGCCGCGACGAGCGATTTGAATGACGCGCTTTGTTCGATCGCCGTCCAGTCCGGTTCCGCGCCGCGGACCGGCCGCGGCGCACGCATTTTTGTAGCCATATCCCTCGGTTCCGTAAAAGCCAGTCCGGTAAAGCCTGTCCGGTCGAATTTTCTTTCACCGGAGCGCCCCTTTTCCTGGCGCTATTGGAGTCGGATTCGCGAACGCCAGGGCCGGATGGCCGACATCGCGACTCCAAATGCGACATATGTCGCGGTCAGAGCCCTCCCGGGCGCTGGGCCTTTCCAAGCGCGTTTGGGCCCCCTCTCTACCTCGATGCAAGATGGCCTGCCGCGCAACCCGAGTACGTCCCGGAGCCGCCCAACCCCGCCGGCGTCCCGGAGCCGCCGAACCCCGCAGTCGCCGCATGGGCAATTATTGCAGCCAGCTTCTTCTATGAAGGGAGAAACCTTCGCAATTGATGAAAACGTTTGCCGGATAAAACTGCGTCCCATTGCTCTCTTGAGGCACACGTGATGAACAAACAACTCTCGCGCGGGCGTTTTCTCGCTGCTTCGGCGGCTGCGGGCGCTCTGGCCGTCAACGGTTTCCCGCAAGTCATGGCCGCGACCAAGGAGATCGTCGTGGGCTTGGACCTGCCGCAGTCGGGACCGTATTCCGATCAGGGCCAGGACCAGCTGCGGGCGTATAACCTCGCAATCGACGAGATCAACAAGGGTGGCGGCATCATGGGTATGCCGGTTCGAGCGACCGTCGGCGATGACCAGACCAAAGCCGATGTGGCCGTCGACAACGCGCGGCGTATGATCGAACGCGACGGCGCCGTGATGATCACCGGCGGATCGTCGACCGGTACCGCTGTCGCGGTCTCGGGGCTCTGCCAACAGATGAAGACGATCTTCATGGCAACCCTCACGCACGGCGACGAAACGACCGACGGCGCGTGCCACAAGCACACCTTCCGGCGTTACAACAATGCCCATATGTCGGCCCGCGCGATGGCGACGACGCTGACCAAGAAGTACGGTACCGGAAACTGGTTTTACATCACCGCCGACTACACGTGGGGCCACAGCGTCACCGACAACATCATCTCGGTGATCGAACCCAAGGGCGCAAAGACGGTCAACAACGTTTTGCTCAAGCTCGGAACGACCGATTTTTCGCAGGCGCTGGGTCAGGCGCAATCGGCGAAGCCCGACGTGCTGTGCATCACCGAGTTCGGTAAGGACATGGTGAACTGTCTCAACCAGGCGGCGCAATTCGGGTTGACCAAATCGACCAAAATCCTCGTGCCGCTGGCTGATGAGTACATGGCCAAAGGCACCGGCGATAACTTCGACAACGTCGTCTGTACGGCGCCGTTCTATTATAAGTATTACGCGGCAAAGAACGCGGCGGCGAAGAAATTCGTCGACGCGTTCACGGCGAAGTACGGTACGCCGCCGTCCAACGGCGCGGAATGCGCGTACACCAACATGTACCAGTACAAGGGCGCGGTCGAGCGCGCCGGTTCGATCAACCCGGACGCCGTGATCGCCAAGCTCGAAG
Organism: Candidatus Velthaea versatilis; assembly: GCA_003134035.1. Lineage (GTDB taxonomy): Bacteria > Vulcanimicrobiota > Vulcanimicrobiia > Vulcanimicrobiales > Vulcanimicrobiaceae > Velthaea > Velthaea versatilis. The sequence goes on from PLAE01000177.1 coordinate 3,495, forward strand.
GCTACCACTTCACCGCCACCAAAGGTCCGGAATACTGGCGCGATTGGGACCACCAAGGCATCAGCAGCGTGCTCGTGATGGAAGGTGTGCCGGTCGCCGAACGCGGCGGAGACACGTTCGCCTTCGCGAAAGTGCTCGAAGAGCATAACGGCGAGACCGTTGCCATTCCGCAAGCCGATTCCAAATGTAAGATCGAATCGGCCTAAACCGCGGCGGAAGCCCCGGACTCGGCGCCCGCACGGGCGTTCGCTTTTGCGGACGCCCGTTCGCGTATCACTGTCGTGCCATTCAACTCTCGGAGAGCGTCGTTGACCGCAGCTAGTTTCGTTCAGGCCGGGCTCAACGGACTGATTCTGGGCCTCATCTACGTCGCGATCGCGATCGGGCTGACCATCATTTTCGGCATGCTGCGGCTGGTCAATTTCGCGCACGGCGCCTTTTACGCCATCGGCGCGTACGTCGGCCTCGTGGTGGCGCAGCAGTACGGGTTCGGTTACGCGCTCCTGGCCGGCCCGCTCGTCGTCGCCCTGTTCGCGGTGTTCCTCGACCGCGCCGTGCTGCGCTTCTTCTACGGCAAAGAACCGACGGCGCAGATTCTCCTGACCTTCGGCATCGCGATCATCGTCGAAGAGACGCTGCGGCTGCGCTTCGGCGGCACGACGCAGCAGTATTCGCTGCCCCAATGGCTCAACGGCTCGCTGGCCGTGGCCGGCCTGCAATATCCGGCCTACCGCATTTTCCTCGCGCTCGGGATCGTGGCGGTCGTGGCGCTGGTGTGGCTGTTCATCAGCCGCACCAATTACGGCTTGATCGTGCGCGCCGGCGTGCGCGATCGAACGATGGTCCAACTGTTGGGCGGCAACATTCACCAGGCCTCGACGTTGATTTTCGCACTCGGCGCGGCGTTAGCCGGACTTGTCGGGGTGGCCGCTTCGCCGATCTACAGCATCGACCCCCAAACCGGTTTCAACTTTCTCATCCCGTCCTTCGTCGTCGTCGTGATCGGCGGGTTGGGCAGCTTTTGGGGCGCGGTAGCGGGCGGGATCATCGTCGGCGAACTCTCGGCTCTCACGACGCTCATCTACCCGGGAGCCGCCGAAGTCATCATCTACGTCGCGATGGCGATCGTGCTGCTGGTGCGGCCGCAGGGACTGCTGGGCGAAAGCGAGATCATCCGCGGGTGAGCGCGTCGACGAGTGCCCTGCAGCCAGCGGCCCAAACCAAATCAACGCGGTCGGGCGACCTCCCGTTCTATCTTTGGACGGCGTTCGGCTTGATCGTCTTTCCCCTCGTCTTCGGTTTGCCGATCTTCAACGGCTATGGGGGATTGGCAACGCAGATCCTCATCGTCGGGATCGCCGCGGTCGGACTCAACGTGCTGCTCGGCTACGCCGGCCAGCTTTCGTACGGCCACGCCGCCTTCTACGGGCTGGGCATGTACGGGGCGGGGCTCACGCTGCTCAAATTCTTCCCCGGCGCGCACAGCTTTGCGCTGCCGATCATCGTCGGCGTGGCCATCGCCACCCTCGCGGCATTCGCGATCGGTTCGCTCGTGGTGCGCTTGTACGGCATCTACTTCGCGCTGCTGACCGTGGCGTTCGCGCAGATGGTGTACTTCATCGTCTTTCAATGGCGCGATCTGACCAACGGGGACGACGGATTGCAAGGCATCTCGACCCCATCGCTCAATTTGGGCGTCGTTCGTTTCGATCTCTCGGCGGCGCTGCCGGCGCTCAATCTAGGTCCGTTCGGCGATCTGTCCTCGATCAAAGAGTGGTACGTTTTCGTCGCAATCGTGATGTTCATCGTCATCGCGTTCGTACGCACGCTGGTCCGTTCACAGTACGGCGAAGTGCTCGCTGCGATTCGCGAGAACGAGGAGCGGTCGGGTTTTATCGGCTTCGATGTCCGCCGTTATAAGATCGCGGCGTTCGTCATCTCCGGCGCGCTGTGCGGCCTCTCGGGCGCACTGCGCGCGCTCTACGACGGCTCGGCCGCAATCGAGGCGCTGACGATCGACACCAGCGGCAACTTCGTCATCTACACGGTGGTCGGCGGTGTGCAAACCCTGTTTGGCCCGATTGTCGGCACGGGGCTCATCATGTGGCTGCAAAACGTCATCAGCGCGAAGACCGACGCCTGGCGGCTCATCGAAGGCATCATCTTCGTCGCGGTCATCGTCTTCTTGCCCAACGGCATCATCGGCTCACTGCGCAAGCGCAAGTTCTCGTTCGCCGGCCTGCTGCGGGCGAAGTGATGCCGGAGACGATTCTGCAGACGACGGGTCTGGGCAAGAAGTACGGCCATTTCGCCGCCAACGCCGAGATCGACTTTGCCGTAAACGCGGGCGAACTGCGCGCCGTGATCGGCCCCAACGGCGCGGGCAAAACGACGTTCTTCAACCTGCTCTCCGGCATCACGCTGCCCAGTGCCGGCACGATCCGCTACAAGGGCCGCGAAATCACCCGCGCGGGCGGCCCCCAGCGCGTCCGGCTGGGCATCGCCAAAGCCTTTCAAACCGCCAATCTCTACCCCCAGAAAACGGTCGAGGAAAACGTCCGGCTCGCGGCGCTGGCGCGCGTGCTGGGTCTTGCGCCGCCGAACATGCTGCGCAGTTCCGCGCACCTCGGCGCGGTCGCCGAGATCGCGGCCGCGGCGCTCGAACGCGTCGACCTCGGCGGCGCCGCGCACGTGCGTTCGGGTGATCTCGCCCACGGCGATAAGAAGCGGCTCGATATCGCGATCGCGCTGGCGACGAAGCCCGAGATCTTGTTGCTCGACGAACCCGTCGCGGGCATGTCGATCGACGAATCGCGGCGCACCGAAACGCTCATCAAAAAGCTCGCGGCGACGATGACCGTCCTGATCATCGAACACGACATGGAGATGATCATGGGCATCTC
>PLAE01000156.1 GCA_003134035.1 Candidatus Velthaea versatilis
TTCGCGTTCGGGCTGCGCCCGAACCGCTCGTCAATTCGACTGCGTCGAATCCGTTGCGTTCGGGCTGCGCCCGAGCCGCTATGTCGGGTAAACCCGACACACATCTAGGCCATGAGTTGTCGTGGGTTTACCCGCACGCGATGAACGCACCGCGAAGAAAGTGGCGAAGGAATAGATATGAAAGCGATTGTGTTCAGCGGAGGCGGAGCCAAGGGGGCCTATGAAGCAGGCGTCGTCACCACGTTGATTAAGGACGGTGAAGACTTCGACATCGTCTGCGGCACGTCGATCGGGGCTATCAACGCCTCGTTTACCGCTCAGGGTAAAATCGACGAACTTGCGACCGTATGGCATTCAATTGCGAGTACCAAGATAATTGATCCGGTACCCCGGGTACGTGCCATTCAGGCGCTGCTGAATGAAGCAGTAGCAGTGGTTGAAGCACATAATGCTCTTGAGAAGTTTGAACGAGTCGCACAGGGCTCACTGCGCGCGATTGCCAAACTGCGAGAGTTGTCGCCGTTGGAAACACTCTTAAAGGTGAAGGGGGCTCTCGAACCGACTGGTGCTCAGAAGATCCTGAGCAAGCATTTGTCACTGTCCGACGTGAATCGAATTCTAATTGCAAGTGCGACAAATCTCTCGCTCCAGAGACAGGAAACGTTCTTTTTGTTTCCTGAGGGCTACGCTTCATATCAAGCCGAATTTTGTGCGCAGGAAAAAGAGGCGATTGAATTTACTCCGGCGCTCTTCGCCGAGACGATACGTGCGTCCGGCGCAATTCCTGCGGCTTTTGAGCCTGTCCCTTTGCCGATCGCGGGCGCTTCACCATGGGCCTATGTCGACGGCGGCGTGACGAACAACACGCCGATCGGACAGGCGATCGACGCGGGGGCAGATACGATCACGATTTTGTACGTCGATCCCGAGGAAGGTCCGGGGCAACAACCCACCGCTACGCTCGCCGACATACTCATGGGTTGTTTTTCGATGATGCAGCAGCGAATCTTAGCTCTCGACTATCAGACCGCGCTCCGTGTGAACGACGCTGTCGGCGCAGCTGCCACCGATACAAAGGAAAAGAGCGTCGTCAAGATCCGAACATTCCGCCCATCAACGGTCCTCGCGCCGGGAATCATCGACTTTAATCGGCAGGACTTGATCGACGCTGCGTTCGCACAAGGCCAAGCGGATGCGCGAAATCCGGCGTTGCGCGACCGGTACGTGACGTAGGGGCGGTCGGGGCTCGAGCGGCTTATCGGGCCGCCGCGCCGAGTCGTTTTGCGCCGCCGCCGCCCGAAAATCCAGTGATGGTGACCCCGCGAAGCGAACAACCTCGGTCATGGTCGATTTGGAACGCACCGGCCCGCGGGCCCACCGGTTTCGCGGATGAGCGTCACGGCGGTTACCTGCGCGCGCGCGGCCCGAGATGCCGGCGACGGCCGCTTCGTTACGTTCTGCGACGCGGCCGCAGCGCCACTCGCGCGCCGGCTCGGGCGCGAGCCGGGTGCCGCCGGGGTGACGGTCGTCGACGTGCGCGGCACGACGCTGGCGATCGTGGATACGCTGCACGCCGTCCTCAAGCGCCGCGGCGCGACCAGCAAGACCATCGTCGTGGCGTGCGGTGCGGGTCCGCTGCTCGACGCGGTTCGCGTCGCCGCGGCCCTCTACGAAGGCGGGGCGCGGACCCTGCTCGTCGCGACGACGCTGGGCGCGGCGATCGATCGCGGGGTCGATCCGGTTGCGCGGCGCGGAGCAAGCTCGGTCAGCGCGCCGCCGCTGGGCCTTTATGTCGACTACGACGCCATCCCGCGCTATGCCAAGGACGGACTCGGCACGCTCGTGCGCGACGCGCTCATCGAGGGCGACGATTTCTTTGACGGCCTCGAAACGCTTTCACCGCACCCGCTCAAACGGTGGCCCTGGGAATCAGTCATCGACGACGCGCTGCGGGTCGACCGGATGCACGCCGGCGACGAGCGCCGCGTGCTCGAGCTGGGCTTGCCGTTCGCGCGGGCGATCGCCGCCACCCGGATCGTCGCACCGCAAACGGCGCTGGCATTGGGGATTCGCGCGGCGTGCCTGACGGCGCGGCGCACGGCGAACTTCAGCGAGCGCGACCACCTGCGGGTGCTCGCTGTGATGGCGCTGCTCGGATTCGCGCTGCACGACGAGCGGATCGACGCCGACGCCGTGCTCGAAGCGATCCCGAGCACAACGCGCTTCGCGCTGCCGCATGCCATCGGCGACGTCGAAGCGGGGCTGACGATTCCGCGCGCGGCGCTGCGGCGCTCGATTGCGCGCTTGACGACGACACCGGGGACGGCCGAATTTCGCTGACCCGCGTCGTCGACGTTCTCGCGCAACTGAAGACCGCCCGCTTCGACCGCCCGCTTACGTATGGCATCCCCGCCGGACTCGAACTCCAACTGGGCGATGTCGTTCGCGTGCCGCTCGGACCGCGCGACGTATTCGGTTTCGTGGTCTCCGAGCCGCGCGCAGATCCCGCGCCGCCGGCGAATGTCCGTGACGTCGCCGCCAAACCTGACGTTCCGCGCGCGTTCGATGCGACTGGATTCGCGCTCGCGCAGTGGATCGCCGACGCCTACCTCTGCACGCTGAGCGAAGCGCTGAGCGCGATCGTGCTCAGCGGCGCGCTGCCGCGCGCGCTTGAGCGCTTCGTTCCCGCGCCGCAGCCGCCGGCCCAGGAGCGGCGCGGCCGCGTCCCCGAGCGGCTCATCGGCTTCATTTGGAATGACTGCGCCGAGGGATTCGGACTTGAGGCGTTCGTGCGGCATCCCGAAGTGCGGCGCATCGGTGACCGCGCGGCGATCGTGGGGTATTTGCGCACGCTCGTCGAGGCTGGCGCGCTGATCCGCACGCGCACGTTCGCCGGCGCGCGGGTGAGCGACACGCGCGTCCGCTTTCTGGGGCCCGGCTCCGTTCCCGTCGCGGGCCGCAAGGTCGCCGCGCTCGCGGCGTTCGTCGCCGGCCGGGGAGAAATTAAACGCAGCGAAGCCACGTTGGCCGGGTTTTCCGATGCGGTCATCCGGCGCGCGATCGCCGCTGGCGCGCTCGTCGAGACACAGCGCTCGATCGACGTGGTGCGCAACGGGCGTTCGGTCCTGCCGGCGTTCGCGTTCACCGCCGAGCAGCGCGCGGCGATCGAGGCGATCGACGCGCTCGTCGCGGCGCGCACGTACGCGCAGGTGCTACTGCATGGCGTGACCGGCAGCGGGAAGACGCTGGTGTACCTCGCGACGATCGCCAATGTCATCGCCGACGGCGGCCGCGCGATCGTGCTTGTTCCCGAGATCTCGCTCACGCCGCAAACCGCGCGGCGCTTCGAGGACGCCTTTGGCGACCGCGTCGCCGTGCTGCACTCCGCGCTCTCCGATCGCGAACGCTTCGACGCCTGGCAGGCCGCGGCACGCGGCGAGATCGCTGTCGTCGTCGGCGCGCGCAGCGCGATCTTCGCGCCGCTCGAGGATGTGCGGCTCGTCGTGGTCGATGAAGAGCACGAGTCGTCGTACAAACAGGATTCGGTGCCGCGCTATCATGCCGTCGAGGTCGCGCGCGAACGGATGCGGCGCTGCGGCGGCGTGCTGGTGCTCGGCAGCGCCACGCCGGCGATCGAAGATTACGCGCGTGCCCAGGCGGGCCGTTTCCCGCTGCTGCGCTTGCGCGAGCGTGCCACCGCGCAGCCGCTGCCCCTCACCCATATCGTCGACATGAGCGCCGAGTTCGAGGCCGGCAACCGGCGCATGTTCAGCAGCGCGTTATTGGCGGCGATCGAAGCGCGCCTCGCGCGCGGCGAGAAAACGGTGCTGTTCGTCAATCGCCGCGGCAGCGCGCGCTTTCTCCTGTGCCGCACGTGCGGCGACGTTCCGCACTGCCGGCGTTGTTCGGTGTCGCTGACCGTCCATCGCGCCGAGAAGCTGCTGCGCTGCCATTACTGCGATGCGCAGCGTCCGCTGCCCGAGACGTGCGCGAAATGCCGGACGGGGCCGATTCGCGAGTTTGGCGTCGGCACGCAGAAGGTCGCCGAGGAAGTGCAGGCGCTCTTCCCCGCGGCGCGCATCGTGCGGATGGATTCGGACACGACGACGCGCGTGGGCGACCACGCGCGGCTGCTCGACCGGTTCGGCGCCGACGGCGACCTGCTCGTCGGAACGCAGATGGTGGCCAAGGGACTCGACTTCCCGCAAGTCACGCTCGTCGGCGCGATCGCCGCCGACCTCGACTTGCATGTCGCCGACTTTCGGGCCGCTGAGCGAACCTTCGGACTGCTGACCCAAGTGTGCGGCCGCAGCGGACGCGCGCAGCGCGGCGAAGCGTACATTCAGACGTACTCACCGGCGCATCCCGCGGTGCGATTCGCCGCCGCGCACGATTACGACGCTTTCGCCGCCGGCGAGCTCGCCGACCGCCGCGCGCTGGGGTGGCCGCCGTTCCGGCGCCTGGTCTATATCGGCGTCATCGGTCGCGAGCGCCCGGCGGTCGAAGCCGCCGCGGAGCGCTTCGCCGCACTATTGCGTGACGACGAACGCTGGGAGGTCCTCGGTCCGGCACCCTATCCGGTGGCGCGCCTCAACGAAGAATGGCGCTACCGCTTCGCGATCAAAACGCGCACGCTCGGCGTCGTGCGTGACGCGTTGCGCGACCGGCTCATCGGACCCGCGCGCGCCGAACGCGGCATCCGCATCGCGATCAACGTGGATCCCTGACCGCCGACGAGGTTTCGATCAAACGCGCGCGCAGGGAAGCGCGCTAGAGCCACATACATCGGATGGATGAGTGAAACGAATTCGGCCAAAATCGTCATCGCCCCGAATGGACCCTATCTCGTTTCGGGCGCGCTCCCGGTAACGCTCGAAACGATCGTGCCCAACGATACGGGCAACTCCTGGGAGTGGCAAACCGGCCGCGCGATCGAAGCGGGAGAACGCTACGCGCTGTGTCGCTGCGGTGCGTCGGACAAGAAGCCGTTCTGCGACGGGACGCACGCCCGCAACGGCTTCGACGGGACCGAAACGGCGTCGCGCGCGCCCTTTGCCGAACAGGCGGTGAGCATCGACGGACCGGGAATGGTCTTGCAGGACGCCGACGCGCTGTGCGGCTTCGCGCGGTTTTGCGACGCCGGCGACACGATTTGGAAATCGATCGAGCGCGCCGATGAGGCCGGCGTCCGCGAACTGGTCATCCGCGAGGCAACGCACTGCCCGTCGGGCCGCCTCGTCTTGCGTGATGCGCCCAGCGGAACCGCGTACGAGCCCGACTTCGCGCCGTCAATCGGCCTGGTCGAGGATCCGGCAAAGAACTGCAGCGGACCGCTCTACGTTCGCGGCGGCGTTGCCGTCTACTCGGCCGACGGCAGCACCTACGAGGCGCGCAACCGGGTGACGCTTTGCCGCTGCGGGAAATCATCGAACAAGCCGTTCTGCGATGGGAGCCACGTCGAAGCGGCGTTTGTCGACGGTCTGGGCGGCTAGCTACGCCGCCGGAGAGCTACCGCCGGAGAGCTACTTCTTTTTCGCCGTCGCTTTGGAGCGAGCGGGCTTGGGCGGGGCGGCGGCAGCGGCGGCCGAGGCCGCGGCGGCGACGCGGATCGCCTTCACCAGGCGCGATTTTTTTCGGGCGGCCTTATTAGGGTGGATGATACCCTTTTGGGCGGCCTTGTCGAATTGCGCCTCGACGGCTGAACCGGTGATCGTACCGGCTTTGGCTTTTTTGAAGAGCGTTTTGAGTCGGGTCTTCACGTCGAGGTTGCGATGCGTCCGCTTTTCGGTTTGAAGCGTCCATTTGATCGCGGCTTTGATGTTGGGCAAGATCGGGCTCCGTCGAAGTGCGAGTCAACACCCGGGCATCCTTGGCCGCGGGCACAAAAATCAAGATACCACGATTCGCGTCCGCGCGCCACCGTTGATGCCGTGCCGGCCCGAGTCGAACGCCCGTCGTCCCGCGACGTCTCTCCTTGGCGTCGCTCTCGATAATAAAAGACGAGTCAGAGAGCCATTCCCATGCTCCTGGCTGGGGCAAGAGCGTCCTCGGTCGGAGCCGCTGGGATTGAGCGCCGATCATGCCGGAGCCTCCCCGGCGAGAATCTCCCGGTAGCTTGCATAGCGGCTGGGGGCGATCGTGCCTGCCTCGACGGCGGCGTGGACCGCGCAGCCCGGTTCGGAGAGATGGCGGCAGTCCGAAAACCGGCAGCGCCCGGCGGGTTCGCGCATTTCCACAAAGAGGGCAGCGAGTTCGATCGCCGGCATGGGGTCCAGCGTGAACTCGCCGATGCCCGGGCTGTCGATGAGAAAGCCGTCACCCATACGGAACAACCGCGCCGAGGTCGTGGTTTGGCGCCCGCGGCCGAAGCGAGTGAGGTCGCCGACGGTGCCGATCCCGCCCAGCGCCCGGAAGATGGAACTCTTTCCGACGCCCGATTGCCCGATGAGCATCGCCGCGCGGGCCGCGATGAGCGCGCGCAGTTCCTCGACGCCGCGGCCGGTCTTGGGCTGCAGAATGAGCGCCGGCACGCCGATCCGATGGTAGATGCTCGAAATCTCGTCGGCCGCCGGTTCGCCGGCCAAATCCGGCTTGGTTAAGATGAGCGCCGGTTCGAGCTCGTGCAGCACGGCGAAGGCGATCAACCGGTCGATGAGCGCCAGCCGGATCGGCGGATCGGTCAGCGCCGCGACGATCGCGAGCGTATCGATGTTCGCGGCCATGGTCTTGGTTCGGCCGCCGCCGGTCCGGCGTTCGAGGGCGAACGTCCGCGGGAGAACCGAATCGACGACGAGGTGTTCGGCGTCGGCTTGGGGGGCAGCTTCGACGAGGTCACCGGGGACGGGCATCGGATGGCGCGCCTTTTTTCGAAAGTTGACCAGCCGCGGCTCGGATTCGTCGCCGAAGACGGCCCACGCGGCGTTGCGGCCGACGGCGATGACGCGCGCCCGGCGGACTTGTGTCACCGGGCTGCGAACCCGACACAAACCGTGATACTTTCGCGCACCGTCGTCGTTCCCGAGCCGCTCGTGCGCGCGAACGTCGTCGAAGCCTTGAGCGGACCCGGAGCCCCGGCCGGCGAGGTGTCCTGCAGCATCGCCGGTGCGACGATCGTCGTGACGTTCGACGCCGGGCGCTCGGCGCCCGAACTGATCGACGCGCTCATCGAGGTTGCGAGCCGGTTCGTTCCGGCACGTTCCGAAGTACCGCTCGACCGGACCGCCGCGATCGCCGGCGCCGCGCGCGGTCTCGCCGAACCCGATCTCGGCGCGAGCCGGATCATCGAAACGTATCTGCCGTGATCCCCGCGAGCTTGACGTCGATTTCCTTCGGTATCAGCGACGCCGCGGACATCATCGCGACGTCGATCCTGGCGTATTACTTGCTGCTCCTCATTCGCGGGACGCGCGCCGTGCAGATTACGCTGGGCCTGTTCGTGCTCGTCGTGATCCTCGCACTTTCGAAACTCTTTCACTTACTCGTGCTCGCGACGGTAATGCAGTACCTCCTGCTCGGCACGGCGGTCACGCTTCCGATCGTGTTCCAACCCGAGCTTCGGCGCGGCCTCGAACAGATCGGCCGCGGCCGGCTTTTCTCGCGTCCCGCGGGCGAGACCGATGACGAAGTCGCGGCGCGGCAAACGGCGATCATCGCGCAGGCCGCATTCGCGTTCGCGCGGCGGCGCATGGGTGCGCTCATCGTGATCGAGCAGCAAACCGGCCTGCGCGAATACGTCGAGAGCGGCACCGCGCTCGACGCCCGGTTGTCGGCCGAACTCTTGCTGGCGATCTTCAATCCGAGTTCGCCGCTGCACGACGGCGCGGCCATCGTGCGCGACACGACGATCGAAGGCGCGGCGTGCTTCCTGCCGCTGTCGGAAAACGCGGTCTCGGCGGAGCGGCACATCGGCACGCGCCACCGCGCGGCAATCGGCGTGAGCGAGCAGACCGATGCGGTGGTGGTGGTGGTGTCTGAAGAGACCGGGGCCGTTTCGATCGCGCGCGCCGGCCGCTTGTCGGTTCAGATCGACGGCGAGGAGCGGCTCAACAAAGTCCTGTCCGCCATCGTTCGTCCGCCGCGCCGGCTGCGCGGGCCCGTGAACCCGGTTCTCGCTCAACTCTTCAACCGGATGCCGCGTGCTGTCGATCGTTCGCCGAAACTTCCCACTTAAAGCATTTGCCTTCGCGCTCGCCGTTGCCGCTTGGGCCTATTTTCATTTCTCGGGAAATCCAAATATCACCGCGCGCTTCGATCAGCAGCTCAGCGTACCGATCGTGGTGACCGGCTTGCGGGCCGGCTACGTTGCGCGCTACACTGATAAGTTCGCCGTGGTGACGATCGACGCGACGCGCAATGCGACGCCGGTCAAGCCCGATCAAGTCGAAGCGGTGCTGGATCTCGCCGCCCATCCCGATCCGGGCGTCTTCAATGTGCCGGTCCAAGTCATCGCGCCCAACCTGCAGATTCTTTCGCTGGCGCCGGCGTCCGTAACGTTGAACATCGACCGTCTCGAGGAGCGGACCGTCCCGATCGCGATTGCCTATAACGGTGAGTTCAAAAACATCGTCGTCGATTCGGCGATCGTCAATCCCTCGACGGTCACGTTGCGCGGCGTCGCGACCGACCTCGCGCGCGTCGGCGCCGTGCGCGTGGAAATCGCCTTGCCGCAAAAAGCCGCTGCGGTCGATGCGATGATCCGTCCACTAGCCGTCACGGGCAACGGCGATGCGGTCGCCGGCGTGCAGGTATCGCCGAATCTCGTGCGTGTGCGCGTCCGTTTCATTCCGTCGACCGGAATCAGCCCCTAGCGTGGGCCGGCTTTTCGGCACCGACGGTGTGCGCGGCGTTGCCAACGCCGATCTGACGCCCGAACTCGCCTTCGCGATCGGCCGAGCCGGCGCAGCGGTCGTGACGCGCAACGTTTCCTTCGACCGGCCGATCGTGGTCGGCCGCGATACGCGCGTGTCCGGGTCGATGCTCGAAGCGGCGATCGTCGCCGGGATCACCTCGACGGGCCGCGACGTCGTCGGCATCGGCGTCGTGCCGACGCCTGGGGTCGCCGCGATTACGACGGCGCTGCGGGCGGCGGCCGGCGTGATGATCTCCGCTTCGCACAACCCGGTTGAAGACAATGGGATCAAATTCTTCGGCGCCGACGGATTCAAGCTCTCGGATACGGTCGAGGATGAGATCGAAGCCCGGCTTGCCGATCCGGACTTGCCGCGCCCGACGCACCTGCGCGTCGGGCGCGCCGCGCTGCGGCCCGAACTCGTCGACACGTATTTCGCGACACTGATCGAAGCCGGCGCCGATCTGCACGGCCTCACCATCGTCGTCGACGCCGCGTTCGGTGCGGCCTACGCCGTCGGTCCGCGCGCCTTCGAGCAACTCGGCGCGCACGTCGTCGCGATCAACGCCGAAGACGACGGAACGCGCATCAACGTGCAGTGCGGCGCGACGCATCTCGAGATGCTCGCGCAAACCGTCAAACGTGAAGCGCTGCGCCGCGCGGGCCCGGTCGTCGGCGTCGCGTTCGACGGCGACGCCGATCGCGCGCTGTTCGTCGATGAAAGCGGTGCGGCGCTCAGCGGCGATCACACGATGCTCATCATCGCGCGCGATCTCAAGCGGCGCGACGCGCTCATCGGCGCCACGGTCGTCGGCACGGTGATGAGCAACGTGGGTCTCGAACGAGCCCTCGCGCGCGAGGGCATTACGCTCGCGCGCGCACCCGTCGGCGACCGTTACGTGCTCGAAGCGTTGCGCAGCGGTGGGCTGCGCTTCGGCGGCGAGCAGTCCGGACACATCATCGACTTGGTGCACAACACCACCGGCGACGGTCCGATGACGGCGGTCATGCTGTTTTCGATCGTCGCGCGCAGCGGAACGACGCTGCACGCGCTGGCCGCCGATCTTACCGTGTATCCGCAAGTCTTAGTCAACGTGCGCGTCGAGCGCAAAGCCGTGCTCGAATCGAGCCTGCGCGTCCGCGCCGCGATCCTCGACGCCGAACGTCAACTCGGCAACGCGGGCCGGATCTTGGTGCGCGCGTCGGGAACCGAACCGCTCATCCGCGTGATGATCGAAGGCAGCGACAACGTGTTCGTCGCCGCGCTCGCCGACAGCGTGGCGAGAATCATCCGCGAAGAAGCGCTGGCGGATGGTACGGCCGGCGTTCCCGAATGATGTTCCGTCCCTTTCGCCGTCTCCTCGCAGGAGGTAAAAGGAAAAGGTGAATTGACCGATATATGTACGAGAGGTGAGTGCAAGCTCACACCTCTGAGCGACTGAAGCGTATTCGGCCGCTAAATTTAATCGTATCTGCTACCGTCACCGAATCCGGTTACAGAGCCGGAGCGGGGGATTCTCGGTTGTACGCCGTGCCGAATGCGCGGACGTACATGGGGTGAACGGGCCGGTCGGCCCGAGGGCGATTCTTTCCGTCCTAATCCGTCAACTAACCCCGTAGGTGTTTGGAAGAAGGAGCAGTCCGTGCATCGTTCGATCCTCACCGGGACCCTTATTTTTGCGTTTTCCGCCGTGGGCTTCGGAATCGCGGCAGCCGATCCCGGCGCGGCGCCGGCTTCGCCCGCGAAGGTTTCCGTCGCCGCCGGCTATTCGTCAAGCGCCGGCGACTCTGTCACAGCCGTACCCGCGGCTCCCACCGTTTCCGTTCAGAAACGCGCCGGCGACCGGACCGTGCCGCCCGCCGGCGCCCGCTTGGCCATCTCGAACGCCTTCTACGCGGCGCCGGCCGCCCGGCCCGCCAAACCGATTACCCGGCTACGGCGCTTCGCCAGCGGCATCGTCATCCGCAGTTCGGCTATCGCTTCGAGCCTGACCCGCAGCGCGCTGCGTTTCATCGGTACGCCCTACGTCTTCGGAGGGACGCGCGCCACCGGGTTCGATTGTTCGGGGTACGTCCAGCACGTGTTCGCGACGCTCGGCATCCATCTGCCGCGCACCGCCGACGCGCAGTACGACGCCGGCCGTCACATCGTGGCGGCGATGGTGCCCGGCGATTTAGTGTTCTTCCATACGTATGCGCCCGGCGTGTCGCACGTCGGCATCTACCTCGGGAACGATAAATTCATCCACAGCTCGTCGAGCCACGGTGTCATGATCACAAGTTTGCACAACAGCTACTGGGCTCCGCGGTTTCTCGGGGCGAAGCGCTTCTTCGGTTCGTAACCCCGACGAGGAGCACCGCCGCGCGGCGAACGCCTACGTCGTTTGGCCGCTCGCGCTGACGGAGATGGCGCGGCAGGATCCCGAAGCGACGATTTGGGTGCGTGTCCACGCGCGCCAAGCGCTGGTGCTCGGGTTGCTGGGGTCGATCGGTTTCCTGGTCGTGTTGGCGTTGCCGCTCGCGGCGGTCATCGCGTTTCCGGCCATGTCGCCCGAGGTCACGATCGCGGTCTATGCCGCGGGATTGGTGATCGATGCCGTCGTCGGCATCGGATTGCTGGTGACCGCCTTGCGCTACGCGGCGCGGGCTGCCCGCGGTGAACTCTTTACGATCCCGGTCGTGACGCCGATCGTTGACCGCTGGTTCAAGCTCGGCGACCCATGACCGGCGCGATCGCCTGGTCGAGGAACGCCCGACGCGGACGCGAATCGATGTCCGCTGGTCTAAACGTTGATGACCGGTGGGGCGTAGCCAAGTTGGTAAGGCACCAGACTTTGACTCTGGCATGCGTTGGTTCGAGTCCAGCCGCCCCAGCATCACCGCCCTCTCGGTGTCGGCAACGGCTTGAGATGCGCGCAGCGCGAAGCCGGCGCCATGGAATCAACCCAGCGCGACCATCCGCGCATGCTGACGTCGCTCATCGAGGCGTGGCGGATTGGCGACGCGCTCCGCGCCGCTGCGCACTTCACGCTCGACGGCCGCTTCGGCGAAGCGGGGCGGGAGGCGCTCGCCGGCCGGGACGCGCTTGTCGCGCACTTCACCCGGTTCTTTCGCGACGGGCCGCGCTGGCGTTTCGACGTCGACGACTTGATCATCGACGGGGAGAGGGCGTGCGTCGTGTATCGATTCGCCGTCGAAGGCACGGGCTCGATTTGGCGCGAACGCGCCGGATGCGCCGTTGTTTTGTTTGACCCCAGCGGCGCGATTGCCGAATGGCGAGAGTATGAAGGATGAGGCCGGCATGAATTTGCACCACGAGGACCTTTCGATCCACGTTCACATCCACGGCGGAATGAGCGTCTTCGAGCTGACCGGAAGCCTCGATATCGCCACCTCGCCCACGGTGCGCGCCTCACTCATCGAAGCCTCGGAACGCGGCGACCACAAGCTGATCGTCGATCTGACGAAAGTCGACTTCCTCGACTCGACCGGCCTGGGGGCGCTCATCGGAGCGCAGCGCCGGGCCAAGGAGTTCGGCGGCGATGTGCGTCTCGTCGTCAAGGAAGGGCAGATCTTGCGCCTGCTGCGCATCACCGGCTTGCTCAAAGTCCTCGCCGTGTACCCGACCCTCGATGATGCCGTGCGCGACGGCGCGCGCGTCGGCGACCTTTAGTCCCCGCCAAACATCTTAGCCGCTAGCGGCGCCCACCCGTTGAGGTTCGCGCGCCGCNNGTCACGACGATGTGCGGGGCGACCTCGTTGATCCGCGCGACTTTGCGCGCGCCGAGCCGCCCGGCCATGTCGGGCTGAGTGACATTGTAGATCCCCGCGCTGCCGCAGCACAGCGTGCTTTCAGCCATTTCGCGCAACTGCAGCCCGGGGATTTTCGCGAGCAGCCGGCGCGGCGCCGCCGAGAGCCGCTGCGCGTGAGCGAGGTGACACGGCTCCTGATAGGTCGCGATCGCCGGCAGCGGGCCGAGCTCGAGCAAGATCCCGATTTCATCGAGAAATTCGGCGATATCACGGACGCGTGAACTGAACGCCTCGGCCCGCTCGGCCCAGTGCGGGTCCGCGGCCAAAAGCTGCCCATACTCTTTGAGCGCGGAGCCGCAGCCGGCGGCGTTGAT
>PLAE01000218.1 GCA_003134035.1 Candidatus Velthaea versatilis
AGCCGCAAACGCGAAGGATTGGGCCGCAGCCCAATCCACTAGACTTCGAGCGTGAGCCCGTCCGCTGCGACTTCGACGTTGTATTGGGCCAAGATCGCGGCCGCCGCCGAACCCGGATCGAGGATCGGATTGGTGTTGTTCACATGGGTGACGAAACAGCGCGCATGATCGGTGCCGATCGCCGCGAGCGTGCCGCCCGCGCCGCCCAGCGGGGCATGGCCCAGCGACGTCGCGCGTTTGTCGCCGGCACCCGTTTCGATCATTTCGCCCTCGGAGAAGAAAGAGCCGTCGATGAAGGCGATATCGGCCGCCCGAATTTCCGCGGCCAGGGTTATGTCGACGGCCGAAAAGACCGGCGCGAAGAGCAGCGTCCGGCCGCCGGCACTGCGGATCGCGTACGCGGTAACGGCGCCGCGGACCGCGATGCGGCCAGCATAGCCGGGCGTCAGGCCGGGGACCGGGATGGCGCGCACGCTCAGCTCGTCGCCGACCGGATCGTCATCGGAGCCGGGCAGCAGCCCCTCATCGGCGGCCAGCCAGCGGTGCGGCGCGCTGGCGAACGGGGCGAATGCCGCCTGGGCGGTCGCGATGTCGCGCACGACGCCGCTCGAGCGGAGCGTGAAATGATGTTCGCCCCCTTGCCGCAGCGTCGCCAGTCCGCCCAGGTGATCGACGTTGGCGTCGGTCAGCAGCATGCCCGCGATCGGCGTCCCGCGAATGCCGCGCGGCTGCAGGGGTGGATACTCTTCGATCTGTCCCGCGATGTCGGGTGAGACGTTGAGCAGCACCCAGCGGTCGCCGTCAGCCGAAACCGCCAGCGACGACTGCGAGCGCCGCGGCTGCTCGCCGCGCCGTGCCGCCGCGCAGTTCGGACAGGCGCAATTCCACTGCGGCACGCCGCCCCCGGCGGCCGAGCCCAGCACGCGGACGATCACTATGCGGGCGTAGCTTCGCGCATGCGGCGGGGGACGAGCGTCGGGTGCCGGCTGCCGGTCTCGCGCAGCGCGACGATCACGTCGTGGTCGGGGCTCAGCGCGCAGGCCGGGTCGACTGCCGCGCCGTTGCCGGTGAGCGCGAAGGCTTGGCAGCGGCAGCCGCCCCAGTCGATCTCGCGGCGGTCGCACGAACGGCACGGATCGGGCATCCACGCCGTTCCGCGATAGGCGGTAAACGCCGCTGACCCATTCCAAATCGCGGCTAGGCCGCGGTCGCGCACGTTCTCGAAGCTCAAGCTGGTGATGGTGGCGGCGCCGGGACAGGGCATCGCGCGGCCGTTCGGTGCGACGGTCATGAATGCCCGGCCCCAGCCGTGCATGCATGCCTTGGGCCGGTCCTCGAAGTAATCCGGCAGAACGTAGACGATCTCCATTCGGCCCGCGTAGCGCCGCTTCGCCGCGGTCGCAACTTCGAGCCCATGCGCGACTTGTTCGCGCGTGGGCATCAGGCCGCCGCGATTGCGGTACGCCCAGCCGTAGAACTGCACGTTCGCCAGCTCGAGCTTGCGCACGCCGAACGATGCGGCCAGGTCGATGACGGCGGCGATCGAGTCGTGGTTGTTGCGGTGCAGCACGCAGTTGAGCGTCAGCGCGATCGGACTGTTCTGCACGCGCGCGATCGCTTCGAGCTTGCGCTCGTGCACGACCGTGCCCGCGATCTCGTCGGCCAGCTCGCGCTCGGGCGCCTGCAGACTGATCTGGATGTGATCGAGCCCGGCGTCGACGAGTTCGGCCAGCCGGGCCGCGTCGAGAAACGTGCCTTGCGTGATGAGGTTGGTGTAGAGGCCGCGGGCGGCGGCCGTGCGCACCAGTGCCGACAGATCGCGGCGCAGCGTCGGTTCGCCGCCCGAAAAGCCCAACTGCACGATGCCCATGTCGGCGGCCTCGCCGATGACGCGCTGCCAGGTCGCCGTGTCGATCTCGTCGCGATAGCCGTCGAGATCGAGCGGATTGTAACAGTACGGGCATTGCAGATTGCAGCGATACGTCAGTTCGCACAGCAGCGAAAGCGGGCGCACGTCGGTGGTCATGCCAGGACCAGCATGCGCCGCATGCGCAGCCGCTCGAACAACGCCGTCACGTCGTCGCGCGCGCGGGCGTCGTCGACGTCGAAGCGCGCGCAGAGGTGCGCGACGATGTCGTCGATGCTGCGCTCACCGTCGACGAGCGCCAGCGCCGCGGCGGCGCTGGCGTTGAGTTTGATCGCGCCTTCGGGAACGAGAAGCATCGCCGTGCCGTCGTCTGCGGTGCGCAGGCGAACGCCGCGCTCGAAGCCCGGACGCAGCGCGGTCGTCATGCGAACACGCCGCAGCTCAGCGCGGTGGCGTCGAAGATCGACCACAGCACGTCGCACTTGAAGCGCAGCGCCGCGACGCAGCGATCTTGCGCGGGGGCGTCGAGAGCCTCGGCTTGGACCCAGCCCAGGGCCTGCGCGGCATCTTCTTGGGCGAGCGGAATGCGGGTCTCGAAATAGCGCAGCCCGGCGCGATCGATCCACGGATACTGCGCGACGATCGCCGCGACGCGCGCCGCCATCACGGGCGGACCGAACAGTTCGGTCAGCGACGAGGCGACCGATTCAAGCCACGGTTTGCGGCGCGCGAAATCGATGTACGCATCGACCGCGAAACGCGTGCCCGGCGCGACGCCGCGCTCCGAGAGCACGTCGGCGTCATCGAGTCCGACCGCGCGGCACAGCGCGAGCCACGAATGCGTGCCGCCTTCGTTGCCCTGCGTTCCGTCGTGATCGGTAATCCGCTTGAGCCAGGCGCGCCGGTATTCGCGGCTGGGCAAATTCGCTAGGATGAAGGCGTCCTTGATCGGGATCGCCTTTTGATAATAGTAGCGGTTCGCCACCCAGGCCCGAACTTGATCGGGGGTCAGCGCACCGCCGACGAGCCGGCGATGAAAGGGATGTTTGTCGTGATAGCGCTCGTCGCCCACGGCCCGCAGGCGCGAGACGAGATCGGCGCTAGTGTCGGTTGCGATCATAAGTGGTCTCGGTTGCGAACAGTAAATGATAAAAAAGCGAAGCGGCCGCGCGGAGACCGCGCAGCCGCTTCGACGTGCTCCCAGCGATTAGCGGCTGAATTCGCTGTCGTTGACGTAGGCGGTGATCTCGAAGCCGAGGCTGACTTCTTCGATCTGGGGCGTATCCCAGGCTTCGCGTTGAACTTCAGTCATAAAAACATTCCTCCAGATTGAAAATGGTGGGGCACCGGGCGCATTCGTTTGCCGCCCGACCGGCCCCTTGTAGAAAATTCTTCACTAGGATACCAGCTGCTCGTTTGATGACCGAAGGTTCCGATGCGTGAGGAACGTCGCTCGTGCTAAAGGGGGATATTGCCGTGTTTGCGCTGCGGCCGCTCAACGCGTTTGCTCGCCAGCATGTCGAGCGCGCGCGACACCGACCGGCGGGTCGCGGACGCCTCGATGACGTCGTCGACGTAACCGCGCTGGGCGGCGATGAACGGGTTGGCGAAACGCTCCGAATACTCGGCGATCAGTTCGATCGTGCGCGCTTGGGGGTCGGGCGCCTCCGCGATTTCGCGCCGGAAAATCGTGCGGACCGCGCCGCCCGGCCCCATGACGGCGATCTCGGCGGTCGGCCAGGCGAGGTTCACGTCGGCCCGGATGTGTTTTGAGGCCATGACGTCGTACGCGCCGCCGTAGGCTTTGCGGGTGATGATCGTGATTTTGGGAACCGTGGCTTCGGCGAAGGCGTAGAGCAACTTGGCGCCGTGCTTGATGATCCCGCCGTACTCTTGCGCCGTCCCCGGCAAGAAGCCCGGCACGTCGACGAAGGTGAGCAGCGGGATGTTGAAGGCGTCGCAAAAGCGCACGAAGCGCGCCGCTTTCACCGATGAGTCGATGTCGAGCACGCCGGCCAAGAACTTCGGCTGGTTAGCCACCACGCCGACGGACCGGCCGCCGACGCGCCCGAAGCCGACGACGATATTGGGCGCGAAGAGCGGGCTGATCTCGAAGAAATCGCCGTCGTCGAGCACCGGCACGACGGCGTCGAGGATGTCGTACGGTTTGTTGGGCGAGTCGGGGATCACGCCGTCGAGTTCCGGTGCGAAGCGCAGTGGATCGTCGTCGCTCGGCACGATCGGCGCATCGTCGAGATTATTTTGCGGGATGAACGACAGCAGCCGATGCGTCTGGTCGTTCATCTCATCCTCGTCGGCGGCGGTCAGGCTCGCGACGCCGGAGCGCGTGGCATGCGTGGTCGCGCCGCCAAGCTGTTCGAAAGTCACGTCTTCGCCGGTGACCGTCTTGATGATCTCGGGCCCGGTGATGAACATCTGCGAGATGCCTTCGACCATGATCGTGAAGTCGGTGATCGCGGGCGAATACACCGCGCCGCCGGCGCACGGGCCGGCGATGAGGCTGATCTGCGGGATGACGCCCGAGGCCTGAACGTTGCGCCAAAAGATCTCGGCGTAGCCGCCCAAGCTGACCACGCCCTCTTGGATGCGGGCACCGCCTGAGTCGTTGATCCCGATCATCGGCGAGCCGGTCCGCACCGCGAGGTCCATC
The DNA here is from genome assembly GCA_003134035.1 of Candidatus Velthaea versatilis. Lineage (GTDB taxonomy): Bacteria > Vulcanimicrobiota > Vulcanimicrobiia > Vulcanimicrobiales > Vulcanimicrobiaceae > Velthaea > Velthaea versatilis. The sequence goes on from PLAE01000218.1 coordinate 4,539, forward strand.
ACCTTGCAGATCTTCTCGGCGAAGACTTCGCCCAGACTGCCGCCGAGCACGCTGAAATCCTGTGAGAACAAAAAGACCTGGCGCCCGGCGATCGTCGCGCGCCCGGTATAGACGCCGTCGCCCAGAAACAGCCGTTCGTCCAAGCCGAACGCCGTGCTGCGGTGGACCGCGAAACGGTCGAGTTCGACGAACGAATCGGGGTCGACGAGGGCGTCGATGCGCTCGCGCGCCGTCCGTTTGCCGCGTTCGTGCTGCTTCTCGTCCGCGGCGGCGCCGGCCGGTGCCAGCGCCTCCTCGCGCATCGCTTTCAGGCGTGCGTTGGCTCGATCGTGAGTCCGCATGTCCGGCGGTTCGCCTCGCCCGAATCGGGTGCCCGCCCGGTGCGGCCACGGCGGCGGCCACCGCCCCTCGAGGCCTCGGCGACGGATCGAGAAGCGCCGCCGGAATCCGGCGCCGGGTCTAGCCGGGGCTCTTGCCCTCCGATGCGCTGCTCGGCGCGGATGGCTGCGCGGTCCCCAGGCGCCGCGCGCACCCGAGCAGATAGCCGCGCACGGCCGGATCGACGGAGAGTCCCGCGGCGCGTTCAAAGGCCCGGTATGCCTCGGCGCGCGCGCCGGTGGCGGCCAGAAGATCGGCGCGCGCCGCCCAGTACGGCTGGTAGTCGCGCAGATCGCTGCGCACAGCGACGTCATCGAGCGCAAGCAGTCCGGCCGGCGCTCCGCGCAACCGGCCAACGGCGACGGCCCGATTGAGGGCGACGACCGGCGAACCGGCGATGCGCAGCAGACCGTCATAGAGCGCGACGATCGCGTTCCAGGCCGGCTCGCGGCCAAAGCGATACTCGGCGTAGGCCGACTGAATCGCCGCCTCGAGTTGGAAGCGTCCCGGGCGGCGCGCGCGCGCGGCGCGCCGCAGCAGCGATTCGGCCTCGTCGATTTGCGCGGCGTTCCATAACCGGGTGTTCTGCTCGGCCAGCGGCACGTACGCGCCGGTGCTGTCCCGGCGTGCCGCGCGCCGCGCGTCCGCGTGCAGCATGAGGGCCAGCAGACCGAGGGTTTCCGGATCGTCGGGCACGATGTCCGCGACGAGCCGCCCGAGCCACAGTGCTTCGACGGCGAGACCGCTGACGCGCGGATCGACACCGGCCGGGTCGCTCCAGCCGGCCGAAAATGCGGCGTACACCGCCGCGAGCACCGCATCGATCCGGGCCGACAGATCGTCGGGCGAGACCCGCGGCAGCGGTGTCCCCGCGGCGGCGATCTTCCGTTTCGCGCGCACCAGCCGCTGGCTCATCGCCGCCGGCGCGATCAGAAACGCCGAGGCGATTCGGGCGGCATCGAGTCCGAGCACGAGCTGCAGCATCAGCGGTGCGCGCATCTCCGGTGCGATCGCGGCAGCGGTGCAGGCGAACATGAAGGCCAGCCGCTCGTCGCCGATCTCCCCGGCCCGCTCGAAGTCGCGCTGCGCGTCGCGCGCCGCCGCGGCGAGCGCGCCGTGCAGCCGTTCGGCGCGCACGTCGCGCCGATGCCGGTCGAACAGGCGATGTCGGGCGCTAACGAGCAGCCATGCATCCGGCGTCCGGGGCACCCCGTCGAGCGGCCAGCGCTCGAGTGCGCTAGTGAACGCATCCGCCAGCGCGTCCTGCGCCGCGTCGATATTGCCCGAGCGCGCGGCGAGATAGGCCAGCAGCTTGCCGTAACTTTCGCGCGCGGCGCGCTCGGCCACGGCGTAGGCTGCCGGCCGGGAGTTCACGCCGCGGTGGGAACAGCCATGATCGGGCGGACTTCCACCGTGCCGTGCGAGGCGCCCGGACAACGGGCGGCCCAGCTCACCGCCGCATCGTGATCGGCGACGTCGATGACGTAGTATCCGCCGAGCTGTTCTTTTGTCTCGGGATACGGACCATCGACGACCGAGGCTTTGCCGTCGGCACTTACGCGCACCGACGCCGCCGACGATGGCGGTGCCAGGCGTTCCCCGGCGACGAAAACGCCCGCGTCGTGCAGGGCTTGGGTGTAGGCCGCATACGCGCCCATTTCTGCGTGCGCTTGGTCCGGCGGCAGTGTGCTCCAGCGTGTCTGATCGGCGTAGAGCTGTAACAGGAATTCCATCGGTTTCTCCTCCGCGGGTGGAATTTGCGACGCAGAACGCGTCTATCCTCATGACGCCCGGGCGGCAGCCGATTTCGACAAACCGGTACGGGTCGGCCGAGCGTCGCAGCTCATCTCACGCGCGAGCGGCAATCTATTGCGACGCGGCCGCGTGCTGATGCGCCGCGAGCGCGGCGCGATCGAACATCCAGGCGGGTTCGGCAGCGGGGAAACTCACCTCGCTAATGCGCAGTTCGCCGCTGCCGCCGTAGGTGAAGAAGCCGAACCGCACGACGAAGTCGAGTGCCGCATGGGAGATCACCCAGCTGTCGCCGACGGGCTCGTAGTCGACGGTAACCGTCGGGCGCGACCGCAGCGGTCCGCGTTCGGCGAAATACTCGTAGACGATGCGCCGCGGCTCGAATGTCGCCGGATCGACGTAGAGCGCGCGGATGCGGTTGCGCCGCGGATCGAAGCGCGGCACCGCGATGAGGTGATAGAGCGGCGTGCCGTCGATCTGGTCGGTGCCGGCGAAGTGGAGGTCGTAGGCGCGCGATGTCGCGCTGACCCGGCCGATGACGCGCGGAGCGGTGGTGTCCGCCGGCTCGCCGGCCGCGGCACCCTCCAACGCGGCTGACGCGGTCTCGCCGGCGGGCCGCTGCACGAGACCGAAGGTTGAGGTCGGAAACACCAGCGGCCGCGGCTCGACGTGGGCGGCCGCGCGCGGGTCGTCGAGTGAGGTCACATACGTCGCGCCGTCGGCCGAGCGCACGACGACGCGCTCGTTTTGCGCGCGCGAACGACCGTGCCGTTCGAGACTGACGAACTGCGTGTACGCGATGTAGGGCGGCAAAGGGCGCGCTTGAACAGCGGCGCGAGCGCGATCGAAAATTTCGCTCGCCGGCGGCGGCGCCGGCTGGGCCTCGACGATCGAACTTCCTGTGGCCAGCGCGAGAAACACGAGCGCGGCATATCCGGGCAATCGCTGCATGAGCGACCAACGACGACCGGGCAGGAGCGAGTTCCGCGCATCGTTCGCAGAACGCGGCAGCCCGAGCCCGCTCGGGCGGTTCGCATTACCTTGTATTCGTACTACGAGACGGTCGCGCTACCAGATGCCCAAGGCGACCTTGACGTCGTCCGACGCCATCGTCTTGGGGTCCCAGGGCGGCGTGAAGGTAATGTCGACCTTGACGTTTTTGACGCCTTCGATCGATTCGACTTTGGACTGCACCGATTGCTTGAACATCGGGCCGACCGGACACATCGGCGATGTCAGCGTCATCAACACATTGACGTCTTCGCCTTCGGGGCCTTCGACGTTGACGTCGTACACCAGTCCTAGTTCGAGGATGCCCATGTGCAGCTCGGGGTCTTCAACTTCGGTCAAGGCTTCGCGGACGCGCTCTTCGGTTACCATGTCAACCTCCGTTACTGACTAACCTCGACCGCCCTGCGGCCGGATGCACGAGCGAAGCCCGGCGGTCGGAACCAGCCTGCTTGCCCACTCTAAAAACGGGCTGCTTTTGGAGATCGGTTCCGGGGTATGAAGCTCGGGCGTACGGCTTCGCCGCGTGTGGAAGTTTCTCTTAACCGAACCTGTGTACGTTTGGAGAACGCTTCGGTCTCCGGGCCGCAGGAGGCTAGACGAATTGACGCAAGTCCGTTTTGAAACTAGGCGATTTCGCCGATGGTTATATGGACAACCGAATCCGTACGCCGGAATCGGCGGCAGGAGCGACGAGTCGCTCGGGGAGTCAAACAACCGTCATGTCAATGTGGGAACCGTTTACCGAACGCGCNNATCGTCGGCCGCGGCGGCCAGACCGTGCAGCAGGAGATGGTCTTCACGCCGCGCGCGAAACGCGTCATCGAATTGGCATTCGAAGAAGCGCGCCAGCTCAACCATAATTACATCGGGACGGAACATCTGCTGCTGGGCCTCATCCGTGAGGGTGAAGGCGTGGCGGCGCGCGTGCTGACCAACTTGGGCGTCGATCCGGCCAAGGTTCGCGTGCAGACTACCTCGCTGCTCGGAGCCGAAGGTCAACCGCCGGCGCCCAAAGGCAAATCGAAGACCCCGACGCTCGACGCGTACGGCCGCGATCTCACCACGCTCGCGCGTGAAAACAAACTCGACCCGGTCATCGGGCGGGCCAGCGAGATCGAGCGCGTCATCCAGATTCTGTCGCGGCGCACCAAGAACAATCCCGCGCTCATCGGCGAACCCGGCGTCGGCAAGACGGC
>PLAE01000119.1 GCA_003134035.1 Candidatus Velthaea versatilis
TGCGTGCAGCCGTAGACGATCGCCTCGATGCCGGGCGGCAGCGCGCGCAGGAGTTGGGCCACGGCGTCGCGCGCCGTGTCACTGCCGGCGAGCCCGCGTTCGACGATCGGCACGAGTTGGGGCGCGGCGATCTCGACGACGTCGATGTGCGGTGCCCGCGCGGCGATGGCCCGGCGATAGGCGCCGCTGCGCACCGTTGCAGCGGTCGCGAAGACGGCGACGCGCCGCAGCGAGCTGCCGCGCAGCGCGGCCGCCGCGTTGCCGATGAGATCGAGCACCGGGACGGCGGTGACGGGAAACCCGCCGCGCCGGTCGGCGACGGCGCACGACGTGTTGCAGGCCATGACGACCGCGTCGACGCGGTGCGCTTCGAGCAGCGCGAAATTTTCGCCCAGCAGGGCGTACAATTCGGCATCGGTCCGGTCGCCGTACGGAACGTGCGCCTGATCGGCGAAGTAGACGACGTCCTGGTCGATGCCCGCGCGGCGCAACGCGGCGAGCACGGTCAAACCGCCCAACCCGGAATCGTATAAACCGAGCATCAGGGCCGCGTCACTGATCCGTCTTGGACGACATCGCCGGCAAGGCCCCGGCGTAGGCTTTGACGCCCGCGGCGATGCCGGCAGCGAAGGTCTGCAGAAAATTCCGATCGGCAAGTAAACGCACGTCGCCCGGATTGGAGATGAAGCCGGTTTCGATCAACACGGCCGGCATGTTGGTGTGTTTGGTCACGTATAAATTGCTCTTCACCACACCGTCGTCTTGGGTTCCCGCAACTGGGATCACGCTGCGCTCGAGCGCTTGAGCGAGCGGCACGTCCTGCGGTTTCGTGTAGTAGAACGTGGTTCCGCGCACGCTCGTTGCGTCGGCGTAATTGACGTGAATGCTGATGAACAACCGCGCGTTGGACGCGTTCGCGACGTCGCAGCGCGTCTGCAAATAGGCGCGATCGCTCGAGTTGGGACGCCCGTCGCCGGCGAACGCGCTGAGCAGTTCGGGCGATACCGGATCGATGTCGGTTTCGCGGGTGAGCCGCACGTTCCAGCCCGCTTGCGTGAGCAGCGTGCGCAACCGCAGCGAGATCGCCAGGGTGAGCTCTTTTTCGACCAGTCCATTGTGCGCGGTGCCCGCGTCGTCGCCGCCGTGGCCCGGATCGATGACGATCGTGCGATTGCCGTCGGCCGCGGGCGGACCGAATTTCCAGGGCGTCGTTTCGGGCTGCGGCGCGATCGGCGCGAGCGGCGGTCCGGCCGGCGATTGCGCGCTGCTCGACGCCACGGTGGCGCCGCCGATTTGCCCGTTGCCGGTGCGGGCAAGATCGTTGTCGTCGGCGTTCGCAACTGAGAGGGTCAACGAACCGTCCGCCGGCGTCACGTCGACTCGCCGATCGCCGTGCAAGGTGAAAGCGACCCGCACGACCGGCGCGTCCGGGCTGCCGATCTGACGCACGCGCACCGACTCCACGGCCGGCGAAATCGGCCGTTCGTCCCGCGCGGGCCCGCGCAGCTTCGAATCCGCGACGTCGAGATACCAACGGCCGTCGCGCAGCCGATGCCAATCGTAGGTCGCCGTTCCGTCGATCGACAGCCGCACGTCCAGGCCGCCGTCGGACCGCACATCGACCGCGACGCCGGTGACGGACGCGGCGCCGGACTGCGGCGTGGCTTCGGTCTGCGGTACGGTGGCGACCGCCGGCGGGGGCTGCCCGCCGGGCGCCGCAGGCAACGGCGACGCAACGAGCGGGGGCGTGGCCGACGGCGGCGCGGCAGCGACCGGCGCGCCGGCGGCTGCCGGACCGCCGGCTGCCATGCCCCCGGAGGTGCCGGATACGCCGGACGCCGCGTTTGGGGACGGGGCATCGAGGTCCAGGGCCACGCCGGGCGGACCGAAGACGGCGGTAAAATCGTAGGGCGACGCGGTGACCGCGATGAGATGCTGCGCGCCCTTGGGCGCCGTGATCGTCACCGTCGAGGCGGGGTTCTTGACCGGGCCGCTGACCGCGACGTCGACGTCATCGATACCGCCGCCGATGTGTCGGTTCGGCGACAGCGCCGAACCGACCCCGGAAAAGGTCACCGACAAACGTTCGGGCGTCTCGCTCGTTTTGACGTATTTGAGGGCCGTGGCGGCGTGCAGCGTGACGATCGTGCGGCGCCCGTCGGGGCGCACGTCGAGTGCGCCGATCTGCGGTTCGAAGACGGTGTCGCCGCCCGCGGCGATCGGCTGGACGTACAGCGCGCGCGCGATCGCGTAGAGCGGCACGATGACGTCGTTGCCGTCGAAAAATGGCGCGAACGACGCGCTCGCCACGACGCCGGCGACCGCATAGCGCGCGTCGCCGACCGTGAAGCTGATGATGCGCCGATCGGCCGAGGTGATCACGATGTAGCGCTGCTGCGGCTCGTACGAGATGCTCGCGCCGACGCGCGCGAGCAAGCGCTGCAATCCGCTGTCGCGCACCGCGACGGCGACATCGCCGTCGAGAGCGACGGGCGAATCGAAGATCAGCCGAGTGCCGGCGAACCAAAACGTGGTCGCGGGTGGGCTCTGCGCGCGCGCGGGCGCGAACGCGAGCTCGCTCGCCATGAGTGCCAGCACGAGCGCCGCGCTAAAAATTCGAACGCGAAAGTGGTTCATCAAGCTCGAAGTGGCCTCCGGGGAGTGTCGCGACGCGCGTTCCGTCAACGCGAACACGGACGGCGTCGACGCCTGGCAGCGTCTTGGGATCGGTCAAGGTCCACACCAGCGATTTGAACTCCGCCGTTTCCGACAGACCGCCCTCGGCAGATTTGCCGACTTCGCCCGACAAATCGACCTCGACGGTCGAGCCGTCGAGTTCGATCGCGCGCACGTGCGTCCCGGCCGGGAAGCGGATGGCTTCGATGTCGGACGAAGGGCCGGCGAGCACTTGCGCCGCGGCATAGAACGCGACGCTCTTGGGATCGCGCGCCGGGCCCAGCGTGACGCGCCACGGGACTTCGGTCGTGCCGTCGGTCTTCGTGTAATAAACGACGATGCTGTCGCCGCCGCCGTGATGCCGTTTCTTAATAACCCACCAAGCGCCGAAGATGACCACCGCTAACGCGACGATCAACGCGATGAGACGCTGCGCTCTCATAATTATCTGCGACGTTCGCGCGCGGTGCGCGGAATCCGGTTTTCGGCGCGTTAATTCTTCGAGCGCAGGTCGGCGCCGTTAGGCCGCCGCGGCTTGGCGCAGCGAGGTGAAGCCGTCGCGCCGAACGAGCGCCGCGAGTTCGCGGCCGATGCGTGCGACGACGGCCGTTCCGCCGTAGATCAGCGCCGTGTACAGTTGCACGGCCGACGCACCGGCCCGAATCTTGGCGTAGGCATCGGCACCGCCGGCGATCCCACCCACGCCGATGAGCGGCACGCTGCCGCCGGTCAGCCGCGCGACGTCGGCCAGCATCGCGGTCGAAGCGCCGAACAGCGGCCGTCCGCTGAGCCCGCCGCGCTCCGACCCGTGCGCGCCGGCCAGCGGCGGGCGGCGCGCCGTCGTGTTGCTGACGACGATGCCGTCGATGCGCGCGTCGAGCAATACGCCGACGAGCGCTTCGAGCAGCGGCGCGTCGATGTCGGGCGAGAGCTTGGCCACGATTGCCGGCCGCGGCGCGGTCAGCGGGACCGCGGCGACCGCCGCCAGCAGATCGCGCAGCCGTGCCGGATCGAGAAAGAGCTGCCCGTTTGCCGTGTTCGGACACGAGATGTCGAGCGTGAGATAACCGGCGTAGGGAGCGAACCGCGCGACGAGGCCGGTGAAGTCGGCGACGGGGTCCGCCGAACTCGAATTGCTAGCTAAATTGATGCCCAGCATCCCGGCCTGCGCCCCGCGCGCGCGCAGCCGGCCTTCGACGACGTCGGCGCCGTCATTGGGAAAGCCCATCCGGTTGATCACCGCGGCGTCGTCGGGTAAGCGGAACACGCGCGGCCGCGGATTGCCGGCTTGAGGCTGCGGCGTCACGCCGCCGATTTCAACGAACGAGAAGCCCTGGCCGAACATCCGGCCGTAGACCCGGGCGTTCTTGTCGAACCCCGCGGCCAGGCCGATCGGGTGCGCCAGCCGCCGCCCGAACAGCTCGACGGCCAAAATCGGATCTGCCGGCGGCGCCGCGGCGGGCGGCACGAGTCCCGTTTCGAGCGCCCGCAGCGTCAGCTCGTGCGCGGTTTCCGGATCGAGGCGCAGCAGCAGCGGTTTGATGAACGGATACGGATCGACCACGGTCGGTGCGCTTCGGCTCCACGCTCAGCCGAACCGCTCGCCGGTCGTCAGGATTCGACTGCGTCGAATCCGGTGCGTTCGCCCTGCGGCCGCTACCGACATATTCCTGAGCCACGCTCAGCCTTCGAGCAGATCCGCGTTCTCGGCCACGAAGGCGCGTAGTTCGCGCCGCGAACGCTGCGCGCACGAACTCTCGGCTGAGGTTCCGGCGAGCATGCGCCGCACGGCCGCGACAAGCGGCGCCCAGGCCTCGCCGTCGCCGCCGAAGGCCCGCGCCGCGAGCACCGAACAGGTCTGAACGGCCGGGTGGCTTTCCCCGCCGACCGCCTCCCGCACGCAGGCGGCGAAACGCGCGGCGGCGGCCGCCGTTTCCAGCTCGAATTGCCCGGTAATTGCAATAAACGCGGGTCGCGCTTCAGTTGCCACGGTAACTCCTGAAATCGACGAGGCCACAATACCACAATGTTGAAGCCCCCTCCATGGCGTACGAGGTAACGAAGATCGTCAAAGGGCATCGCTATCGTTACCGGGTGGAGTCGGTTCGCGATGCCGGCACCGGCCGCTCGCGCGCCCGCTGGACGTACCTGGGCCGCGTCGGCGACGACGACGTGGTCGTGCCGCGCCGGCGGTCACCCAACGGGAACGTCGAGCGCATCATCGGCGCGATCGTCAAGTTGCTCGAACGGCGCCGGATCGAACACGTGACGATGACGGTTATCGCGCGCGAAGCCGGCGTCGCTCCGGGCACCATCTACCGGCACTTCCGTTCGCGCCGCGAGGCGATCCTGGCGGCTGTGCAGTTCGTGAACGACGGCGTGCTCGCGCAGGCCGGCACGCTGGCCGGACCGGTGACCACGCGCGAACAGGAACGCGAGCGGCTCCACGAGTGGATTCGCAGCGTGCTCGCCGGCGGCATCGGTTCGCCCGCGCTCATGCAGGCCGTCCCTTCGATGCTCGAAGGCGGCGACGCGCGCGACGACGGCCGGCGCCCGAGCGCGATGCGCGATTTGCTGCGCGATTATCTGAGCCGGCTCAACGCTGCGGGGATGGTGAGCGACACGACCGCCCGGCTCTCATCGGCGATCTTCATCGCGATGGAAGGCGTGTTCCGCGTCGCGCTGACCGAGCGCGAGCGATTCTCCAAACAACTCATCGACGACGCCGCGTATCTCATCGACCGGGCGGTCTTCGGACCCGCATAGCGCGAAATCCACGCGCTTCCGCGAGCTGTTTTTTTGACAGCGGTTTGACAGAAACGGCGCGCGCGATGAGCGCAGCGTTAAAATGCGCGGTCGTTTGATGAACGATGCGACGGTGCCCGATCGTGGTGCGTTGGCGGGATATCTCTCCTCCGCACTCATGAGGTAAAACACGATGAAACGCACGCTCATTCTCGCCGTATCGGTCGCCGCGACGCTGGCTGCGCCGCTTGCCGCATCCGCCCAGGACTTCGACGATCGTCCGCGCTTTGATGGCGATCACCATCGCATCGTCGGCCGCATCGTCGAAGCGCATCCTTACAATGTCGAACTCGACAACGGCGCGCGCATCTTCTTGCACGACGGCACGGTCATTCGCCCACGCGGCTTGACGCTGCGCGACGGCATGCCGGTGACCGTGTTCGGCCATCGCACCGACCGCGGCTTCTCGGCCGATGAGATCGATCTCGCGCGTCACGACCACCACGACGACGGAGATCGCGACCGCCGCGACGACGGCGGAGATCGCGACGGCCACTAAACGCAGCTAAGCCGGTCGTTGCCCGACGAGGCCCGACGTGAAGGAAAGCGGCGGTCCTTCGAGCGACGACCAGCGGCCGGCGAAATTTGCCGGCGATTCGCGCGCGGATCGCCTTCCGACGACGCCCGATTGAGCGCTACCGTTCGTGGGCAAAGACGATGCGGTTACATCGAACTATTGGTGGAGGAACGCTCAACAATGGCCAACCTGATCTGGGGCATCATCGTCGTCCTATTCATTTTCTGGGTGTTGGGCTTCGCCGTACACGTCGGCGGCGCTTTGATTCACATCCTATTGCTCATCGCACTCGTGCTGCTCGTTTTCAACTTGCTGACCGGACGCGGCGCACGGATTTAGGAACGGCTTTACCCGACCCGGCGGCTCGGCCGAAGGCCGAACGCAACGATTTCGACGCAGTCGAATCCTGACGGGCGGCTAGGGCGAAGCCCGAACGCGAAGGATCGACGAAGTCGCTCCACAGAGCGTGTCGGGTTTTACCCGACACGGCGGCTCGGCCGAAGGCCGAACGCAACGGATTCGACNNGCAGTCGAATCCTGACGGGCGGTTTGCGGCGCAGCCGCAAGCGCGACGGATCGACGAAGTCGAATGGATAGTGGGCGATGGATGATGGTGCCCTCTGCCTGGCTCGGTACACGCAGCCGCAACGCGACGGAGGCGAAGCCCGATCTGCCAGGCGCCGATCGATTTGCGCCCGATCGACCACGGCGGACCGTTGTCCTCGGCTTCGATGAGTTGGACGGCTTCGGCTTGAACGCAACCGAGTCGCCAATGCCATCGACCGAAGCCGCGATGAGCCCGTCCTCTTCGGCGGCATCGTGACCATTCCGTAAGATTTCGGATCGACGATCGCTGCGGCTGCGCGGCTCGGATTCGACCGGCGCATTGTCATGCGCGAAGCGAACTCGCCACGATCTCCGTTTACGCATGCGCAGCTGACGAGTCGGCTGCCTTGAGCCGGCGTCGCGAATCGAACACAGCGAGCGCTCCCCGCCGCCGGGCATTCTTTGCGCGGCCGGTGCGGCTCGAAGCATTGCTGGTCACGGTTCCGTCGTCGCACAATCGCATCGACTACCGGCGTCGATTGCAACCCAGGTTGGCGGCACCGGGCGCGGCCAGAAGGCCCAACGTGACCTTGGAGAGCCGCTGCATCGAGCCGGTCCGGCAGCTTGCGCTCGGCGATCTAGCGTCGAAGACAGAACGCGCGTTGCGCTCCTTGACCGCGCGGCGACGCCTGAAATTCAGCGGCGCGTCTGCCGATAGCAAGGAACGATGCATCCGTTTTCGTACCTGCGAACGCAGTCCGCGATTCTTAACCAAGCCGCGAAGGAAATGATCGTGGTCACACTCGAAACGCGAGTTTCACCGTGAGATTTGAATGCCGCAAAGGCTTCATCCTCACCGCCCTTTTGACGGCGGTTCTTTTGCCTTTTCCGGCCGTCGCCGCAAACGCGCCCGCCGGACCTGCCGCCGTCAAGCGGACCGCCGTGAAGGCCGCGCCCACGATGATCGCTCGCGATTCCGTCATGCGCGTCATGGCGCTGGGCGATTCGATCACGGCCGGCGTCGGCGCGTTCGGATCGCACATCGATGACGGCGGTTATCGGGGCGCCCTGGCCAAGCTGCTGCTCAAAAACGGATACCGGGCCAAGTTCGTCGGATCGCGCAGCGACTACTCGGCGGCGATCGACGATCGGGCGCATGAGGGCTGGCCGGGCTACGTGCTGCGTTCGTTCCCGTCGGATCCCGGCCCGGGGCAGTTGTATGGATCGCTCGTGCGCAAAGCGATCCATCGCTACGATCCGGACCTCATTTTGCTGATGGCCGGAACCAACGATCTGTTGCGGCTGGAAAAACGCGACGGCGGCTACACGCTGGCCAACATCGCGCATTCGATGGACTTGCTGTTGGGCGAGATTTTCAAACAGAAGCCCGGGGTGCGCGTGATCGTGGCGACGGTCGTATCGAGCCCACTTGTTGACGTTTGCACGCTGGCCCACTTCGACGGCGACGACGACGCCTGCGGTCCAGCGGCGACGGAAAATCTGGCAACCCTCGTGCGCGATTATTCCAGCCGCGGCTTTCAGATCACGCTGGCCCGCTCGATGGCGGACGCCGTACCACGCGACCGCGACCACTTCCCCGACGGCATCCATCCCTGCGGAGCAGGCGGGTATGCGGCGGTTGCGAGCGCCTGGTATGCGGCAATCTCGGCGATTACACAAACAACGTCGACTGATGCCGCGCTAGTGAAGACCGTCGAACCGCGCAATTGATCCGAAGCGAAGCGCTGCGGCCGTCGCCGAAGCCGGCAGCGCCGCTTGCGAAAGCAACCGACGCAGCCAGCGCAAAAGGAAGCGACGGCAGTAAGCCTCGGGGCGGCTTGCGGCGCAGCCGCAAATGCGAAGAATCGACGAAGTCGATCGACTAGCCCGCAGGCCCCGCAATCGCCGGCGCGCCGCGCGTTGAGGCATGCTGGTTGCTAGCGCCATTATCGCCCCTGGGGCGAATGTGTGGCCCATTACACCGCTGGTCTTTCCGAAAGGCCGAGCGGGCCGGGCAGGCCTAATAGCTTTTCGGTATGGCTGGTGATGGGAACAGCCCTTGTGTGCCCTTATTTCAAGCCGGTGAGCGGCTCGACGTGCTCGATGGGTTGCGCGGTCTCGCCATTGCGTTAGTTGTTTGGTACCATGCGTGGCTCGTCAGCGGTCAGGGGATCGCCGGCCTCAACTTCATGGCCGAAGCCGGTTTCCTGGGCGTCGATCTTTTCTTTTTCATCAGCGGCTTTTGCATCTTCTTTCCGTATGCGCGCGCGATGCGCACGGGGCGGCCGGTGCCGACGACGCGCCGCTTCTTCTTGCGCCGCGCGGTCAAGATTCTGCCGTCGTATCTGCTTGCGTTGACCGTCTTCGCAATCGTGTATCATGCGCGCTTCGCATCGCCCGTCGAGGCGGCCGTTCAACTCGTCAGCCATGTGACGTTCATGCACACGCTCTCGCCGCTAACGTTCGGCGCGATCAGCGGCCCGCTGTGGACGATCGGCGTCGAAGTTCAATTCTATTTGCTCTTCCCGCTCATCGCGCCGTGGGTCCGCCGGTCACCGCTCGCGGCCTACGCGGTGCTCGCCGTCTTTGCCGAAACGTACCGCTTCATCGTGGGTCAAGCTGGCCTGGGATCGACGTTCATGTTCATCAATCAACTGCCGGCCTATCTCGACGTCTTCGGATCGGGGATGTTCGCCGCGCACCTGCTCACGACGCTCAAACGGCCGCAAACCGAACGTGCGAAACGACTGTACACCCTGGGCTCGTTCACGGCGTTCGCGGTGGCGGTAGCCGGTCTAAGTGAAGTCGCCGCGATCAGCCGCGGCGCGGACATCAACGCGGCCTATGATTGGGTCAACGCGGCGCGAATTGCGATCGGCCCGCTGTGCATAGCCCTCGCGCTCTCAACCTCGTTCGCGCTGCCCCGGTGGCAATCGATTCTCACCACCCGCGCATTCGTGTTCCTCTCGATGATCTCGTACAACCTCTACTTGTGGAATCTCGAGATCGACGTGTGGTACCACCAAGCCGGTTTTCCGCCGCCGGCGACCTTCGCGCTGGGCATCGTCACGTCGCTCCTGCTCGCAACGGCGATTACCTACGCGGTGGAGCGTCCGATCCTCGCGGCGGACCTCGCCGGAGCGCTGCGGAGCATGCATGGACGCCTGTCCGGCAAGCCGACACCGGAACGCCAAAAAGCAGCGTAGCCGGCAACGGCATCCGATCGAGGCGCGCCGCTTAGGAGCGGCGCGCCTCGCCGGCGCGGTANNGCGACATCTCGAGATCGACTCGATCGCCGGGCAAAATCTTGATCCGGTGGCGGCGCAGACGGCCGGCGATGTGGGCCAGGATGTTGTGCCCGTTTTCCAGCTCGACCGAAAACGTCGTGCTGGGAAAAACCTGCTTGATCGTCCCGAACA
>PLAE01000209.1 GCA_003134035.1 Candidatus Velthaea versatilis
TTTGCCGGGCAATTGATTGCGGCGCTGATTTCCATGCGGCGCTTCAACCCCGGACGGCGTCTGCGCCAAGCTCGCGTGCGGCAGCGCGACGCCGAGCGCGAGCGCGGCAAGCACCGCGCGAAACATCTTCATCGTCTGCGCCGTTCGCCAGCGCGCCGGTCGCATCCGGCGCTTCACGACGCGGCCGTCAACAGGAGGCCGCGTTCGAGCCGCACGACGCGCTCGGGAAACGCGGCCCGGTCGGCTTGATCGTGGGTCACCAGCAGCGTCGGCACGGCGACGGTTTCCAGCAGCGCGCGCAGTTCGCCGCGCACCCGGCCGCGCGTCTGCGGATCGAGCGCCGACAAAGGTTCGTCAAGCAGCAGCGCGGCCGGATCGATCACCAGCGCGCGCGCCAAAGCGACGCGTTGGCGCTGGCCGCCCGACAGCGCCGCGACGCGCACGCGGCGCTGATCGGCGATCTCGAATCGCTCGAGCATCCGCGCCACGCGCGCGCGGCGTTCGGACGCGGCGATGCCCCGCGCGCGCAAACCAAAACCAACGTTGGCCGCCACATCGAGGTGCGGAAAGAGCGCGTACTCTTGAAAGACCATCCCGATGTCGCGCCGGTAGGGTTCGACGAAGTGCTCCGCGTCGCACAGCAATCGTCCGTCGAGCCGAATGCTTCCGGCGTCGGGCCGCAGCAGACCGGCGACGAGCCGCAGCAGCGTCGACTTCCCCGCGCCGCTCGCTCCGACGACGACGGTGACGCCGGGCGGTACGTCGATCTGCGCGGCGAACGGGAAATCGCGCAGGGCCAACCGGACGTCGACCTGGAGCATCAGCGCCGTTCGAAGGTCCGCACGATGAGAATCGTCACGAGGCTCGCGGCGATCATGACGACCGAAACCGCCGTCGCGACCGCGATGTTGCCGCCTTCGAGTTCCAAATAGACCAGCAGCGGCAGCGTCTGCGAGACGCCCGAGAGGTTGCCGGCGAACATGATCGTCCCGCCGAACTCGCCTAGCGCCCGCGCCCAGGTCAAAATCGCGCCGCCGAAGAGCGCCGGACCAGCGAGCGGAACGGTCACCAGCGCGAAGGTCCGCAGCGGCCCCATTCCCAGCGTCGCCGAGGCCGCTTCGAGGTTCTGGTCGGCGGCCGCGAACGCGCCCCGCGCGGCGCGCACGTAAAACGGCGAGGCCACGAAGACCTGCGCCAACACCACGGCCGCCGTCGTGAACGAGAGCTGGATGCCGAGCGCGCGCAGCGGCGGACCGAGCAAGCCGAACCGGCCGAACGCCAACAGCAGCGCTAATCCCGCCACGGCCGGCGGCACCACGATCGGAACGTCGACGAGCGCGTCGACGAGCCGCCGGCCGGCGAAGTCGGCCCGCGCCAGGACGAACGCCAGCGGCGTCCCCAGCAACAGCGTGATCGCGAGCGAGATCATGGTGGTGAGGGCGCTCAAGCCCAGTGCCGTGAGCGCCGCCGGCGTCTGCAGGCTCGCGATGAGTTCGGCCGGGGTCAACCGCAGGAGCAGCGCGGCGAGCGGAACGACGATGAAGGCAACCAGCGTCGCCGACGCGATCGCGATCGCCGCGCGGATCACGGAGCCAGAAAACCGCGCGCCTTCAAAAACGTTTGACCGTCGTGCAGGATGTACGTGACGAACGTTTGTGCCGCGCTCGCATCGGGTGCGGCCTTGAGCACCGCGATCGGGTAGATCGCATCCGGCGAGGCGGCGGGCGGGAATTGCAAGACCGTCACCTGATCGGCGATCGTCGGCGTGACGTCGGTCGCGTAGACCACACCCGCGTCGCCTTCGCCGAGCGCGATTTTCGTCGCGACGGCCTTCACGTCGAGCTCGCCCGAGATGACGTTCTTTTCGACCGCGCCGGCAAAATCCGGCGGCGCGCCATCGCGTCCGTTCATCGCAGCGAACGCGGCGCGAGCGTAGCCGCCAACCGGCACGGCGGCTGCGGCCAACACGACTTTGGTGCCTGGACGGGCAAGATCGAAAACGGCCGTGACCTTGCCCGGATTGGCTTTGGGCACGATCGCGACGAGCCGGTTGCGCGCGAACGTGACCGCGTCGCCGGCGAGCAGACCGGCACTTGCGACCTTCTCCATCTGTTTCACGTTCGCCGAAGCGAACACGTCGACCGGCGCGCCTTGCGCGATCTGCGCGGCCAGCGTGTCGGAGCCGCCGTAGTCGAAGGTGACCGCGATCCCCGTCTTGGCCTTGAATGCCGCGCCGGCCGCGTCGAAGGCCTCGCGCAGCGACGCGGCGGCATACACGACGACCGTTCCGGTGTCGGCCGCGCGCCCGATGGCCGGTGCGCAAAGCGTAAGGACCAGCGCCGCCGCGACGAACGTCGAACGCTTCATCGCGCCGCCCGCGCGGTTCGCTTGCGGCGCGCCGGTCGCGCGGCGTTTACGAGCGCTTCGAGTGCTGCGATGTGGTCCGCGGCGTGACGCCGCAGCGTCAACTCCATCGACCGGTAGCGCCGCACGACGTCGTGCCCCAGCGGCGTCACGGTCGCGCCGCCGCCGTTGGTCCCGCCGGGTTGCGTGCAAATGAGCGGCTCGCGAAACATGCTGTTGATCTCCGTCACGATGGTCCAGGCCCGGTGGTAGGACATCTTCATCGCCCGGCCCGCGGCCGAGATCGAACCTTCGCTAGCGATGCGTTCCATGAGTTCGATCTTGCCCGGTCCCAACTGCGGTTCGAGCGGTGCGAAGCGCAGCCGCAGCACGATCTCCGCGTGCGCGTTTCGTGAATTGGATCGCCGGACAATAGCGTTGCTCGATGCGGGCATGCGAATGCGCGCTATACCTCGGCGGGCATAGCGAACTCCTGCACGCACTGCGGAGATTTGCCGCAACCCAATCACCGCCGGCGCGAGCATGCCGCCGCGGGTAGACCCGTTCGGATGTGGTTCGCTCGTAACGTGTTGGTTTTCGCCGACAGAGTGCTTCGGCCGAACGCCGAACGCCACGGTCCGACGCAGTACAATCCGAACGGCAGATGCGCGGAGGTCGTTCCGCTAGAGACTATCCACGCGCCGCGGAGCCGCCGCAACGAAGACCGCCCTGCGCGCGGAAGTCAGCGCAAAAGCGAAACCCGCCGCACATCCGGCATTCGGAGAGGGGGAGATTCGAACTCCCGATACCTTGCGGTATGCTCGCTTTCCAAGCGAGTGCATTCGACCACTCTGCCACCTCTCCGCGGTCGCGAGCCCCCCATTCGCGCTCGCCGGCCCGCATTCCGTTCCGCTCGCAACAATGCAGTCCGCTTGGTTCGTCGAAGACCGCAGCATGAGCGTCTCCATCGTCGCGGCTGTCATCTTGGCCGTCATCGGTTCACACGTGCAGGTCGTCGACGAACGGGGGGCTCCGATCGCTGGAGCAGTGGTGGAGTTTCGTTCCGCGGCCGGCGCGAGCGTGAGCACGACGACCGATGCGAAAGGCGCGGCCGTCGCGCCGGCGGATTTCGATGCCGCAGCGGTGAGCGTGCGCGCAGCGGGCTACGATAACGCGCACGCGGCGCTGACTGGGCCGAGTGGACCGATCGTCCTGCATGCTTCACCGGGCGTGATCGGCAAAGTGTCCGTCGCGACCGGATCGGCGCGCAGTCTCCACCGGCTTGCCGTTCCCGCAGCCGCCCTGGACCAAACGACGATCGCGACGACTCCGAACTCTACCACCGATGGGCTGCTGCGCTCGCTGCCGGGCTTTGATTTCGTGCGCAGCAACAGCGCGTTTACGAATTACGGCAATCTGCGCGTCTCCTTCGCCGGTGCGGGCGAGGATCGCGGTCTGGTGTTCGCCGACGACGTCCCGGCGCAAGACGGCTTCGGCGGACAAGTTGATTGGCTGGCCTACCCGCCGGCCGCGCTGAGTTCGGTCGAACTCTTGCGCGGTCCGGGTGCCGCGTTGTACGGCGCGAACGCGATCGGCGGCGTCCTGCAATTGCACAGCTTCAGCCCCAATAGCGATTGGCGCGCGCTGCCCAACGGCAGCCTCGAGTTCCAGGACGGAACCCCGCACCGCTCGAGCGCAAACTTCAACTATCGCTTTACGCTCGCGCCGAATCTCACCGCTTCGATCGCGACCCAAACCGGTCATGAAGCGTACTACGACTTCACGCCGGGTTACCAAAGCACGATCGATCAGGAAGCGACCGCGTCGAGCACCGCGACGCGCGCGCAGTTGCGCTACGCGTTCGGCAATTCGTCGATCGGCCTGGGCGGACTTTTCGCCAACGACGATCAGTTCGAGGGCCGGCCGAGCTACACGTTCGCGCGCAACCTCGCCCAAGGCGATTTCCACTTCACGACCGCGACGGCCGCGACGAGCTTGGGCATCGTCGCCTACAATCGCGATACGAACATCACCAACACCAACGATCAAGCGCCGACCGCACCCGGCGTGCTGCGCTACATCCAACGCATTCCGACGCGCGAAAGCGGCGTGGCCGCGAGCTGGTTTCTCACCCACGGCAACAACGAAGTCGCCCTTCGCGCCGATGAAAAATTCGTATACGGCGACAGCACGCAAGTCGGACCGACCGGCGCGCTGCAGTCGGCGGGCTCGGGCAAACAGCAGTACGCGGGTGTGGCGCTCGAAGATACGTATGAGAGCGGCCGGCTCCAAGTAATCGGCGGCCTGCGCGGCGACGTCGTCACGTTTTCCGACGGCGTGCTCGTCACCACGAAAGCGGTCGCTGCGCCGCCGCGCGCCGACCGCGTCATTTCACCGCGTTTGGCCGCGCGCTACGACGTGGCCAAAGGCATCGCGGTGCGCGCCTCGACCGGCGGCGGTTTCCGCGAACCGTTCCTCAACGAATTGTTGCGCGGCTACCGGATCGGCAACATCACGTACAACCCCAATCCGAATCTGACACCCGAACGGAGCTCGAATTACGGCTTCGGCGCGGACGCGCTCGTCGGTCCGGGCCGCTTGTCGCTCGACTTCACCAGTACCCGCGTCGGCAACGCCATCGAGTTCGTGACCACGCCGACAACCCCGCTGATCCAAACGCGCACCAACGTCGCGCGCACGCAGACCGACGGCGAGACGCTCACCTACACGGCGCAGGTCGCGCACTGCTCGCGCGTGCGCGCCTATCTCACCTCGCAATACGCGCGCATCACGAACGGACCCGGCTACGATTTGGGCAACCGGTTGCAATACGTCCCGTCGCGTTCGGGTGACGTGGCGTTCGACTCGGGAACCGGTGCCATCGGATACGGCGCCGACGTCGGTTACGCGGGCGTCACGTTCGCCGACGACCGCAACACGCAACTGTTACCGGCGGCGGTCATCGTGGGCGCGCACGTTACCCGCCCGCTGGGACAAGGCGCGGCATTGACGGTCGAGGGGACGAATCTCAACGGTGCCCACTACTTCTCGAGCATCGACCGCTACGGCCCGCCGCCGAGCATCGGTGTACGTTTACGTTTCGGTCTAGGTCCACAGGGGCCCGACGCGAGAACGCCGCTCTGTCCGTAGCAACTCAATCCTGACTCGGTGCCGCCGGTTGGATCGACAGCGTAAAGCTCAGCCGGCAATTCATTCCGTGTGTTTCTCTACCGGGCGGCGCGAAGATTGAAACAACGTGAAGAATCGGCGCGAGCGCGCCGCTGGGGCCGTTGCGCGGCAACGGCGCTGGCCGCGCGCACGTTGAGCGATCGTGAACATCATCCGCGGCGTCGCTTTTGCAGCGGCTCTCTTTTTGTCTGTCAACGCGTGGGGCGGCGCGGCGCTGGCGCAAGCGTCGGCTCCCGACGTGCTCGTCGTCGGCGGAACGCCGGCCGGCGTCGCGGCGGCCCTCGCGGCGGCGCGGCGCGGCAGGACCGTCGAACTCGTCGCCCGGCGCGGCGAACTGGGCGGTATCTTAACCGACGCCATGATGGATCAATGGGACCTCAACCTCGCGCGCGACGGCGAACCGCTGCAAGGCGGTCTCTTTACCGAAATTTACGCGCGGCTCGGTGATTCGTTCACGCCCGCGCACGCGGCTGCCGTGTTCGCCGATCTCGTCGCCGCCGAACCGCGCATCGACGTCGTCTACGGCGCCACACCCGAAGCCGTCCGGACGGAGCGTGCCGCCGGCGGCCGAACCGTGACGGCGGTGATTTTTCGCGGCCGCGACGGCGGCGCATTCACCGTCAACGCGCCGTATGTGGTCGACGCGACCGATGACGGCGATGTCGCCGCGCTGGCCGGCGCGCGCTATGACGTCGGCCGGCAAGACACCGGGCGAGACGAGCGGATGCAGCCGGTCACGCTCATCTTTACCGTCACTGGAGTCCACTGGGACCGCGTCGAAACCAGTTATGACCCGCTGCGCTACGGGGCCGGCGGCGCGACCGAGCGGCGGGCCTGGGGCTACGCCGACCTGCTGCGCGAGTACCGGCCGGCGGCGCCGAACGTCGTCGTCGACGATCTCAATCTCGGCCACGAAGACGGCGGCAGCGTGACGGTCAACGCGATCGATGTGGTGGGCATCGACGGACGCAACCACGACGATCTCGCGCGCGCGCGCCGGTTGACCGAACGCGAAGCTCCGCGGCTGGTGGCCTGGCTGCGCGGCCGGCTAGCGGGCTTCGCCGACGCGACGGTCGGACGGTACGCCGATACGGTTTACGTCCGCGAGACGCGGCACTTCGCGGGGCTCGAACGCCTCACCGCGGACGATGTCTGGGCCGGCGACATCCCCGACGACACGATTGGACTCAGTTCCTATCCGCTCGACCTCCATCCGGTCACGGCGGGCGAACGTCCGGCCTTCGCGCCGATTCGTCACGTTTACGGCGTGCCGTTCGGAACGCTCGTGCCGGCCGGCTTCGAAAATCTGATCCTGGCGAGCCCGGCGATCTCGGCGTCGCACCTGGCGGCGGGCAGCGCGCGCGTCATCCCGACGACGATCGAGGAAGGCGAAGCGGCCGGGGCCGCCGCGGCGCTGGCGATGCGCGCCCGGGTCGCCTTTCCGGCCCTTGCTCGCGAGCCCGCCTTCATCGACTCGCTGCGCGACAGCCTGGAGCGCTTCGGCGTCGTCCTCGAGCCGGCCGCGATGCACGTGGCGCGCGCCGCAAGCTAGAAGATCGACTTCGTCGGTCCGTCGCGTTTGCGGCTGCGCCGCAAGCCGCCGTCGTCGCGTGCCGGGTTCGGCAGGGCCGGCGTTCGGTTGCGAATCGAGCGGCAGGCCCGGCACTACGGCGCGTGCCGAAGCAGCGGCGCCACGCTGGCGAACGGCAAACCGAAGAGCGTGATGCCGCCTTGGCCGGTGACCGTCGTCGCGCTGAAAAGAGCATCGTAGATTGCCGCTTGGGTGGCGTCGACCGTCGCGCCAAAGAGCGCATCGATACGCTCCTCATCCGTCTCGAGCGGCGGTCCGGCGATGCCGCCCGCGCGCCGATAAATGTGGGTCGTGCTCAGCGCGATCATCAGGTCGCCGCTCGACACGTGCGACGTCGCGCCCGTGCGCGCGAGCCCCAGCGTGGTGCGCTTGGCGATGTCGCGCAAACGCAGCGCGTCCAGCGGCGCATCGGTCGCAACGACGATGATAATGCTGCCGTCCGCCGCGCGGCCGCGGTGCGGCGGCGGCACAAACGCTTTCGGATAGACGGGCAGCAGCACATCGTGCAATGCGCGGCCGACCGGGACGCCGTCGACGAGCAGTTCGTCGCGCGAACCGGTGTTCACGTTCACCAGCACGCCGACGGTATAGCCGCCCAATGTTTTCGGCAGCACGCGCGAAGCCGAACCGATCCCACCCTTGAACCCGAAGGCATGCATGCCGGTCCCCGCGCCCACGCTGCCGCGCGCGAAGTTCCCGGGTCGCGCGGCGTCGAGCATCGCGGCGACGTCCGGCGCAGTCACGTGACGGCCACGAATGTCGTTGAGGCCCTGATCGTCGCATTCGGCGACCACCGGCAGCGGGACGTCGTCGCGGATGCCGATCGTCGGATACCGGCGGTCCATCCAATCGATCACGCCGTCATCGGCCCGCCCGATATCCAGGGTGTCGGTCAGCACGATGGGGGTTTCGAGAAACCCGGCCTGGTCGACCCAGTGCGCGCCGGTAAGTTCGCCGTTCCCGTTGAGATCGTTGGTCGCCGCGGCCACCCGGTCGTTCCACGGGTCGCCGTTCTCGATCACGGCGGTAGCGCCGGTCCGAACGTCGGACCCCTGGATTTTGGTGATCTGACCGATTCGCACGCCCGGGACGTCGGTAATGCCGTCGACCGGACCGCTGGGCAAAACACCCACCCGGACCGGCGATGCCCCGATCAGCGCCGACAAAACGAGAGCGAGAACGGCCTGCCGGCGGATCACGAACATCGCCGGCCGTGGGTCGACTCTATCGACCCGTCGCCGCATTCGGGCTTCGCCCGAGCCACCCGTCGCCGCGTTCGGGCTCCGCCCGAGCAGCCCGTCGTCACGTGTCGGGTAAACCCGACACACTCCTGATTGCGAGCTTCGCAACATTTGCCCCCGTGGCCCCAAAAGAGGATCCTCCAAGCGACCAAAGCCCTTGACCGTCCGTTCCGCTCATACTAGCGTGGTGACACCCACGCACCGTGCGCCGGTCAGCGGCCGTCATCCCCTATCGAAGGAGCCGTGCCATTCTCACTTTGCCGAATTCCGCCGTCGCGTTCGAGGCCGAGATGACCGCCTTGGGTCTGGCCGGCGCCGCGCGAATCCATCGCAATCTGAGCGTGCCCGCACTGTACGAGCATGCCGTCCGGCGCGGCGAAGGGATCATCGGCCTCGACGGCCAGTTCATCGTGACGACCGGCAAACACACCGGACGGTCGCCGAACGACAAGTTCTTCGTGCGCGAACCGGGCAGCGAACACCACATCGACTGGGGCACGACCAATAAACCGATCGACGCCGCCCGCTTCGACGCGTTGCTCGACCGCGTCGGCGGGTATTTCGCGGGCAAAGACGTGTATTCGTTGGACTGCTATGTCGGCGCCGACCCGCGCTACCGGCTGCCGGTCCGCGTAGTTTCCGAGTTTGCCTGGCATAGCATCTTCGCGCGCGATTTGCTCATCGACACCGCCGACGATGCCGAGTCGTTCGCGCCCGAGTTCACGGTTCTCGACGCGGCGATGTTCGACGCCGAGCCCGCCCGCGACGGCACCAATTCCTCAACCTTCGTCTTGATCAACTTCGCGCGCAAGCTCGTCCTCATCGGCGGCACACAGTACGCTGGTGATATCAAGAAGTCGGTCTTCACCCTCATGAACTATCTGATGCCTCTGCGCGACGTGCTCTCCATGCATTGCTCGGCGAACGTGGGGCAGACCGGCGACGTCGCGATCTTCTTCGGCTTGTCGGGCACCGGCAAAACGACGCTTTCGGCCGATCCGAAGCGGCCGCTCGTCGGCGACGACGAGCATGGCTGGTCGGGCGACGGCGTGTTCAATTTCGAGGGCGGCTGCTACGCGAAAGTCATCAAACTGCGCCAGGAACAGGAGCCCGAGATTTGGGCGGCGTCGCACCGTTTCGGTACGATCATCGAAAACGTCGTGATCGATCCGATCACCCGCAAGCTCGATCTCGATTCGGCAGCCCTAACCGAAAACACGCGCGCGGCGTATCCGCTGGGCGCGATTCCTAACGTCGTCGAGGGCTCGGCCGCGGGTCATCCCAACACGATCGTGATGCTGACGGCCGACGCATTCGGCGTGCTGCCGCCGATCTCACGCCTGTCGGTTCCGCAGGCGATGTACCACTTCTTGTCCGGTTACACCGCGAAGACGGCCGGAACGGAGAAAGGCGTCGCCGGAACCGTCGCGACGTTCTCAACCTGCTTCGGCGCACCGTTCATGGTCCACCACCCCACGGTGTACGCCAAGCTGTTGGGCGAACGCATCGCCAAACACGAGGTCAGCTGCTGGCTGGTCAACACCGGCTGGATCGGCGGCCCGCCGGGTGTCGGCAACCGGATGACGCTCGCGTACACGCGCGCGATGGTCAACGCGGCGATCGAAGGCCGACTGGGCGACGCCGACTTCGTCACCGAGCCGTTTTTCGGACTGTCGGTTCCAACGAGCGTCCCGGACGTCCCAAGCTCGGTGCTCGATCCGCGCGGCGCGTGGGCCGACGGCGCCGCCTACGACGCAGCGGCCAAGAAGCTCGCCGGATTGTTCTTCGAGAATTTCAAACGCTTTGCGGATCAGGCCAGTCCCGACGTCCTGGCCGTCCAAATCAAGCCGTAGAGGGTTCGGCTGCGCCGAACCGTCGCGTTTGCGGGTTCGCCGCAGCCGACCGCCCTCACATTTTCGGGCCGCGGCGACTCCGGCTGTTCAGGTCGAGAGGCCGAGCGCTTTGAAGAGGATGCGTTTAGGGCGCTGACCGTCGAACTCGCCGTAGTGAACCCGCTCCCAGGGGCCAAGGTCGAGCCCAGCCTTCGTGACTGGAACCAGCACCTGATGGCCCAGCAGCATCCGCTTGAGGTGCGCGTCGCCGTTGTCCTCGCCGGTTTCGTGATGGCGGTAATCGCGGCCGGCGGGTGCCAGTCCCTCGACCCAGGTGAGAATGTCCGCCCATAATCCGGGTTCGTGGTCGTTGACGAAGATGCTCGACGTGATGTGCATCGTCGAAACGAGAACGTAGCCGTCACGCAGCTTGGCCGCCGCGCGCACGCGTTCGACGATGTCGGTGATATCGATGATGTCGTAGCGCTTTTCGGTCTGCATCGTGAGATATTCGGTGTAAGCGATCGGCTCCATCGCGGGTGGCTTCTGGGCGGTGCAAGCGTCCACCGGCCGCCGTCGCGCAATTCGCCGATAGTCTGCGGCGCGAGGTGCGCAGGTCCCGGCAACGCGCTCAGGCGCCGGCCGCCCCACGGCAAAAACTGACTTAAGGCCTAGCTCGCGGGCGTCAGAACGTCCCACTCCGGACACGGCTTGCGCTGATTGTCGGCCGAGCTTGAACCAGCGATGCTAATGGAATCCGCTTGGGTCGCTCAGCATGCGATCGGGCCCTTTCCGTTGCTGGTTCGGAGTTGATATCGCCGTCATGAACGCCGCGCTCGACCGCCACGCCCGATCCGCGCGATGATCGCCGCGTTCGTTGATGTGCCCAGCGCCGACGCACTCGCGCGCATACCGCGGGCACTGGCGTTCCGGTATGACGTCCTGCCGCTTTCGCTGCACCGGGACGAGCTGGTGGTCGCGTTGTCCGACACCGCGGACACCGGCGTGCTCGACGCGCTCCGGCGCGCGACGCGGCTGCGGATCAAGCCGCACCCGATGGCGCGCGAGCTCATTCGCGAGCGCCTGAGCGCCGCGTACGGAAGCGAGGCGCCCGCGCCGGGGCTCGACAAACGCCGCGCGGCCGAAGCCCCGGCGGTGCGCAGTGTCGACGGCATGTTCGAGCGCGCGATCACCGCCCACGCCAGCGACATTCACGTCGAACCAGGTGCCGCCGGCGGAACGATCCGGCTGCGCGTCGACGGCATCCTCGCCGCACCGCAAACCGTCGCGCCGGACGTCTATAACGCGCTCGTATCGCGCATCAAGCTGCTCGCCGGGATGGATATCGCCGACAAGCGCCAGCCGCAGGACGGCCGGCTCTCGATCCCGCTCGAAGGGCGTGAGGTCGACGCGCGCGTGGCGTCGATGCCGACGATCGACGGTGAGAAACTCGTCATCCGGCTGCTCGATCACCACGCGCAAACCTGCGACATCACGGCCCTGGGCATGCCGCCGCAAATGCTGGCCGACTATCGGCGGCTGCTGCGTTCGCCGTGGGGGTTCATCGTCGTCACCGGTCCAACCGGCAGCGGCAAAACAACGACGCTGTACGCGTCGCTCGCCGATCTCGACACCGCCTCGAACAATGTTTGTTCGGTCGAGGATCCGGTCGAAATGCGTGTCCCCGGCGTCACGCAAGTGGGCGTCAATCCACGCGCCGGCGTGACGTTCGAGAGCGCGCTGCGCGGTTTCATGCGCCAAGACCCCAACGTCATCATGGTCGGCGAGATGCGCGACGCCCAAACCGCCGCCGTCGCGATCGCCGCGTCGCTGGCGGGTCAGCTTGTTTTCACCACCCTGCACAGCAACGACGCACCGCGCACCATCGAACGGCTCATGGGATTAGGCGTCGCGCGCCAGTCACTAGCGGCCGGCTTGACCGCCGTGCTCGCGCAGCGCCTCGTGCGCCGCTTGTGCGAACGCTGCCGCGGGGTAGCGCCGATTCCGGCGGAGATCAAGGCGCACTTCGCCGTCGCGGATCGCACCTGGTCGGTTCCCGTGGGCTGCCCGGCGTGCGCGCAGACGGGTTACTGCGGACGCGTCGGCGTGTACGAAATGCTCGTCGTCGACGACGCGCTGCGCGACACCATCGGTGCCGGAGGCTCGGGCGTCGCGCTCGCGGCAGCGGCCGCGAGCGGCGGTTATCGGCCGATGTCCGAGGACGGGTTCGCCAAGGTGCAAAGCGGCGCCACGAGCTTCGCCGAGTTGCTGCGCGTCGTCGCCTGGCGGGGCCCGGGATGACGCCCGACCTCGCGGCGATCCGCATCGGCGAACTGCTCTGCAACGCGCGCGTGCGCGGCGCATCCGACATCCATTTCGGCGGCGCGGAACGCCCCGCGTTGCGGATCGACGGCCGGCTCATCGTGCTCGAGGGTGAACCGCTGCCCGAAGCGGCGATCCTGACGTTCTTACAAAGCCGGCTCGGCGCCGGCGCGCTCGCGAGGTTGACCGAACGCGGTACCGCCGACGGCGCGTCGCGCTCGGCCGACATTGGCCCGCACCGCATTCACGCGTACCGCCAACTCGGCGGCGTGCGGGTCGTGATCCGGCTCCTCGCGGACGCGGTTCCGCAGCTGAGCCAACTCGGTTTGCCGCCGGTGATCGCGAGCTTCGCGCGCGCGCCGCTGGGTCTCGTGCTCTTCACGGGTCCGACCGGCAGCGGCAAGACCACCGCGCTCGCCGCGCTCATCGACGCCATCAACCGGACCAGCGAACGCACCGTCATCACGATCGAAGATCCGATCGAATACGTGCACACACCGATCCGCTCAGCGATCTCGCACTGCCAACTCGGTCGCGACGTCATCGATTACGCCGAGGCGCTGCGCGGCATGCTGCGCGCGGATCCCGACGTCATCCTCGTCGGCGAAATGCGTGACCGCGAAACGATGGCCGCGGCGCTCACGGCGGCGGAGACCGGTCATTTGGTCTTCTCCACCCTGCACACCAACGATGCGGCACAAACGATGGACCGCATCATCGATTCGTTTGCCAGCGAAGCGCAGAGTCAAATCCGCGCCCAGGTGGCGGCCGTGCTGCTCGCGACGGTCGGTCTGCGCTTGATTCCGCGCGCCGTCGGAACGGGGCGGCGCGCCGCAGCGGAAGTCTTGATCGCGACCGACGGTGTGCGCACGATGATCCGCGAGGGCAAGACGCACCAACTGCGCAACGCGATCGTCACCGGGCGCAGCGCCGGGATGCAAACGCTCGAAGCGCATCTGAGCGAGCTCGTCGCGCGGCGCGAGATCACGCTCGAGGCCGCTCAAGCCGCCTCGAGCCGCCCGCACGACGTGCGCGAACCCGCGCGCGGCGCCGCCTGATGTCCGCGCGCACGTTTCACTACTCCGCGCGCACGCTCAAGGGCGAGCTCGTGCGCGGTTCAATGCAGGCCGCCGATGCGGGCAACGTGCTCGACCTGCTGCGCAGCCGCGCGCTGTTCGTCACCTCCGTCGACACCGAAAGCGAGCTCGCCGATCGCCTGCGGCGCACGCTGCGTCTGGGCGCCGTCCCGCAGCGCGCGCTGCTGGCCTTCTTCCGTTCGTTCGCGACGCTGCTGCGGGCCGGAGTCTCGATTCAACGCGCGCTCAACGTGACGATCGATCGCGCGGCCGACCCGCGGCTAGCCGAAACGCTGCGCTCGATTCTCGCCGACATCGAAAGCGGGGCGGCGCTCAGCGCGGCGATGAGCCGGCATCCACGCGAGTTCCCGCCGCTGTACGTCGCGATGATTCGCGCCGGCGAAACCGGCGGCATCCTCGACGACGTGCTCGAGCGCCTGGCGCTGCTGCTCGAACGCGAATCGGCGCTGCGCCAAAAGGTTCAGACGGCGCTGGCCTATCCCGCTGTCGTGGTCAGCGCGGCGTGCGTGCTGCTGATCTTTCTCATCGTCAACGTCGTGCCGATGTTCGCGAGCGTCTTCGCCGGTTTCGGCGTCGAGCTACCGCTGGCGACGCGGCTGCTGGTGTGGCTGGGCCGCAGCGCCGGCCTTCCCACGGTCTGGTTTGCGGCAGCGGCGTGCGCCGCGGCGGCCGCACTCACGGTGTACCGCTTGGTTCAACATCCGGCCGGCGCGTCGGCCCTCGATGCGGCGCGGCTGCGCCTGCCGATCGTCGGTCCGCTGCTGCGCCGGGCCATCACCGCACGGACGGTCCGCATGCTCGCGACCCTGCTGCGTTCGGGGGTCGAACTCGTCGCCGCGATCGACGCGATCGTGCCGGTCGCCGGCAGTCCGACCTATGCCCGCGCGTTCGCCCGCGTCAACGACGCGCTGCGCGATGGCGAGCCGCTGGCCGAAGCGTTGGCGCGCTGTCCGATCTTCGACCCGATGTTCGTCGCGCTCGTTCGCGTCGGTGAAGAGACCGGGCTGCTCGACGAGATGCTGCTCAAGCTCGCCGAGTATTTCGAGCGCGATGTCGAGACCGCGATCGCGACCCTCGGCGCGGTCATCGAGCCCGTGCTCATCATCGTGCTCGGTGGCGTCGTCGGCTTTATCGTTTTCTCGATATTCTTGCCGCTCTATTCTTTGATTGGAAGCGTTTCACAATGACAACCCAAACGGCGCTTGCGGCATTTCTCGACGAGCGTACGCGGGAGAACCGCGACGCGCTCGTCGTCGCGTATTGGTATCTGTGCATTCGCGGTGCGCGTAAATTTTATCGCGCCGGGATCGACCGCGCGGATCTCGCTCAGGTCGGGGCGATCGGTTTGCTCAAAGCCGTCGAGCAATACGATCATTCCATGCGCACCCCATTCGAGGCGTACGCGTGGCTGCTCATCGTGGGCGAGCTCATGCACCATGTGCGCGACCACGAACGCATCGTGCGCGTTCCACGCCGCTTGCGCGCACTTGAAAAGCGCTATGCCGCCGCGGCCGAGGTGTTGTCGATGCGCCTGGGCCGCACCCCGCTGCGCGCGGAGATCGCCGCGGAGTTGGGCCTCGACACGCGCACCGTCGACGAAATTCGCGTGCTGCGCCGCGGCGGCCCGGTCGTCTCAATCGAAGCCTGCACGGGCGCACCCAACGGCGAACTCGCCGCCGCGGTGATGAGCGTCGGCATCGACGAACGCTTGTCGCTGCGCGCCGCGCTCGATGATCTCGCCGAGCGCGAACGAGTCGCCGTATTAGGTTCGTTCGCGGCCGGACTTTCGCAAGCACAGCTCGGTGAGCGGCTGGGCATTTCGCAGAGCCAAGTTTCGAAGCTCATCAAAAAAGCGCTGAGCAAAATGCACCAGCAGGTGGCATAGTTCGATGATCCCGGGGAACTTCGGGTAATGCAACCATGCCCTCGCATAATCGGTCCGTTCATGGATAGCCCCGCCGATCGCCGTACCGGCGAACGCGGCTTCACGCTCATCGAGCTGATGATCGTCGTCGCCATTATCGCCATTCTGGCCGGCATCCTCGTCCCGAATTTCGTCAATGCGCGGGCCCAGGCCCAGACCTCGGCCTGCGAATCGAACCTGCGTGCGATCGCCACGGCGATGGAGCTGTACTACGCGGACAATCAGCGCTACCCGGACGCCGGCGCGATCCCCGATGCGCTCAACACGACGACCGTGACGTATCTCAACAATACGCCGCGCGATCCCGCCGACGCCGGCGCGACGCCCGCGAAATATACGTTCACCCAACCGACGGGCGATGGTCAGAGTTATCTCATTACGTGCCCCGGCACGCACGTCGCGTCGACCCTGGCCAAGCTCAATAAAGACAACGGCAACGGAACCGGCTCCGCGGGCTTGTGCGGCGCGCAAGGCTGTAGCAAGACCATCGAGTACGCCTCGGGCGCCGGATTGCTGGCCCGATGATCGACCCGATTGCCGCGGCGATGCTGGCGCTCACGTCGCAAGCACCCGCCGGAGCGGTGCTGCTGGTGTTCCTCGCCGGCGCCGTCACCAGCGTCGGCCCGTGCATCGCGCCGCGCTACATCGCGATCGCGGCGCTCGTCAACGGTGATCGCCGCCCGCTCGCGGCGACGACGGCGTTCGTACTCGGGCTCGTCGGCGCGTTCGTGAGCTTCGGCTTTATCGCCGGATTACTCGGCACGCTCTGGACGCTCTCGGGGGCGCTCTACCTGATCTTGTCGGCGACGCTCATCACCGCCGGATGCGTCACGCTCGTGCGCGCGGCTCCGCACCGGCACGGCGAAAGCTGCGCGCATACCCCGGCGGCCGTCACCGCCGAGCCGCTGGCGCCGCGCTCGCTCGGTGCGATTTTCTTGCTCGGAGCTTCGAGCGCGCTCGTGGTATCACCGTGCTGCACACCGATCGTCGCCGCGATCGTCGGAACCTCGAGCGCGATTGGAAAGCCCGCCATCGGCGCGCTGCTGCTGTTCTGCTATGCCGCCGGACATGCGCTGCCGTTGTTTTTCGCGGGCAGTATCGGCACGGTATTGGTGCGCGTTCTTCCGCGCGGGTTGCCGCACCAAGCAACGGGCATCGTCAGCGCGGTCCTGATGCTCGCGCTCGGTATGTACTATGGTGTGCTGGCATGACCGCCATTCCGCTGTGGCGGCGCATCGCGCNNCGGCCGTCGTCACCCGCGGTGACGATGCGATGCGCAACGGCGATCGCGCGGCGGCGCTGCGTTATTACGGCCGCGCGCTCGCGCTCGACCCAGCTTCGAGCCGGGCGGCCGACCGGTTCGCGTTTTTGCTTGCGATCCGGCACGCGCCGGGCGATGCCCGGACGGCGGTTGTGATCGCAACGTTGGCCCTCGCGCACTCACCCGACGATCCGGCGCTGCTCGCCGACCGCGGCTTCGCCGAGCAGCGGCTGCGGCGCTGGCCCGCGGCGCGCGACGATTTCGCGCGGGCCGGCGCGCAGGCTCGCGACGCGCGGTACGACCATCTCGCCGGCCGCGTCGCGCTGCACCTGGGCGACCGGCGCGGCGCGCGGCAGCTGTTCGAGCGGGCGTTGACGCTCGATCCGCGTTTTGGCCCCGCCCGGGTCGCGCTCGAACAACTCGCATGGCACTAATCCTCATCGGCGGCGGACTCGCCGGAGCGTTCTACGCGGTCGGACTGTGGTCGATCGCGGCTGCCGTCGCGCGCCGGCGCAGCCTCGCGCTGGGCGCGCTGCCGCTCTGGATTGTCGCCCTGTGTGCGGCGGCCGGCGCGGGGACGGCGGCCATGTTTCCGATTGCGGTTGCGTTGCCGGCGGGTGCGACGCTGATCGGCGCCGTCGTCTGCGCGCTCGTCGACGCCCGCACGGGGCTGATCTTCGATGCGCTGTCGTGCACGATCGCTGTCGTCGCGGTCTTGCTCGCAGTCCTCGACTGCCGGCTCGCCGACGACCTCGTCGCCGCGGCGGCCGTCGGCGCGGCGTTGATCGCGCTGTATCTACTGTCGGGCCGGCGCGGCATTGGTTTGGGGGACGTGAAGCTGAGCTCGGCGATCGCGCTAGGTTATGGGCTTGGCCCGGCCTGCGCGGCGATCGGCAGCGCCTTCATTTTGGGCGGCGTGTACGCCGCGGCGCTATTGTTGTCCGGGCGCGCTAAACGGACCGATGCCGTTCGTTTCGGACCATTCATCGCCGGCGGCGCCGCCGTCGGCTTGGGTGCGAACTTTCTGGGGTGGCCATGGTAAGTATCCTGCGAACTCGCGCGCGCACGCTGCCGTTGGGCATCGATATCGGAACGTCGCGCATCCGCGTCGCGCTGCTGCACAAAACCGACTCCGGCGCGGAACTGGCGGCGGTCGCGACGCGTCAGCACGACAACGACCCGGCGTCGGCACTAGCCGACGCGGTCGCCGAATTGCAGACACGCGAGCGGCGCTGCGTTTTCGGCCTGGGCGAACCGCGCGCGCTGCTGCGCAGCATTACGTTTCCGGCGATGCGGCGCGGCGAGCACGAACGCGCGGCGCGGTTCGAGGCGACGCAGTTGATTGATTACCCGATCCGCGACGCGATCGTGCGCGTCATCTCGCTCGGCGCCGAAGGCGACGCCGTCATCGGCGTCGTGCGCAAGGACGTCATCAGTTGGCTTGTTTCGATCGCCCACGGCGCGAAGTTGCGCGTGAGCGCCGTCGACAACAATGCCTTCGCGTTCCAACGCGCGTTGCCCGCGGCGGGTGCCGTGCTGGATATCGGCTTGAACGATTCCCGGCTGCATATCCTCGCCGGCCAGTTTCCGATCGGGCGGCGCTTCACAATCGGCGGCGCGGCCTTCACCGAGGCCGTCGCGCGCGCGTTCGGCGTCGATGAAGCAACCGCCGAACGCCGTAAACGAACGTATGGCATCGCCGGCACCGGCGAAAGCACGCGCGATGAACTCATCGCCGAGGTCGCAAACGCGCTTGTCGAGTGCCGCGCGAACGGCTTGGGCGACGTGCGCAGCTTGGTCCTCGTCGGCAACGGCTCGCGCTTGAGCGAATTGCCGGTGCTGCTCGAACGAGCGACGGGCGTGCGCGTTTCGCCGGCCGAATTCGAATCCGGCATCTCAGGCGTGCTACCGCCCGACGTGTTGCGCGCCGCGGCGCCGGACTGGTGCCTCGCGTACGGATTGGCGCTTTGGGGCGCGGCGTGATCCGCTTCAACTACCTTGCGCCGCCGCGCCGGTTCCGGTTCGCGGCGACGACGAGGCTCGCGATCGACAATCGCGTGCGCGGACCGCTCGCCGCGCTCATGGGGACCGTGGTGTTGACCGCGGCTTTGAGCGCCGTCCAGCTCGAGCGGCTGCACGCGGCCCGCAGCGCATACGAGCGCGCCGCGATCAGCTTCACGGCCGGCGAAGCCGGGCTGCGCGGCGTCACCGCGCTGCGCGAAGAAGTCATCCGCCGCACGCAACTCGATTCGTCCGCGACCGCAGTGCGACAAGCGAGCCTGAGCCATGCCGACGAGTTGATCTGGATCGGCAATCGGCTTCCCGCGCGAACGTGGTTGCGCACGTTGCGCTACGAAAACAGCGGCTACCTGCTCGAAGGCATTTCGGACCGGGCCGCCGACGTCGGTGAGGCCATGAACGCGCTGCACAATAGAGACCGCGGCACGGTTCCGCAGCTTGTTTCGCTGCAGACCGACGCCGGCGACGGACCGGCCCGCGTTCGCTACACCCTGCGGGTTGACGTTCGGCGTTGATGCAGCGCGCGGGGCATCGGGCGTCGGTCGCGTCCGATGCTGTTTTCCTCTGGCTTGCGAGCGTAGTGACGCTCTGTGCGGGCTGCTCCATCACCTTCGGCGTGCTCGGACGGGCGATCGATGCGCAGCACGAACAAACCGCAAGCATCGCCGAGTCCGCACTCGCCGACGCGCGGACGGTCGCCGGCCGGCCAGTGCTCGAACGCCAAGCGCAGCTCATCGATGGACGGCTGCGCGACCTCGCGCTCGATGCGGATACGCCGAGCACCGTCGCGCGTTTCATTCGCGTGGCGGCGCAAACCGCCGTGCAGCGGCATGTCGAGCTCGAACGGATCGAAGAACGCGGCGCGACGCTTGCCGCGGTGCCGGCGGGCCTACCGCAGCCGGCCGTTGCGTTCGAGCCGATCCCGCTCGATGTGACCCTCCGCGGCGATTATCGTTCGCTGCTCGCGACGATTCGCGCGCTCGCCGTCGCACCGGTCACCATGGAGATCGAGATCGCGACACTCGAGCGCGATGGGCCGCCGGCCGGCGGCGCAACGCCCGCTGCGACCCGGTTAACGGCGCGGCTGCATGTCGCGCTGCAGCACCTAGCGCCGACGCCGTTGACCGTCGTTCCGAGTCATTCTCTCGCGAAGGAGCAAACTATCCATGCTCGATCCTTTTAGCCGCGGCACGATGGTCGCCTTGTCCGCGCTCTGCGTCGCCGGCACGATTGGCCTTGCGACGCAGAGCGCGCGCAGCTCGATCCAGCCACGCGCTGCGCAATTGGCCTTCGGACCCATACCCGATGCGCCGCAGCCGGCCGGCGAAATCGTCCGTCGCGATCCGTTCGCGGAACCGGCGCCGGCCGTCGCACACGCAGTACCGGCCCCGCTGTCCGTTTCCGGCGACGCCGGAGCCGTGGACTCGCTGCCCAGTAATCTCGCCCACGACACGATTCCGGCGGTACCGGGTTTGGAGCCCGGGATGTCCGCGCCGCAAACCCGCGTTACCGCGATCGTGACGGGCGCGCATCCCTACGCCATGCTCGAAGCCGCGGGCGCGCACACCATCAA
>PLAE01000004.1 GCA_003134035.1 Candidatus Velthaea versatilis
GAGGTCGAGCAGGTTGACGAAGTTGGTGTACGCGCCCAAGCGCGCGTTGGTCGCGATCGGATCGGCCATCACCTCGGCGACGGTGTAGGTCGTCGGCGCGGTCGGCAGCAGCATCACGTCGAATGCCTCCCAGGCCGCGCCGGCACGGCGCTCGAGCGCGCGCAAGCGATATTGCGCGCCGAACGCGTCGGCGGCCGAGAAGCGTTCGGCGCCGCCGATGATCGTGCGCACCGTCGGTTCGATCTCGTCCGCGTGGGCGGCGAAGAACGGCGCGATCGCCGCCATCCGCTCGGCGACGAACGCGCCGCCGTAAAGCAGTTCGGCCGTTTCGCGAAACGGCGTAAAGTCGAATTCGACGATTTCGCCGCCGCGCGCGCGCACGCGCTCGATGGCCTGCGCGTAGAGTTCGGCGGCCTGCGCGTCGCCGAAGAACTCGCGCTGCGCCGGGGCGAGAACGCCGCAGCGCAACGGGCCGCCGCGCAAACGCACATCGCGCACCGCGCGCGAATAGGGATCGGCCGCATCGAACCCTTGCGCGACGACGGCGACGCCGCGCGCGTCCGCCGCGCTCACCGCGAAGATCGAGACACAATCTAGCGATCGGCAGGCCGGGACGACGCCCTGCGTGCTGAGCACGCCGCGCGTCGGTTTGATACCCGCGATGTCGTTGAACGCAGCCGGCACGCGGCCCGAGCCGGCCGTATCGGTCCCCAGCGCGAAGGCGCACAGGCCGGCCGCGACGGCAACCGCGGAACCCGAACTCGAGCCGCCCGAGA
The DNA here is from genome assembly GCA_003134035.1 of Candidatus Velthaea versatilis. Classification (GTDB taxonomy): domain Bacteria; phylum Vulcanimicrobiota; class Vulcanimicrobiia; order Vulcanimicrobiales; family Vulcanimicrobiaceae; genus Velthaea; species Velthaea versatilis. The sequence goes on from PLAE01000004.1 coordinate 777, forward strand.
TATAGTCGCGATCGAAGACGCTGCGCGGCGCACCGTACGGCGAACGCGTTCCCACTAGGCCGGTCGCGAATTGATCGAGGTTGGTTTTGCCCAGCACGATCGCCCCGGCGGCCAGCAGCCGCTCGACGACCGGCGCGCTTCGATCCGGAGTATACGCGAATGCCGGACAGCCGGCCGTGGTCGGCATGCCGGCGACGTCGATATTGTCTTTGACGGCGAACGGCACGCCGTAGAGGGGCAGCGCGCGGGCCGCCGGATCGCGCTGCAGGTCGCGCGCGCGTTCGAGCACGGCGTCGGCGGCGACGCGTGCGATCCACACCGCCGGATCGGCGTACGCGTCGATCCGCGCGAGCAGTTCGGTCACGACGTCTTCGGGCGTGAACGACCCGGCGCGGTATCCCGCGAGCAGGCCGTCCGGTGTGAGCCGGTCCGGCAGCGTCATGCCGCGCGCGGCGCGCCGAGCACGATCACGGTTTGACCCGCGGAAACCGGCTTGCCCGCGGCGCAGCGGACTGCGGCGACGACCCCGTCGTGCGGCGCTGCGATCGTGAACTCCATCTTCATTGACTCCAGAATGACGAGCGGCTCGCCGCGCGTCACGCTGCGACCGGCCGCGACGAGAATTTTCCACACGTTTCCGGGGACCGGCGATTCGACCGCGGCGTAGCCCTCATCCAACTCGGGCGAGCCGGACCCGCGCGCGTCGAGCGCATCTTCGGCGACGTACGTATCGAGACCGCGCCGCCGCCAATCCAGCCGCTCCGCCTCGAACGCCGCGCGCTGCCGCGCACCGAAGGCCTCGATGCCCGCGGCGTGCTCGGCCAAGAACGCCCGGTAGTCGCGGTAGCGAAACGTTTCGACGTCGATGCGCAGCGGATAACCGCCGTGCGGAAACGCCGCCCGCGCCGCGCGCAATTCGGGCGGCGACACCGCGAAGAAGCGAACCCGATCGAAAAACCGCAGCAGCCACGGCTCGCCGGGGCGCGCGCCGGGCATCGAGCGCCAACTGCTCCAAACTTGAATCGTGCGGCCGACGAGCTGGTACCCCCCGGGCCCTTCCATGCCGTAAATGCACAAGTAGGCGCCGCCGATGCCGACGGCGTTCTGCGGCGTCCAGGTGCGCGCGGGATTGTACTTGGTGGTGACCAGCCGGTGGCGCGGATCGAGCGGCGTGGCGACCGGCGCGCCGAGGTACACGTCGCCCAGCCCCATGACCAAATAGCTGGCATCGAAGACAATGCGCTTGACCTCGTCGGTCGACGCCAACCCGTTGATGCGGCGGATGAACTCGACGTTCGAGGGACACCACGGCGCGTTGGGCCGCACCAGTTCTTGGTACTTGCGCATCGCGAGCTGCGCTTCGTCGTCGTCCCAGGAGAGCGGCAGATAGACGACGCGGCTGGGAATCTCGACGTCGTCGATCGGCGGCAGCGCGCGTTCGATGGCTTGGAGCCGCTCGAGCAGCCGCGGCCGGGGCAAAACGCGGCTATCGTAGTGAACTTGCAGCGAGCGAATCCCCGGCGTGACGTCGATGATGCCCGGCACGCTGGCGAATGCGAGTGCCTCCATGAGCAACTGCACGCGAATGCGCAGTCCGACGTCGAGCACCATCGGCCCGAACTCGACGAGCACGGCGTCGTCGCCGGCGACCCGGTACGTCACCTCGACGGTGGTCGCCGGCGGGCTGCTGCGCGCCGCGACCGCCGGCGTCCGCCCTCCGCCGTGCGGCACGAATCGCACCCGGTCGCCCGGCCGAAGCTGCCCGATCTTCCACAGTTCGGCATTGGCAACGACGACCGGACACACGAAGCCGCCCAAGCTTGGCCCGTCCGGCCCGAGCACGATCGGGACGTCGCCGGTGAAGTCGAGCGCGCCCACCGCGTACGCCGTGTCGTGGATATTCGAGGGATGCAAACCGGCTTCGCCGCCGTCCGGGCGCGCCCACCCGGGCTTGGGCCCGATCAAGCGCACCCCCGTGCGCGCGCTGTTGAAATGGACCTCGTAGCTCGACGCGTAGAGCGCCGCGATGTCCGCCTCGGTGAAGAAGTCCGGCGCGCCGTGCGGTCCGTCGACGACGCCGATCTCCCACGCGTTTGCGAGGACGGGCACGTCCTGCGGCGCGACCGCGGGCGCCGCGAGTTCGGGGGCCTGACCGATTCGCAGCACGTCGCCGGTTTTCAGCAAGCCCGTCGCGTGGCCGCCGAAACCGCCCAGCGCGAAGGTCGCGCGCGAACCCAGAAAGAGCGGCGCGTCGAAGCCGCCCCGAATCGCGAGGTAGGTGCGGCTACCCGGGCCGGCGATCGTCCCGAAGGCGACCTCGCCGCCCGCCGGCACGGCAATGCGCGTCCATGGTTCGAGCGCCGCGCCGTCGAGCGTCGCCGGCATGCGCGCACCGCCGAAGACGATCTCGGCGCCCACCGCAAACCGCAGCGTCGCGCCGGCGAGCGTCATTTCCAGCGCGCAGGTCGTTTCGGCGTTGCCCGCGATCCGATTGACGAGCCGGAACGACCGGGCGTCCATCGGTCCGCTCGGCGGAACGCCGACGTGCCAATAACCAAGCCGGCCGGGCAACTCTTGCAAGCTCGATTGCAAGCCGGCTTTGAGCACTTCGACGGTCCGCGACGCGAACGCGAAGCCGCCCAGCGTCGCCGTCGTCATGACGGCGTTCGCAACGGCATCGCTTTCGAGCACCGCGGCGAGATAGGGCAGGTTCGTCTCGATGCCCCAGATCGTACTGGCGCCGATCGCCGAATGCAGTGCCGCGATCGCGGTGGCCCGCGTCGATCCCGCCCCGATGATCTTGGCCAGCAGCGGATCGTAGTTCGCGCTGACCTCGGTGCCGGTTTCGATCCAGGTGTCGACCCGCACGCCGGGAGCGAAGGCGACGGCGGTGAGCAATCCGGCGCTGGGCCGAAAGTTGCGCGCCGGGTCTTCGGCGTAGACGCGCGCTTCGATCGCGTGGCCGGACGGCGGCGGGGCCGCTGGCAGCACGAACTCGCCGGCGGCCTGACGAATCATCCATTCGACGAGATCGACGCCGAAGATTGTTTCGGTCACGCCGTGCTCGACTTGCAGCCGCGTGTTGACCTCGAGAAAATAGAACTCGCCGCTGTGCGCGTCGTAGATGAATTCGACCGTTCCGGCCGATTCGTAGGCGACCGACTGGGCCAAGCGAACGGCGGCGGCGTGCAGCGCCGCGCGCGTGCCGGCCGACAGGCCGGGCGCCGGCGTTTCCTCGATGACTTTCTGATGTCGCCGCTGCAGCGTGCAGTCGCGCTCGCCCAACGCAAGCACGCCGCCCCGGCCGTCGCCGAAGATCTGCACTTCGACATGCCGCGCGGCGGCGACGAACTTTTCGAGGTACACGCGGCCGTCGCCGAAATTGCCCGCGCCTAGGCGGCTCACGCCGGCGAACTTCGCCGCCAATTCGTCCGGCGAGTTGCACACCTGCATGCCGATGCCGCCGCCGCCGGCGGTGCTCTTGAGCATCACCGGATATCCGATGCGCTCGGCTGCGGTCAGCGCGGCTGCCGCGTCGTCCAGGAGTCCGCTGCCGGGCAAGAGCGGCAGCTCGGCGCGCAGCGCGAGTTCGCGGGCGGTGTGCTTGAGGCCGAAGGCCCGCAAATGCTCCACGCGCGGGCCGATGAAGGTGATGCCGGCGGCCGCTAAACGCTCGGCGAAGGCCACGTTTTCGCTCAAGAAGCCGTAGCCCGGATGCACGGCGTCGNNCCGCCGCGACGATCGCGTCGACGTTGAGATAACTCTCGGCCGCGCTCGAACCGCCCAGCGCGACGGTCTGCTGCGCCGCGCGCACCGGCAGCGTGAACCGGTCGGGTTCGGAATACACGGCGACCGCGGTCAGGCCCAGGCGCTGCACCGTCGCGATGATCCGGGCGGCGATCTCACCGCGATTCGCAACGAGGATGCGCGAGAACATCCGCCGCTCAGGCGCCTGTCGGATCCCAGATGATGACCCGAATCGGCGTTGGATCGAACCCGTTGCACGGATTGTTGACTTGCGGGCAGTTTGAGATAACGCACAGCACGTCCATCTCGGCNNAGTTCCAAGATAAAGTTCTCGCGGCAGGCATGCATGTAGCGCGTGTGCCCGCCGAACCGGACCGTATTCGATTCGCAACTGCACGCGCCGGCGGACGTGTCGTGGCGACCGCAGGTGTCGGCGACGACGGTCGCCAGCACGTTGCCGTCGTTCGACATCAGCCGCGTTCCCCGGCCGATGTAGGCGGCGTTCTGGGCCAGGAGCGTTTGCTGCGCGTCGTAACGCTCGGCGGGATCGGCGGAGTTGTAAAACAACGTGTCGACCGCTTGTTGACCGAACACATCGACGATGCGCAGCAGCTGCCCTTTGCGCACCACGCGCGACCACGGTTCGCGCGCCGGGATCGTGAAGTCGTAGCTGGCGCCGGCG
>PLAE01000005.1 GCA_003134035.1 Candidatus Velthaea versatilis
GAAGAGCACACCAACGACATGCACGATTTGCTCGTTGCGCACGAAGGCAAACCGATGCTGCCGTCGGACTAAGCGCCGAACCGTACGAATCGCGTCGACCACCGGCGCCCGCGCGGCGAAGGGGAGTCGAACTCGATTGGAGCTCATTTGCGTGCGGCACGGCCGCACGGCCTGGAACGCCGTTCGGCGTTTCCAAGGCCGCACCGACATTCCGCTCGACGACGAGGGCCGCGCCCAAGCGCGAGCCCTCGCGGCGCACCTAGGCCGCGAGCGTTTCGACGTTGCGCTGGCGTCCGACTTAGTGCGCGCGGCGGCGACGGCCGCCGCGATCGGGGCCGCCTGCGGCGTGCCTATTGAAGCTGAACCGCGGCTGCGCGAGATGAACTTCGGCGTCTGGGAAGGCCTGACGTGGGACGAAATCGTCGCGCGCACCCCGGAACTCGCCGGGCGGCCGACCTCGCCGCGCTCTCAGGTCCCCGCCGGCGGTGAGTCGTTCGGCGACGTCTGTGCGCGCATCCGTCCGGTGCTCGACGGGCTAGCGGGTCGACTGCCGTCGGACGGCCGCGCGCTCATCGTATCGCACGCCGGGATCATGCATGCGCTGCTGCGCATCGCGCTCGACGAGCCCGAAGGCCAAGCGCTCGAGGTCTCGCTGCTCCCCGCGAGCATCATGCGCTTGCGCGGCGACGGGGTCGCGCCCTGGCGGCTGGAGGCCGTCAACGAGGTCGCGCCGCCGCTCGCGGATTCGGCGTCCGGCGCGCCGTAATTGCCGGCTATGGATCCGTACGCCTTCCGTTCCGCCGTTTCGCCCGCCGACCCGGCCGCCGCCGCGGCCGCCCGCGAGCGAATCGACAACCTGATCAAACCCGTCGGCAGCCTGGGGCGGATCGAAGAACTGGCTGTCCAGCTCTGCGCGATTGCCGGCGGCATGCCGCAGCATGTGTACGAACGGCGCACGATCCTCATCGGGGCGGGCGATCACGGCGTCGCGGCGGACGGCGTGAGCGCTTATCCGCCCGAAGTCACCGCCCAGATGGTCGGGAGCTTTCTGGCCGGCTTCGCCGCCATCAACGCGTTCGCGCGCACGGCACGCGCCGAGGTCTACGTCGCCAACTTCGGCGTGCGTGAAGCGCTGCCCGAACACCCCCGGCTCTTCGACGTCAACGCCGGCTACGGCACGGCGAATTTGGCCCATGGTCCGGCGATCCGGCGCGATCATCTGCCGTACACGCTCGCGGCCGGGATCGCGGCCTACGATGCCGCGATCGAAGCCGCTCCGTGCGACGTCTTGGCGCTCGGCGAAATGGGGATCGGCAATTCAACGAGCGCCGCCGCCATCGTCGCCGCGTTCACCGGTAAGCCGGTCCGGGAAGTGGTTGGGCGGGGCACCGGCATCGACGACGAGCGACTCGAGCGCAAGATCCGCTCCGTGGAGCGCGCCCTGGCGCGCTGCCAAGACTTCACCTGGGAAGAAATCGCAAGCCAGATGGGCGGCTACGAGATCGTCGGGCTGGCGGGCGTCATTTTGTGCGCCGCCCGGGCGCGCTTGCCGGTCGTGCTCGACGGCTACATCGTCGCCGCTGCGGCGCTGATCGCCGGGGCCATCGCGCCTGCCGCGCTGGGCTACTGCATCGCCGCTCACCGCTCGCAGGAGCCGGGGCATGCGCTGGCCCTCGACGCGCTCGGCCTCACGCCACTCTTGGACCTCGAAATGCGGTTGGGCGAAGCCAGCGGCGCGGCGCTTGCGCTGCCCGTCATCGAATCCGCGGCGCGGATGGTGCGTGAAATGAAAACCTTCGCCGACGCCGGCGTGGCGACCGCCCCCAGCGCCGTCATCGTGCCCTAGTGCTTGACGGCGCGCGCGCCGCGTTTACATATTTCTCGATTCTGCCGTTCGGCAGCGCGGGGGTGGGGCCGCCGCAAGCCGCGGAACTGGCGTTCCTTCCGCTGGTCGGCGCGGTCGTGGGCGCCATCGCCGGCGGGACGGCTTGGGCGGTGTCGCTCGTCGCGCCCCACCCGCTCGCGGTCGCGTTCGCCTTCGGCTTGTCGATCGTGCTGACGGGGGCGCTGCACCTGGACGGATTTTTGGATACGTGCGACGGCGTCTTCGCGAGCGCCGCCCCGGCGCGCCGCCTGGCGATCCTCAAGGATCCGCACCACGGCACGTTCGCGATCGCATTTTTCGCCGTGCTGTGCGGGCTGTGGCTGGCTGCGCTCTGGAGCATCGACCCGCCACGGCTAGCTTTGGCGCTCGCCTTCGCCGGCTGCGCGGCGCGCTGGATCGTCGTCGCGATCACGCTGGTGATCCCGTATGGTCCAGCCGAACTGCGCGTGCCGCGCGGCATTCACGCACTCATGGGGGTGCTGATGCTGGCGTTGGGCTGGAGTTATTGGGGCCACGCTGTGCTGCTCGTCGCGCTCGGCGGCTTGTCGTTCGCCGCCGCGTTTTGGCTGCGCGGGCGACTCGGTGGCCGCCTCACGGGCGATTGCTACGGCTTCTTGATCGCCTGTACGGAAGTCGCGATCCTGGCGGGGTTGCCGATTACGTCACCTTAGACGCCGGGTTCGGGGCTTCCGACGAATTTCCGGCCGGCCCGTCATCGCTGGCGCCCGCCGCGAGCCGGCGCGCGAGGGTCTGGGCGTCGAGGCCCGCGATCTCCAGCAGTTTACGCCGGCCGGTACCGCCCGCGACGATCGAAACCGAACTCACGCGAATGCCGAGCCAAACGGCGACCGCGCGCTCGATCGCGGCATTTGCGCGGCCATCGATCGCCCGTTCGCGCACGGCGACGATGAGCGTACCGTCACGCACGCTGATCGACGGATGCTTGTTGCCCGGCTTCGCCTCGACCGTTAGTCGCAAGGGCATCGCCCGATCGCGGGGAACGCGGCCCGGGTGACTCTGGACGTTCGACAAAACCGGCTCTTATTGCCCGCCGGCGATCGCGCTCCCGAAGAGATCAACGTGATCGTTGAAATTCCTTCGGGTTCGCGCAACAAATACGAGTACGACAAAGCGCTCGATATTTTCCGGCTCGACCGGGCACTTCATTCAGCAATTTTTTATCCCGGCGATTACGGTTTCGTGCCGCGGACGCTCGCGCTCGACGGCGATCCGCTCGACGTGCTGATCTTGGTCTCCGAAGCGACGTTCAGCGGATGTTTGGTGACCGCGCGGCCGATCGGTTTGCTCAAAATGATCGACGGCAACGAGGAAGACGATAAAGTGCTCGCCGTTCCCGTCGGTGAACCGGATTTCGCCGAAATCCATAACTACACGCAGATCTTCTCGCACCAGCTGCGCAAAATTTCGCACTTCTTCGAGACGTATAAAGCGCTCGAGGGCAAAGAAACCTCGACCGGTCCGTGGACGGATGCCGCCGACGCACGCCGCATCATCGGCGAATCGATGCAGCGCTTCAACGACACCGAGAATAATAAGGGTTGAGCGGCGCCGCAGCGTGGGTCGGCAGATCGCGGCCGCCAACGATCGCGGCAAAGATCTCGGCGCTCTCGAGTAGGCGCGGACCGGGGCGATTCACGTAGGCGTTGCCGTCCATCGCGTAGGCCCGGCCAGAACGCACGGCGCGCAAGGCGTTCCAAGCGGCAAGGCCTTCGAGCTCGCGGGCCGCGGTTTCGGCGGCGGCCAGGTCGTAACCGCAGGGTGCGACGATGATCACGTCGGGGTCGGCGGCGGCAATCGCCGCCCACGTAATGCGCTGCGAATTCGCGCCCGGGTTCGCCAGGACCGGCGTGCCGCCGGCGAGTTCGATCAAGCCCGGTGTCCAGTGTCCGCCGCTCATCGGCGGATCGCTCCATTCCAACACGAGGACCGTTGGGCCGGGCGCCGCCGGACGCCGCGCGGCGAGCGCCGCCGCGCG
>PLAE01000018.1 GCA_003134035.1 Candidatus Velthaea versatilis
GCGACGACGGCGAAGCCGCGCCCGTGTTCGCCGGCGCGTGCCGCCTCGATCGCGGCGTTGAGCGCGAGCAAGTTTGTTTGATCAGCGATGTCTCCGATCGTGTCGACGATCTCTTCGACCTGAGAGGAGCGCTCTTCCAGGCTCGCCATCGCGCCGGCGGCCGTCGCCGAAATCGCTTTGAGTTCGGCCATCTTCGCGGCGGTCTCGACGACGGCGCTTGTCCCCGCAGCGGCCTCAGCGGTTGCGTCGTGCGCGACCTTGGTGAGCGTCGCGCCCTGTGACGAGAGCGCGGCTATGCCGCCGTCGAGTTTTTCGAGCGCAGCGGTCGTGCGGCCGATCGCCTCGGCCTGATGCGCGGCGACGAGGGCGATCTGTTCCGCCGTAAGGCCCAACTCGGCGAAGATGGCGCCGGTATCTTGAATGTGGCGCGCTTGGTCGCGGTTGCCGGCGGCGACGACGTCCATGATCTGTGCGATCTGGAACACGGTAGCCGTCGATTCTTCGGCCGCAGCCGAAGACTCGGTCGTGGTGGAAGAAAGGGATTCGCAGACCACGACCACCCCCGAGATGATCTCGCGTAAGTGGTCGACCATCCCCTCGAAGGCGCGTCCGAGGCGGTCTTGTTCGCCGTGCGAGAATCGCGCGCCGCGCAGATCGCCGCCTGCGACGATTTCAGCGGCGACCACGACGTCGCGTCTGCTGACGATCATCTCGCGAAACGAACCGGCCAGGATACCGATCTCATCGCGGCCGGCCGGCGGCAGATCGGACTCGACGTCGATGTCGCCAACGGCGAGTCGTTGCGAGACGATCGTCAAGCTGCGCAAAGGTCCGGCGATCGAACGTACAACGGCGAACATCACCCCGCCGACCGCGCCAAGCAGAAGGAACACGATACCGAAGGTCGTGAGTTCCTTTGTGTCGATCGCCGATAAGTGATGGTCGAGGACGTCGCCTTCGGCAGAGATCGCCGAATCATACAGCGCAAGGGCCGCTCTAAGGGCTGCTTTCTGGGCAGTCGTCAGCGATGATATGTTGCCGACGGGCTTTGCTGGTTTCAGAAGCTGCTTGGTGAGAGCATCATAAAACCCCGTCGCCGAGCCCTTTTCAGCGGATCGCTTCGAGTCGATCGTGAGGTAAGGCGCTGCCCCAGTGGCGATCTGAAGGTTGTGGTCGATACCGTCGCGTGCCGCGGTGACTTGACCGGCAAGCTCCGCGATCGAGATGCGGTCGTCGACGCTGAGGCTTTTTGCTTTGATGGCCGCATTACCCGTGACCGTGGCCTGTGCAATACCGTCAATGAGGCTAGGGAGCTTATTGATCATCGTGTCGCCGACATAGTAACCGTCATACGTCGGATCGAGCGTGAGTTTACTATTGTCTGAGATCGCGCCTTGAAGCGTAATCAAGTCGGCGATGACGTCGGCGATCGCTCCATGCTGCGTCCACTTCGTCTGAAGGTCGGTAAGCTGCTTGGTCAGGCCGAGCGGAATGTTCGCGTCGGCCGCAAGGGCGGCGGTGAAGTCCGCGTCAATGTGAGCACCGGTCGCCGAGTTCGGGGCGAGGCGGTATGATTCGAGATCCACGAAGAGCGGCTGCGTTGCTCGGGTGTATGTAACGCCGAGCTTCTCAGACTTATTGAACGTCGCATCGCCGTTGATTTGAGCGTACCAGACCGCGATAACGAGAACGATCGGAATTAAAAACAGGCCGCCGATACCCGCCATTTTTGCCCCGAACGGCATCGATTGAAGGAACTTCATCAGTTGTTGCATCTTTGCTTCGGAGCGGCTAGCGCACGTTGACAGCCTTGTTAAGCTATCGGACAGGAGGAGGGCACGTCCATGTCTTTCGGTTTGTTTGTAAAGCACATAGATCAAACGCATGAATGATGCACGAAAGGGATCCGTTTAGATGGCGAAACGCTCGCGCGCCGTAACGGTTTCCGCGCCGCAGAGGAGCCGCTCAAAATTGCTAGCTTGAGTGTAGCGGCGCCGGGGCTCGAACCCGGAACCCCCCGGTTATAAACCGAGCGCTCTAACCGATTGAGCTACGCCGCCCCATCCTGATCGACGGGGCGGCATATTCGGGCCTCAAGCGCATCAGGTCGAAAGCAGACGAATAAACCGTTGCGCGCGAAGCGCCGGCGAGACGCTTCGCGGGAGCGAGCCGGCTCTTGCGCCGGCAACGGTAATTCCGCTGGCGTTCGATCGAGCTGCTCAATGGAACGCAGGACATCTTCGCGCGAGGAGTCGGCGCGAAGCCCGAACGCCGCGTTGAGCCAATCGGGCCGCGTGCTCATGCCGTCGGATACGGCAGCGGCAAGACAGGAACCTCGGAAAAGCCTTGACTACTTATGGTCATTCTGTTGCGATTGCGCGATAAATCGTCGAACGCCCAACACGCAGCGCGCGCGCAACGTGAGCGACACTCTCTCCACGGTCGAGCATGATCTGCGCTTCGCGCCGTTGCACGGGTGCGAGCGCCGGCCGGCGCCCAAGGCGTTCGCCACGATCCTTTGCCGCCACAAGCCCCGCGACCGTGCGTTCGCGGATGACATCGCGCTCGAATTGTGCAACGGCGCCGAGCACGGCATAGAGCATCTTCCCGGCCGCGGTCCCGGTGTCGATCTGCTCGGTGAGCGACCGTAGCGATACCCCGCGCTCGCGGAGCATTTCGGCGACGTCGAGCAACGCCCGTAGGCTTCGACCGAGCCGGTCGAGCCGCCACACGACGAGGGTGTCACCAGGAGCGAGATCCGAGAGCGCGCGATCGAGTCCGGGCCGCGATCGCAGCGCCCCCGACGCGGCATCCTCGTGGATGACGGCACATCCGGCGCCGCGTAGCGCGTCGAGCTGCAGCGCCGTCGTTTGTTCGTCCGTCGAGACGCGTGCGTAGCCCACCAGGCGCGGCGATCGCGCTTCTATGACCTGGGAGTCATCCGGAGGGGACAAACGCGCTCCTAGCGCTTTCTTTGGGTTCGTTTTTGACCGTTTCGCACGCGTCGACGCGGGTTTGGGCTTCGTCGACGCTTTGGCCGGCGCCGTGGCGGTGGCCGGGATGACGTCGCGACCATAGCGCTCGACGAGAAAACGCTCGAGTCGAGCGTCGCCGGCGGAATGCGCTGCGAGAAGCTGGTCGAGCGGAATCCCGCCCTTACGCTTCGGGCGCACGAGAGGACTCAGACTGCCCGGGTACGGCTTGCTTATATTCG
>PLAE01000015.1 GCA_003134035.1 Candidatus Velthaea versatilis
TTACCCCACCAACTAACTAATGGGACGCGGTCCCGTCATCGAGCGCCTTGCGGCTTTTATCTTTGCACGATGCCGTGCTAGACGTATGCGGTATTAGCTAACCTTTCGGCTAGTTATCCCCCACTCAACGGTAGGTTGACCACGCGTTACTCACCCGTCTGCCACTAGGTATTACTACCTCGTTCGACTTGCATGTGTTAGGCACGCCGCCAGCGTTAATCCTGAGCCAGGATCAAACTCTCCATAAAATTTTCTTATGGAGCTTTTGAAAAGCTCTCACTAATCGCTGACTGGTCAGGTCCATTCGCATGGACCTTCTTATTCAATTGCGAATTGAATCTCGCCGGACTCGCTTACATAGTTGCCTATATTAAGGAAGCTCGGCGCAGTCATAATCTTGTACGCCGAACCGTTTATCCAATTCCGGTGGAGCCGGAGAATGGACGCGTATTCGGTTATTTCTCATAACCTCAAGCAAAATAAAAAAGCGGCCTTCGCCGCGCTTTCACCTGCCCGAGTCAGAGACCCACAGACTTATGCGCTACTGCACTGTTCAGTTTTCAAGGAACGAACGCTTCCGCCGGGCCCTTCATTGGCCGGATCGTTGACCGCACCGCAGGGGCGAGGCGTCCGAGTCACGAGAAGTAGAATACCAAATACGGCAATAGAAAGTCAAGGCTTGGGGGGCCGTTTTCTCTTTCCGCATCCGACAAGTGGATAAACGGTGAGTAACTCCCACGCTCGGCTGACAAGAAAACCGGCCATCGAGTTCGACCAACGGCCTGCTCCCTCTATACGGCCGTTGACGTGACGGTCCGTTCGGCGATCGACTGCGGCTGCACGAAAAGCAACAGGTAATCGTAGCCGCCGGCTTTCGAGTCGGTGCCGGACATATTGAAGCCGCCGAACGGGTGAACGCCGACGTACGCTCCCGTGCACTTTCGGTTGATGTAGAGGTTGCCGACGAAAAACGTCTCGCGCGCGAGCCGGATTCGCGCCGGATCGCTGGTATAAACGGAGCCGGTCAACCCGAACTCGGTATCGTTCGCGAGCGCGAGCGCATGCTCGAAGTCGTCGGCCCGGATCACGGCGAGTACGGGGCCGAAGATCTCTTCGCGTGCGATTCGGCCACTGGGCAAAACGTCGGCGAAGATCGTCGGCTCGAAGAAATAGCCTGATTCCGCTAACCGCTTTCCGCCCGCCACCAGCCGGCCTTCCCGCTCGCCGATCTCGATATAAGACCCGATTTTTTGGGCTGCTTTCTCATTGATGACCGGGCCCAGGTCGACGTCCGGCCGAGCCGGGTCGCCGACGACGAGCGTTTGCGCCCCGGCGCGAAGCAAATCCACGAAGCGATCGTAGATCCGCGCATCCACGATGACCCGTGAGCACGCCGAACACTTCTGGCCGCCGAACCCGAATGCCGAGCCGATCACGCCCGCGACGGCCGCCGGAATGTCCGCGTCGTCGGCCACGACGATGGCGTCCTTCCCGCCCATCTCGGCCACGACGCGCTTGATCCAGCGCTGACCGGGGCCGGTTCGGGCGGCGAGTTCGTTGATGCGCAATCCGACGGCCTTGGAGCCGGTGAACGAGATGAAGCGCGTCCGCGGATCCGTCACGATCGCCTCGCCGACCGTCGGCCCGTCGCCGGGTACGAAGTTGACCACCCCCGTCGGCAAGCCCAACTCGTGCAGCAAATCGACGAAATGCGCGGCGACGACCGCGGCGTCAGGCGACGGTTTGAGCACCACGGTGTTGCCCGTGACGATCGCCGCGCAAGTCATGCCGGCCATGATCGCAAGGGCGAAGTTCCAGGGTGGGATGATCGCGCCCACGCCGAGCGGCAAGTAGCGCAGCACATTCGACTCGGGAAGGGGTGATGGGATTAGGGGCGGCGGATCGGCCAGCGCAAGCGCTTGGCGGGCGTAATATTCGAGAAAATCGATCGCCTCGGCGGTATCGGCTTCGGCTTCGATCCAGGTCTTGCCGACCTCGAGCACCATGAGCGCGTTGAACTCGTCTTTGCGCCTGCGGATCGCCGCCGCGGCGCGGACCAGCAAGTCCGAACGTTCGGCGAAGCTCGTCTTCGACCAAACCCCGAACGCGCGCGTCGCGGCATCGAGTGCGTGCGAGGCATCGTCGAGCGTCGCGGCGACCACGTCACCGATGACGTCGGCGGGACGGGCGGGATTGATCGACGCGATGGTCTGCGAGCCGTCGATTCGCTGGCCGTCGATGACGAGCGGGTAACGGCGGCCCGCAATCGAGCGGACCCGCGCAAGCGCGGCCTCCATCCCGGCGCGCTCGGCCGGATCGCGGAACGCCCGGATCGGCTCGTTCACAAAAGTCGGAAGGCTTCGCGGTGCTATCAGCATCGCCGGCGATTTCGAGAACAGCGAAAAGCTCTCATCCACGTGCCGTCGGCAAACGCGGCCGGCCGCGCGAGCGGGCTCGCCGGCGGCCACTGTTCGCGCGGTCGCGACATCCGCAATGACGCGCACGGTCCCCTGCCGCGCACCGGGGTTGCCGCGCCAGCTTCTCAAGCACAGCGGTCTTGCCGAAGCGGGCGCCGTTCGAGTGGGGCAGAAGATGGGCCCATGATCTACGACATTGCAGTTGTCGGCGGCGGTATCGTCGGCCTCGCCACTTCGCGCGAACTGCTCGAACGCTTTGCGCACCTCAAGCTTGCGAACGTCGAAAAAGAGTCCGATTGGAATCGCCATCAGACCGGACGCAACAGCGGCGTCATCCATTCGGGCATTTACTATAAACCCGGCTCGTTCAAAGCAAAACTCTGCGTCGAAGGCCGCAAGCTGGCATGGGAATTTTGCGAGCGCAAAGGGATCGAGTACAAGCAGGTCGGCAAACTGATCATCGCCACCGAGGAGAACGAACTCGGCCGGCTGAGCGATCTCTGGGAACGCGGTCAAGCCAACGGCGTCGAGGGCCTCGAGATGCTCGACGCGGCCGGCATTCGCGAACGCGAGCCGCACGCGCGCGGGATCAAGGCGATTTTCTCGCCGGTCACCGGCATCG
>PLAE01000027.1 GCA_003134035.1 Candidatus Velthaea versatilis
CTCGATGCCCTCGGCGACGATGCGCAGTCCCAGGGAACGCGCGAGATCGAGCAACATGCGCACGATCGCCTCGCTCTCGATGGTTTTCGTGCCGGTGCCGGTGACGAAGCTGCGATCGATCTTGAGGCCGCTGATCGGAAACAAACTCAAATAGCGCAGCGACGAGTAGCCGATCCCGAAGTCGTCGACGCACACGCGCACGCCGCCCTCGCGCAAGCGTTCCAACACCGCGCCCGCGCCGGTGCTCATGTCGATGATCGCGTTCTCGGTGATCTCGAGCACGACGCTCTGGGCCGGAACGTTTGCAGCGAGCAACGTCGCGCTCACGAACTCGGCGAGATCGTGCTGCATGATCTCCTGGACGGCGAGGTTGACGTGCATCTGCACGTTCGGGCGCTGCCGACGTTCGATCGCAAGCCGCGCGCATGCCTGGCGGAAGACGCTGCGGCCGACGGCGACGATCTGCCCCGTCTCCTCGGCGAGCGCGATGAACTCACTCGGCGCCAGCAGGCCTTCGCGCGGATGGTTCCAGCGCACCAGGGCCTCGAACGCCACGATCTCCGCATCGCGGAGCCGCACGATCGGTTGATACGCGACGACGAGTTCGCCCTCGGCGATTGCCGTGCGTAAATCGGACGTCAACTGCAAACGCCGGACCGCGCCCTCGTGCATCGCCTGATCGAAAAGAACCGCCCGCGCGCGGCCTTCGGCCTTCGCGCGATACATCGCCGTATCGGCGTCGCGCAGGAGATCCTCGGCGTTCGTATAGCGCGTGCCGAGCGGGGCGACGCCGATCGAGGCCGTCGAATAGATCGTGCGGCCGTCGACGGCGAGCGGGACGGTGATGATCTCTTGGATCTCGCGTATGCGCCGCGCGAGCTCGGCGGCGTAGCGGAGATCCCCGAAGAGCACGGCGAATTCATCGCCGCCGAACCGCGCGACCGTATCGTCGGGCCCGGCGAAGTCGCGCAGACGTGCAGCGACGGTCCGCAAGAGCTGATCTCCCGCCGCGTGGCCGAGCGAATCGTTGACGAGTTTGAAGTGATCGAGGTCGATGAAGGCGACGGCCGCCGTGGCGCTCGCGCGCTGGAGCACGTCCTCGATGTGCGATGCGAGCAGCGAGCGATTTGCCAGGCCCGTCAAATCGTCGTGTGTGGCGTCGTAGAGCAGCTGCGCTTCGATCGCTTTGCGGTCGGTGATGTCCTCGACGAGCCCGATCGCGAACCAGCCGGCCGGGTCGTCGATCGGCAAGCGCGAGACGGAGACTTCCGCGCAGATGAGGGAGCCGTCGCTGCGCTCGTAGCGCTTTTCGTATTGATACGATTCGATCGACCCGTCGGACAATTCCATGAAGCGTTCGAGGGTCTTGCGACGATCGTCTTCGGCCGTGAACTCGCTGAGGTGCTTGCCGACGAAAAATCCGTCCGGATAGGCCAACATGCGGGTGAAGGCACGGTTCGTTACGGCGACCTCGCCGCTGCGATCGAGCACGACGATCCCCGCCGTCGCGCCCTCGAAGACCGCCTCGAACCGGCCGTGCTGCGCGAGCCGTTCGGATTCGCGGCGAATCTCGCGAAACGCCGCCTCGCGCCGAAACGATCGTATGATCGAGATCCCGAGCGCGGCGGCGGCGAGGACGCCCAAGAGTCCGGGCATGGCGTCGAGGAAGATCGCGCGCCGAAGCGTGTCGATGCGTCCCTCCAGGTAGCGCTCGTCGGCGGCGATGAGCCGTCCTTCGAGGCGCGCGATGGCGGCGATCGCCGCATCGAGGTCCGGCAGAATCCGGCGCCCCGGCTGGGTCATTTCCAATTCTGCGAGGCTCGTTTTCGCGGCGGCTTGCGCGGTTGCATCGGCGGACCCGAGGTCCGGGCGCTGAGCGGGGTCGATGCTCAGCAACTCGGAGAGATCCCAATAATCGACCTGGGAGAGCAGGACGCGCGCACTTGCCCGCGACTCGGCGAGTTTGAGCCGGCGTTCGACCGCCACGCGGCCGTCGCCCGGCCTTTCGCGCACGAGCGTCCGGATGCGCCGCAGCATCGCGACCGTCCGCGGCACCCGCAGGGTCATCGCGTCGGTGAGATCGTTGTGCTCGGGGTCTCCCGAAATGAAGAGACGCGTCCCGTTGAGCCCGATTCGCTCGAGCGTCTCGGCGATGTCCCGCTCGTCGCCGGTCGTGCCGGCATCCTGCACGCCCGCGAGCGCCTCGTACCGCGTCCAGAGCTCGGAGACCCGGTCGGCCGCAGCAACCTGAAGGTGCGTAAACGCTAGCCGGTCGAGGGTCCCCCGCGTGGCAAACGCGGCGCCCCAAACAATCGGCACGATGAAGAGCACCGTCGCCACAATCGTCCAACGGATTGCGGCTTGCGGCGCTCCGGGTAAGGACGGCACGTGCTTGCCTTCGACGCGCAGGCTCGCGCTGCTTGCGGCCGGAAAATGTGAACTTTGCGCCCTGTTGCTCGTCTCAAGAAGGTTTCCCGCGTGGCCAAAATTACGGTAAAGAACCCGATCGTCGAACTCGATGGCGACGAAATGACCCGGATCATCTGGCAGTTCATCAAGGAAAAATTGATCCTGCCGTATCTCGACGTCGATCTGAAGTACTACGATCTCGGGATCGAAAACCGCGACGCGACCGACGATCGCGTGACGCTGGAAGCCGCACGCGCCATCAAAACGTACGGGGTCGGCGTCAAGTGCGCGACGATCACGCCCGACGAAGCCCGCGTCAAAGAATTCAATCTCAAGAAGATGTGGAAATCACCCAACGGGACGATTCGCAACGAACTCGACGGCACGGTGTTCCGCGAGCCGATCGTCTGCCGCAACATCCCCAAACTCGTGCCGGGCTGGACGGAACCGATCGTCATCGGACGCCACGCCTTCGGCGATCAGTATC
>PLAE01000010.1 GCA_003134035.1 Candidatus Velthaea versatilis
CCGCCGTGTCGGTGAGGATAAAGTCGGGAACGACCGCTCCGCCATCGTCACGCACCGGCTTGATAAAGGAACGTGCTTCGGCGACAAGCCGGTCAGCTACGTTGAGTTCGTACAGCGAATCGATTGGGGTATAAGGGTCGCTGCAGGCAAGAATTCCAATCTCTTGCAGGTCGATCGTGTCGCGCGCGCTCTTGAAGCCCGAGGCGAGAACGATCAAGCGACCGCGCCGGTACTGCACCTGGCGGGCGAAGCTGCTTTCCGCGGCCGCGCACGCGCCTTCCGAATCGGCTATCGAAATCCCGCATCGTGCCGCCAACGCGGACAGCCGATCGAAAAGCGCGCCGGGCTGCGAGGGAATCTCGCCGAAGAGAAGCAGCGCTTGCGTCTTGCCGGCCACAGCGAAGCGCGTTCGGAGCAGTCCTGCGCGCGCATGTCGATCGAAGCCGTGTCCCTCGCTGATAAGGACAGTATTGACAGCGATCTTTCCAATCGTAATGCCTTTAGCAGCCATGTAGATCCGGCGCGAAACGCTCATCTCGGTACGCGTAGCTGTCGCAGGATGCCAGGTATTAAGACGCGTCACTTCCCACATGTATTTTAGCGTCGCATAGAGCGACGTCGTGCCGCGTGCGATTCCGGTACCGCCCCCGCCGGCTCGCCGCGGATGTGGGTTCGGGAGCCTGCCGGCGCCTGCGAGCCGCCGAGTCAGCGGTCGTGCGAGCGTGACCTTTGCGTGGCCTTCGTCGTCGACGCGGATCGCCTGAACGAACCGTCGCTCGACGTTGCTTCCGTGATGCGCATTCGCGTAGTAGTCGCATAGCCCAGCTTCATGCGCGCTTCCGGAATTCTTGGCGATCGCGAGTGTGTAGCGACCACTTCCGAGCAGCCGGACGATCATCCGCGGCCGCCTACTCGAACAGAGACAGTAAACTTCCCGGAGGTGGGCTCTGTGCAGCGCCGCCTGGAACGATTCGCGTTCATCATCCGATCCGGTACGGTACGCGTGTGGCACGGCCCCTTGCGACCCGGTCATCTCGAAGGCCAGCCGCGGTTCGACCTGGCGGCCGTGCGGCGCGGTCACAGCCGCGTTTCCGGAGGGAGCGGCGCGGCCATGCTATACGTTGCGAGATTGTTACAACCGAGTTGCCGCACCACCGGCCAATTCATTTTGCTTGCGCCTTCGGCGACGTCTCCGGCGCGCCTCCATTAGATGTTAGAGCCTATAATTGGTCGGCCCGAGGAGTAACTAAAGCTGCCGGGCTTTTTAGGCGACCGTGGTCGAAATCAAGGATAGCTTTGACCGCCTCGCGCGCTCCGAATCAAAGCGGTTGCTCACGCGAATCCGCCTACAATCCAGCTTTACTCTGCGTCGTCTCGTCCCACCTCGCTGAATCGTCTGCCATACGAACCTCGTCGTTGTGAGCGCGCGCAGCGCGGTTTTCAGGGCGACGCGGTTGTCGTCGGCGATCCGCAGCATAAGTTCGAGCGTATTCACGTGCGCCATAGCCTTAGTCAACGTTTCCGCGACGCGGGCTTGCCGCGAGTCACGTATGAGTGACTATGATCTCGAAGCGAAAGGCACTATCCACCGACGATCGTGCGAGTCATCAGGCCGTCCGACATCGATCGGATTACGCGCCACAAGACATTCGACGGTCGCCCTAACGTCGCGGCGATAAGCGCTGACCGCTTTACCTAACCCAACGTCAACAAAGAAAGTAGTTACGTGAAGAACAGGAAAGCTCGCGTCGGGCCTTGTTTGCCATTGGCCGTTGCCATCATCGTCGTATTGTCATCGACGGGAGCCGATGCGGCGACCGTTGGTTCCGCCCAAATCGGCGGCGTCACGACGACCGCCCTCGGCTGGGTGTATGGTATCGGCGTCGCCGCGGTAATCGGCCTTGGTCTCATGTACGCGTTCGCCCGCGAGACGTTCGAGGACCTCATGGGTCGTTTCGCGCGTATCGCCATCGCCGTTGGCCTCGCGTTCGGAGCAGCGACCATCGCGACAGCGCTCGGGCTCGGTGCCGCCAACGGCGCCTCTCTCTACTAAGATGGCGGCGCCAAAACCCGAGGGCTGGCACCTCGACATCCTCCCCGTCGAACCCGATCGGCTCGCGGGCGGTGAGCGATCGTTGGTCATCACGACGCTCTTTTCTATCGTGATCTTCGTTCTGCTCGTCGCGCCTCGCTTAACCGGTGCTATCCGAGTCGTCGTCATCGCAGCGGCTGCGGTGATCGGGGTCATAGCCGTCGGTCTGTTGCGCTGGGCGTGGCACTACGACTGTATGCTCAGCAAAACGCTGCCGCGGTTTCTCGGCTACCCCGCGTTCATCCCCGCGCACGCGACGACGGCCGCATCGCCCACTACCCGTCGGCGGGAGCGTAGAAAGCGGCATCTGCCCCGATGATTCCGCTTGGCGAAACGCTCCTATTCGGTGCCGCGGCAGCGTCCGCAAGCGCCCCCTACGTCGTCGATCGACTCCGCCAACCCGCACAAGATGTGTCGTTTCGGGATTCGCGGCGCACCGATCTTGGCGTCGCCGATTACCTCCCGTATGAGGAACTTGTCGAGCCGGAGATCCTGCTCACGACGTACGGCGCACTTGGCGGGATATTTGAAATCGTTTGGAACGACACGTCTTCGGTTTCCGACGACGACCGCATCCGCCACGCCGCGTGGCTCAACGACGCCCTGCTCAAGCTCAGCGCGCTGACCAACGCCACCAACGGATGGATGATTCAGACATACGCGGTCCCAGGTGAAGCGCCCCCGCTCGCGCTGCCGGCGTACCTCCCGACCGACGCGCGCCGCGTCCTGGCCGAATCGCGCATCGCGCATCTCTCAACCGGTCGGGTGTGCGTTCGTCACTTTGTCGCGGTGACGTATCTCCCGCCGTCCGAAGCGCGCGCCGGCGCGAGCTCGCTTTTCGTTACCGGCGAAGCTCCGGTCGAAACATCCTACGAGAAGGTCCGCGCGGACTTCACCAGGGGCCTCGAAGCGTTCGAGGACAGCATCCGGCGCGTGGGCAAACTGCGCCGGATCGGCACGCATCCGGCTGACCGCACGCGCAGTGAATTCCTCGAGACGATCTTTTTACTGCTCTATGACGAGGCGCAGCCGATCCACATCGGCGAGCCGTTCGAGTCGTCCCCGATCGGCGGTCTGCTCGCGGCTCGCGACATCTCGCCCGCTGGGTTGCATCCGATGGTCGGCGATAAGCACGTCCGCGTGCTCTCGATCTATAGCTATCCCGCGTGCTCGAATCCAGGGCTGCTCGACGCGTACCTCCGATCGCTCGCGCCGGGCTGCCGCTTCACGACGCGGGCGATCTTTCAAGATCCCGCCGCCGCCGCAAAGCACCTGGACCATAAGCGGCGCGCTTGGGCCGGTCAGAAGAAATCGCTGCTGCAGCTCGCCACGCCGCCGAGTCATAGCGGACCACCGCGCGTCAATCGCGTCGCCGCGCTGCGCGAGGCGCAGGTCGAGGATGCGATCGTCGTTGGCGCGGTCGGGCGCGTCGCGTGGTTGCACTTTAACGCCAAGGTCGTGTTGTTCGAATCCGACCGCGACGTGCTCACCGAAAACATCCGCGCGATTCGCAAGGCACTCCAGGGCGAAGGATTTACCGTCAACCTGGAATCGATCAACACGCTCGACGCCTATCTCGGACACGTGCCCTTCGACGGGCACCATGATGTCCGCGAGGGCCAGGTCCACACCGGCAATGCGAGTCGCATCTGGGCGACGGGATCGCGCTGGCCTGGGCGCACATCGTGGACCTGTAAGAACTGCGGTCCGGTGACGGATCCCGCAATCGTCGGCCTGACCGGCACGCGCGAAGACTTCGCCATCGACCCGCACGAGGAGGACTCGCAGAGTTTCCTTGCTCTTGGCTTCCCCGGTTGCGGCAAGACCACATTTCTCAACAAGATGGCCGCTGACTATATTCGTACGGCAAACGATCTGGTATTCGGGATCGATAAGAATTTCGGCCAGTTCGTCACCAATCGGTTTCTGGGTGGTGATTACCGCGAGAACGATCGGTACTGGCTCTTTGGCGGATTGGAGCGGCCGGCAAAGCGGCATTTTCTTGTCAATTTCCTCTCGAGCCTGGTCGAGCTCAACGGCGTCATGATCGAGCAGCGTGACATCTTCAAGACGACACTTGAACTCATGCTCGCGGACGCACCAGAGCACCGCTCACTGTCGACGTTTCTCAACCTGCTCGGTCCGATCGACACCGGCGGACGAATCACCGCGAAACTGGCCGACTACGCGCACGGCGGCGTCCACAACGGCATCTTCGACGGCACGTACGATCCCGCCATCGGCCACTCGGTATACGAGGTCCACGAACTCGGCAGTCTGCTGCGCGGGAACGCCAACGAGCTCGTCGCCGCACCGGTCCTGGTCTGGATCTTGAACTCGTTCGAGGAGCGCCTCGCCGGACACCGGTCGATCATCCTCATCGACGAGGCGTGGGCCGCCGTCAAGACCAGCATCATCGCAAACATCATTGAGGAGCTGCTGCGTACTTTGCGCTATCGGCATTCCGGGATCGGGTTCTTCACGCACTCGATCGCGGAGATCCGCAATAGCGCGATCGGCAAGACCGTCGTCGGAACGTGCAAAACCCGGCTGCTCTTCCCCAACCCGGATGCTAGCGGCGAATTCCGCGACTTCTACGAAAACGCGCTTGAGCTCACGCCGGCGCAAATTAACATCATCAAGAACGGCCAGCTTAAGCGAGACTGCACGCTGACGGCCAGCGGCAGATTCGGACCATTTTCGCTGCCGCTCTCACCCGCTGAGTCCGCCGTCTACGGCTGCACGTCCAAGGACGAAGTCGATGCTGCAAAGCGCTTGATGATCGACTACCCGGATACCTGGCGCGAACGCCACCTGCGCGCCTATGGCTGTCATCGCGAAGCCGATCGACTTCGCGAGCTACGGCGTAGCCACGCCCTGCATACCGAAATGCTCGCGGAGGTTCTCGCATGATGCATTCCCGGATCAAACTCCTCACGACTGCCGTAGCGCTCGCCGCAGCGATGACTGTCACAGCGCTGCAGCCGACGCTAGCCGTCATTCCGGTCATCGACGTCTCGGCGATTGCGAAAGACATTCAGCAGATCGACCAGACCATCATGCTCGTGCAGATGGCACAGTTGAATCTCAAGACGCTGTCGACAGGCGGTATCAATCTGACGAACATCAGCGGGCGAGTATCACAAGCTACGGCTTTGCTTCAGGCAGCGCAAGCCGCATGCAAAAGCGCAATGGCCGGCGGCACGTTACCGGCCGTCTGCAACGTTCGAGCCAACGTCGCCGCCGCGCAAGCAGCGCAGCTCGGATCGGCAATGGCGTCGATCGCGGGGTTGCAGCGTGCGGCGCTGACCTCGGGCGGCGCATTGCAGGCACAGCAGACCGCGGCGCATGCCGCAGTCGAGATCGCCACCCAGCTTCAGCAGATCAACCAGCTGTCGCTTGCCGATGCACAACAGAAAGCGATTGATGCGCAGCAGCTGCGACAAACGATTACGTCACCACCGACCGTCAATCCATGGAAGTAAGCCCCGCCACCAAACGAACGTTCATCGCCGGCTTGGCGGTAGCGGCGACGGTGCTTATCTGCAGCGGAGCGGCAGCGGCGGCGACTCCGGTCGCCCTCGATGGGATCGCCGCGCTGTTCACCGGCACGACACCCACCTTCGAGGCGACCGCCGCCCAATGGTCATCGAAGATCTTCTACTCGATCGTAGTCCTCGATCTGCTCTGGACACTCTACGAGTGTATCCGCACCAACTCGCTCGATCAATTACTCGATACGCTCATGTACCGCGTGGTCGGCTACGCGTTAGGTGTCTATCTGATCACGAACCAAGTGGCGATCACGAATGCCGTGTTTGATGCGGTTTCGCAAATTGGCGCTGCGTTCGCCCTTCCCGGCGCAACCGCGCTGCCGACACCGAACCAGATCGTAAGCTTTGGCTGGGACGCTGCGGGGAAGCTGGGAACCCTCGTTCCGTTGAGTAGTGACTTCGGCTCCGCCATCGTCACCGGTATTGCACTCTTCGTTTGTTCGCTGGTGCTTCAAATCGCGTTCCTCGTCGTCGCCGTCGAGGATATGGTCATTCAGATTGGCGTGCAGTTCTGCGTTGCGGTGGGGTCGGTGCTCTTGGGTCTCGTTGCAACTCGCTGGACCCGACCGATCGCGTCGCTCTGGCCCAAAATGATTGTTTCGACCTTCTTACTGACGGTGGTCATCGGAGCAGTCGCCGGACTCGGCAACCAGCTCTCCAATCAGATTATCAGCAACGTAGCGCAGAACAGTCAGACCAGTAATGGCGCATTGCAGAATTTCGCCGTCGTCACCGCGGTCAGTCTGGTCTATCTGCTCCTCTCGATATTTCTCAGCGGCCTCGCCGCCTTCATGGGAGCGCTCACGCCGCTAAGCGTCGGCGGCACCATCGTTACCGCAATCGCAAACGGTTTCGCCTACGTCACTGGATACAATGCCGGCTCAACCAGTAGCGGCAGATCCACGACGTCCGGAACTGGCGGCGCGGATCGCGATCCGGTCGCCACCATCGAAGCGGCCACGACGACCGCATCATAGGACTTCGTTCGTCGCTCTGCACGGCTTTCCGGCTTTGCCGAATTCGTGCATGCCGAGAGCTTGGGCTCCCGCGCTCGGCCTTGATTCGGAACGTGAGCGCGTGAACGACAGACGACTTTCCTGTCAGAAAGGTTTGATGTATGACGACCCTCATCGGCGGCAAACGCGACCAGCCGTGGATCAATCGCGGCGCCAAAGATCGCGCATTCGCTTCGTTCTCTGGAACGATCGCGATCCTGGCGCTCGTACTCGTCGTGTTTTTGCTCGGCATCATGGGATATATCGCCTCGCTGCCGCGCGAAGTTCCCGTCATCATCGCCGAGCAACGCGACGGCTCGTACGCGCCGTACACGTCCGCGATCGCGCCGGATGAAGGAGCGAAGCGCAAGGCAATTGCCGATTGGATCGGCGCTTGGCGCTTGGGGTGTAACGCGCCCACGTCGCTGTGCGCGCGCGAGGTCAGCCAGATGGTCCTGAGCGAGCCGAACAGCTCGGTCGCCGCGCAGATCCAGGCCTACAATCAATCCGTCGCTGAGGCCCGGCTCACGGTGAACCCGGTCGTCCGGTACGTGAGCGGCGGAGCCACCGATTATCAAGTCGATTGGGATGAGGAGGTCGACCAGCCGCGCGCAGCGCTGCGGACCCAGCACGCCATGCGCGCCTACGTGACCGTTGCCTTCGACCAGAACCTCGTCGCGCTCCATGCCGACCCGCTGCTCAACCCGTACGGGATGTACGTGCGCGATTTGCGAGTGGTTGAAATAAAGTGAAAATCCTCGCGCTCGCCGGGCTGCTCGCGGCGCTCCCGCTCGCGGCTGTGGCTGACACCTCGACCGTGATGTACGTCCCGCGCTCCGACCGCATGATCGCGCACCTCTACGTCCATACCGGAACAACCGTCGACATCGCACTTCCGCCAGGGGAATCGTTGACATCGAACCCGATCATCGGCGATCCCCGGTGGCGCATGGCGACGTTTGCCTCCGGTAACGTTGTGCATATTGCGCTCAAACCGTCGGACGTGCTGCCGACCGATCAGCTCATGACCATTCCGTCGTCGAAGAGAGCCCTGCATCTTCTCGTACGCGCCGGTGCAAATGATTCCACGACCTATACGGTACAGTTTTTTGAGCCCGCTCCGCGGCCGATTGCGACGCCGCGACCCGCGGCCATATCGGCAGCGACGCAGGCGCCGCCGAAGAGCGTAACGGTCGCGGTCTGCGCGGCGCCACTCGACACGCACTATGCGCTCATGGGTGATACCCGCGTCGACGTCCGCGCCGCATGCGACGACGGGCACCACACTTATATCATCATGGGCAACGGTCGTGACGACGCGGGCACCGTGCCGTACCGCGTTGATGTCGCCGGCCACCAGGACCAGATCGTCAATGCCACATTTGCGCCCGCGGACGCCACGCACCCCGGCCAATGGATCATTGACGGCGTTGCCGATCGCTGGGCGCTCGTCGCGGATTCGTCGCGCGGACAGATGCGCAAAGTGATCGCTCACCAATGAACCCACAAGCACCGACCCAATCGACGAATCCGGTAACAGGTCCCAAGCATCCTCCGGGATTCACCGGACTGCGCCGCTGGACGGACATCCGCGCGGCCGTCCCGCTCCTGCTGATCGTCGCTGTCGTGTGGACATCCACCCGTCCGCTCGCACTGACGCAAACCTCCGATGCGCGCAGCGCCCCGGACAGGGGCGCCACCGTCGTTGACGCGTCCGACATCGTGGTCTCGACGCCCGAGCAGCGCGAGACGCCGATGTCAAAGCCATCACCGACCGCGGCCCCGCGACCGACGACCGTTGCCCAGGCGGACGTCACCGATGCCGGCATGCAGCCCCAGCCGCCACCGCCGGTGGCTCCGGAACCCGCAGTCCCACCCACGCCGAGTGTCTTAGCCATCGCCCGCCAGAAGCACGCCGACGACGAACGCGCCGCGCTTGACGCTCCACTGGTTGCGACACCTGTCGGTCTTCAGCCGCGCCCCAGCGACTCACCGGCTGATGATGCGCACAGCGGCTACTGGCTGCGGCGCGGTATGAGCATCCCCGCCACCCTCTATACGTCGATCGACTCGACTGTGCCAGGTGTCATCGTTGCGTACGTCGCCGACGACGTCTACGACTTCACCCACGCCGCGTTGGTCATCCCGCGTGGCGCCAAGCTGATCGGCTCGTTCGGCGGCCGCGGCATCGGCATCGCGCAAGGACAGGCGCGGATCCCGGCGTCGTTCGA
>PLAE01000271.1 GCA_003134035.1 Candidatus Velthaea versatilis
CATTCCGAGCGCATCTCCGTCGCCGTCGCCAATCGTCATTCCGAGCCCGTCGCCGTCGCCGTCGCCGATCCCCAGTCCGAGCGCGTCTCCGACACCGTCGCCGACCCCCACTCCGAGCGCCTCGCCGTCCCCGTCGTCGACGCCACCCAATGTCCCGGTTACGATCATCGTCAGCGGCAAGCACAAGAAATGATGAAAGTTCGCATGCGCAAACATATCGGCTTGGCCGCGTTGGCCGTCGCGTTTTCAGCCAGCGGCTGCGGCGGCGGCAGCAGCAGCAGTCCTTCGGTTGTGCCCACATCCGGAAAAACAAATGGCGGAACGACCGCCCCGACGGCCAAAGCGAAACTTACGATCAAAATCCCGCTTCGCAAGCACGTCGCGTCGGGGAAAGTATCGCCCCAATACATCTCACCAGCGACCTCCGGTCTCTACATCCGTGCTGGAGTGCTTGGCGGGATCACGTCGAGTACGCCCTGGCAGAGTTTCGATGTTACTCCGGCGTCATCGGCTGATGCGTCGCCGGTAGCAAGTCAGCAGTGTGTTGCCGATCCGGCCACTGCCGTCGTGAATTGCACCGTAACGGTCACGGCTCCCGCCGTGCCGGGCGCAACGGATGAATTCCAGATCATCGCAACCGACTGGGGTCCGACGCCCCTTCAGACGAACGTCGCGCCCATCGGTCTTATCGATTCAGCAGCTGACGATACAGGCCTCAATGGCGCGGGCGAATCGATCGCGGTCGGCTCGCCCAATGCCGTGAACGTAGCACTCGAAGGGTTCATCGGTAATCTCATTGCTAATCCGACTCCGCCTCTTAAAGGCTACAGTGTTTGGGCGGCGCCTGGAAAACCAACGACGTTCGACGGCTATATTTCCGCGGCCGACGCCGACTTCAATCCGATCTCGGGCAATCCGCCGGCATTCGCTAATCCGATCGTCTTGAGCGACAACCTCGGATCGGCTTCACCGTTCACGTATCCTGCGCCGAGCGTACTGGCACCGACGCCGACCGGGACGGTAATCTATGCGCCGATAACGTATCTTGCGTCCGTGTCTAGCATAGCAGCCGCGACAGTGGTGAATGTCACGACAGCGCTGCCCGCGTGGATCACGCCTCCGACCGCGCCGAAGGACTACAATCCGCAGAATCTGCAGCCCACGGCGACGTTCGAGATCGATCCCATGACCGTCACCGAGGTAAGCCCATCCGGCGCAACACCGATTGGCACGATCGATCTTTCCAACGGTGATGCCAGCATCGTAGTCGATGAACAAAATATAACGGGCCTTACGGTTACGGAAAACCCGCCCTCCGCCACGATAATCAAACCGGTGATCACGGTTGGCAGCGCTCAGTTCACGATAAGCGCAAGCGATCCATCGACGTCGATCACGATTGTCGACGATCGGGGAACGTCGGCGACCCTCCCGGTCAGCGCAGCGCCGGCGACCCTCCCGGTCAGCGCAGCGCCGGCGACCCTAATCGGCGCATCGTTGAGCCCCACAGCGATTCGCCACGCCAAGCGCTAGTCGCGAAGAGGATCCGCGCACAAAACGCGGATCCTCCTACAGGAGTGCGAGGCCGGCGCGAACGCCGATCGCGCGCTCACTTCGAGCGCGGGCGGGAGCCGCGTCACCGCGGTGCGGCTGCCTAACGTCCGCGTCTGACCGGCGGGCGAGCAGATGAAAAAACGGAGCGTCGCTCTAGCAAGTGACGCTCCGTCGCGCGATCATTCGCGCTGAATCCGCATGGTCTCGCGATTGCCGCTCATTGCTCGGACGCCTCCCCTGTCAACGCTGAGCAGAAACCGCTGCTCGAAAATGCGCTGCCACGGATAGTCGGTCGATACGCGGTTCAATCGCGTTGGTGCACGTACCGTTTGGGACCCCGGTTGTTTTCCGTCTTTGGCTGGAGTGTCGATCACTGCGGTGTTCGTTACCCCGTTTTGACTGAGAGAGCAGAGCCCGATCGTAGTGCCGTTGCCAATCAAGGTCAAGTTGAACCGAACCGCGGCGCCGTTCACCGGGCACCTCTGCAAAGGAAACTTTACACAGCGCCACGCGCCGTGCGGACCGTCCGGCGACCGCGACCGTCGGGGGATCAGCCGCCCGTCGGGTTGGGGTCGCGCCACCCCCGCTCGAACGGCAGCCGCCAGGCATTCGGCGCGACGAGCTGATGGATCGATTTTGGGCCCCACGAGCCGCTCGGGTAGGCGCGCACCGGCGGCGGCATTTCGAGCAGCGGCTTGGAGACTTCCCACAGACGCTCGATGCCCTCGGCGGTGGTGAAGAGCGTGTGGTCGCCGCGCATCGCGTCGAGGATGAGCCGTTCGTAGGCTTCCAGCACGTCGCCGATCAAGCCGGTCTCGTGCATCGCGAATTGCAGGCTGAGTTTATCCAGCCGCATCCCCGGCCCGGGGCGCTTGCCGTAAAACGACAGCGACATCTTCGATGCGTCGGCTAAGTCGAAGGTCAAGTGATCGGGACCTTCCGCGCCGACGCCTGAGCCTGCGGGAAACATGCTCTTGGGCGGTTCGCGAAACGCGATTGAGATGATCCGCTGGCCCTCGGCCAATTTCTTGCCGGTGCGCAAGAAGAACGGCACGCCGGCCCAGCGCCAGTTGTCGATCATGCATTTTAACGCGACGAACGTCTCGGTCTCCGACGCGGGGTCGACGCCTTCTTCGGACCGGTAGCCGCCGTACTGACCGCGCACGACATCCTTGGGATCGATTGGCACCATGCTGCGGAAGACTTTATTTTTTTCTTCGCTGATCGGGCCGGGCGCTAGGGCCGTCGGCGGTTCCATCGCCATGAACGCAACGATCTGGAACAGATGCGTGACGACCATGTCGCGATACGCGCCGGTCTGCTCGTAGAACCCCGCGCGCTTGCCCAAGCCGAGCGTCTCGGGGACGTCGATCTGCACGTGATCGATGAAATTCCGGTTCCAGATCGGCTCGAACAACCCGTTGGCGAAGCGGAACGCCAAAATGTTCTGAGCGGGTTCTTTGCCCAGGAAGTGGTCGATGCGAAAAATCTGTTCCTCGGCGAAGACTTCGTGCAGTTTTCCGTTGAGCGACACGGCGCTTTCGAGGTCGGTGCCGAACGGCTTCTCCATGATGATGCGCGAGTGCTCGACGAGTTCGGCTTCGCCCAGCAGACGCACCGCCGAGAGCGCCGCGTTGGGCGGCACGCTCAAATAGTGAATCCGGCGGCAATTACCGCCGAGCGACTCTTCAGCGGCGTGCACGGCGTGCTTGAGTCCCGCGGCGCCCGCGCTCAGCGGCACGTAGTCGAGGCTGTCGGCGAAGGCGTGCCAATCAGCTTCGTTGACTTTGCGCGGCGCGAACGTGTCGACGGCTTCGCGCGCGATCACCCGAAACGCTTCGACGTCGAGTTCGTCGAGCGAGACGCCGATGACTTTGCAGCCGGGAATAAAGCCGGCCGACGCAAGGTGAAACAAGCCCGGCAACAGCTTGCGCCGGGCCAGATCGCCGGTCGCGCCGACGAGCACGACGACTTGCGGGAATCGCGGTCCAACGCCGGGCGGTATTTTCTTTGCCAAACTATCTCCCGAACCGTAACGCAGGCAACGCGGGGCCACCGCGGAAACTCGCTTTCGTTCGAAACGCGCTTCACTGCGCCGCACGCCCGGGCCGCTTGAAGCCGCGTGACTTTCGACCGTCAGCGGCGTAGCGAACGTCGAAAGGAAATTAGGCGCGATCAGGCTGCGGCTTTACGCCGCGCGGAGCGGAGGGCGGCCGCCGTAGTGCAGCACGGCGCCGGTGCCGGCGCGAATACCCGCGCGCAGCGCCTGCTCGAGGCTCGCGCCGCTGAGCCGCGCGGTGAGAAATCCGGCCACGAAAGCGTCGCCGGCGCCGCTCGTGTCGAGCGCCTCGACCGGCGCTCCGGGTTCGGCGGTGATCGGCGCCTCGCCGCCGGCCGCCGCGCACGCGCCGTTGGGACCGTGCGTGACGATCGCCGCCCCGTAACGGCTGGCCAGGGCCGCGGCTTGTTTCGCGCGGCCGGTTTCGCCGGTCAGCACGGCGGCCTCGTCGGCGTTCGCGAAGCACATCGCGGCGCCATGGCTCGCGCCGAAAAAGACATCGGTCCCCGCCGCGCGCAAGAATGCGGCCGATCCGCCGTCGACCGAAAACGCGACGCCGCGGCGCTGCGCGGCATCGAGCAGTGCGCGCACGCCGGCGCGCGGACCGGCGCCCACGAACGCATAGCCCGACACGTGCAGATGATCGATTCCGTCGAGCAGCGCAGCGGGAAGATCGCCGTGCGCCAGGCGTGCGTTCGCGCCGCGATCGGTGAGGAAGCTGCGTTCGCCGGCCGGTCCGATGAGCGTGACGAGAACGCCCGTGCGCGACTCGCCGTCGGACGCCAAGTGCGGCTCGACGCCGTGCGCGCGCAGTTCGGCGGCATCGTCCGTCCACGTCGCGCGCCCGACCCGCCCCGCGAATCGGACGCGATTGCCGAAATGGCTCAGCCAGGCCGCCGTATTGGCGCCCGAGCCGCCCGGCAGCAACCGGATTGCGGCCGGCGTGTCGGTGCCGAGTGCGATCGGACCGCTCGGCGCAGCGACGATGTCGAGCATCACGTCGCCGATCACGAGCAGCGCGGGCCGCCGGTCAGCCAATGCGCGCCAATTCGACGGCGATCCGCGCCGCCAGCGACGCGTTCTGCTTGACGAGCGCGATATTCGCGGTCAGACTGGCGCCGCCGGTGAGCTCGTTGATCCGGCCGAGCAGGTAGGGCGTGAGGTCTTTGCGCGTCACGCCGGCGGCGTCCGCATCGGCTACGGCGAGGGCGATGCGAGCGTCGATTTGCGCGGGCGCCAACGCATCTTCGGCAGCGATCGGATTGGCGATGAGGATGCCCTGTTTGAAGCCCAGCCGAAAAAACTGCGTCGCGATCACGCGCGCGAGTTCGGCCGCGGAATCGAACCGGTGGTCGACGCGCAATCCGCTCGTGCGGCTGAAGAACGCGGGGAATTCATCGCTGCCGTAACCCAGCACCGGAACGCCCTGCGTTTCGAGGTATTCGAGCGTCTTG
Organism: Candidatus Velthaea versatilis; assembly: GCA_003134035.1. Lineage (GTDB taxonomy): Bacteria > Vulcanimicrobiota > Vulcanimicrobiia > Vulcanimicrobiales > Vulcanimicrobiaceae > Velthaea > Velthaea versatilis. The sequence goes on from PLAE01000271.1 coordinate 5,068, forward strand.
GCGAGGTCCAGGATCGATTTGGCGCCGGCGCAGACCACCGCGACCGGCGTCCGTCCCAACTCCGTGAGATCCGCGGAGACGTCGAACGTTTCGGCCGCGCCGCGATGAACGCCGCCGATGCCGCCGGTGGCGAAGATGCGAATGCCCGCGGCGGCCGCCGCCGCCATCGTCGCCGCGACCGTGGTGCCGCCGGTGTCGCGGCGGACGATCGCGGCGGCCAGATCGCGGCGCGAAACCTTGACGCTGCCCGAACGCGCGGCGAATGCCTCGAGTGCCGCGCGATCCAAGCCGACACGTAAGACGCCGTCGATGAGCGCGATCGTCGCGGGGGTCGCGCCGCGGGCGCGCACGATCGCTTCGACCTCCAGGGCCATCGCCAAGCTTTGCGGATAGGGCATGCCGTGGGTGATGATCGTCGATTCGAGCGCGACGACCGGTGCGCACGCCGCAAGTGCGGCGGCGACGCCGGGTTCGACGTCGATGCAGTCGGATAGCGGGGAGGTGATGATCGTCGAGCTCCGATCGGTTGCAGCGAGTCGTTGAGGCTTGTTGCGCGGACCACTGGTCAAAGATGCGACGACGTTGCGCCCGGCGGTCTCAGACGTGCCATTCGTCGCTTCCCAGCGAGGCGAAATGCGCGTCGACGGCCTCTGCCGTGACGCCGCGCAAATCGGCGGGCTCCCAGCGCGGCCGGCGATCCTTGTCGATGATCGCCGCGCGGATGCCTTCGCGAAAATCAGCCGCGCCGTGGCGGCGGCTCATGACCCGGTATTCCAGCTGCAAACATTCGTGCACGTTCGCGCAGCGGCGCGCCTCGCGCAGTGCGCGCAGCGTGAGTTTGAGGCTCGTCGGCGAACGCGCCGCAAGCGTTGCCGCGGTAACCCGAGCGAAATCGGACTCGTCGGCGTCGAGCGCCGCGACGATCTCCTCGACGCTGCCGGCGCTGAACCAGTGGTCGATGGAAGCGCGCTCGGCGGCTAATGGCGCGGGACCGGCCGGCGCGGCGTAGCGAGCGATGATTTCGCGCACCGCCGCGTCGTTCGGCGGCGCTTCGCGCAGCAGAGCGGTGCGCAGCGCATCGATGCCGGTCTCGGGGACGAAGGCGTCGGCAAGCCCGAGCAGCAGCGCGTCGGCTGGCCCAACGGACGTCCCGGTGAGCGCGAAATAGGTGCCGATTTCGCCCGGAGAACGCGATAAGAGCCAGGTGGCGCCGACGTCGGGGATGATCCCGAGGGCGACTTCGGGCATTGCGAGCCGCGTCGATCCGCTTACGACCCGATGCCGCGCGTGCGCGCTGAGTCCGACCCCGCCGCCCATGACGATGCCGGTCATGAACGCGACGATCGGCTTGGCGTAGCCGGCGATTCGGGCGTTGAGCCGATACTCGTCGGTCCAAAACGCTGCTGCCGTGTGAAAGGCGCCCAGGACGGCCCGCAGGTCGCCGCCAGCGCAAAAGCCGCGCGGCCCGGCGCCGTCGAGCACGACGGTGCGCAGCGAGTCGTCGTCAGCCCAGCGCTCGAGCACGGAGCGCACGCCGCGCACCATTGCGGGGGTGAGCGCGTTGATCTTCGCCGGCCGGTCGAGCGTGATCCGGCCGGCGCCGCCGGTGCGCTCGGCGCCAAAATGTTCGGCCGCCGCCGCGGGCGCGTCATGCGTGTCGCTTCTCATCGCTGCCGCAATTAGTCGTAATTAGAAGACGGGTGTTTCGCGATACGTGCCCCACACCGTTTTGAGCGCTTCGATGATGTCGCCCATCGTGGCCCCGGCGCGCACCAGTTCGATCGTGATCGGCATGATGTTCTGCGAGTCGTCCCGCGCCACGGCGAGCAGCTTGACCATGAGCGAATCGAACAGCGCCGGATCGCGTTCGCGCCGCACGCGCCGGGTGCGCGCGATTTGCCGTTCGGCCGTCGTGCGGTCGTAGGGGTGGGTCTCGATCTTGGGATCGGGCGTGTCGTCGACGAGCCGGTTCACGCCGATGACCGGCTTCTCGCCCGACTGTTTGCGCAACGCTGTTTCGTAGGCGAAGTCGGCGATTTGCTGTTGAAACCAGCCCTCGCTGATGAGTTTGAGCGTGCCGCCGCGGTCGCTAATCTCCTCGAGCACGGCGAAAATTCGCCGTTCGTACTCCGTCGTGAGCGACTCGACGAAGTACGAGCCGCCCAGCGGGTCGGTCGTCTGCGTCACGTTGCTTTCCTCGGCGATGACTTGCTGGGTGCGCAGCGCCATGCGCATCGCGTCTTCGGTCGGGATCGCGAAGGCTTCGTCGTACCCGTTGGTGTGCAGCGACTGACAGCCGCCCAGCACCGCCGCGAGCGCCTGCATCGTCGTGCGCACGACGTTGACCATGTACTGCGGCTTGGTCAGTGAAGCGGCCGCGGTTTGGCAGTGAAAGCGCAGCCGCATCGACTCGGGGTTCTTGGCGCCGAAGCGTTCCTTCATGATCTTGGCATAACAGCGGCGCAGCGCGCGAAACTTGGCGATCTCCTCGAAGAAGTCGGCCTGGCACACGAAGAAGAAGGCCAGCCGCGGCGCGAACTCGTCGATGTCCATGCCGGTTTCGAGGACTTTCTCGACGTAGACGATGAGGTTCGCGAGCGTGAACGCCGCTTCGTGCAGCGGCGAGGCGCCGGCTTCGGAGATGTGGTAGCCCGAGATATTGATCGGGTTGTAGCGCTTCATGTTGCGCGCGCAATAGGTGATGCAGTCGCGCACGATGCGCACCGACGGCTCGACCGGGAAGACATACTCTTTCTGCGCCATGTACTCTTTGAGGATGTCGGCTTGGATCGTCCCCGAGAGCTTGTTGAGATCGTAGCCGCGCTGCTGGGCCAGCACGATGTACATCGCGAGCAGAATCCAGGCCGACGGGTTGATCGTCATCGAGACCGAGATCTGCTCGAGATCGATGCCGTCGAAGAGCGCTTCCATGTCGGCGAGCGTGTCGATGGCGACGCCCTCGCGGCCGACTTCGCCTTCGCTCATCGGGTGATCGGAGTCGTAGCCCATGAGCGTGGGCATGTCGAAGTCGGTCGAGATTCCGGTCTGCCCTTGCGCGATCAAGTATTTGAACCGCCGGTTCGTGTCTTCGCCGGTGCCGAAACCCGCGATTTGGCGCATCGTCCAGGTCCGCGACCGGTACATCGTCGGATACGGGCCGCGCGTGAACGGATAGCGTCCGGGCAGGCCGATGTCGCCCGCCGGCGTCGCGGCGAGATCGGCGGCGGTGTAGGTGCGCTTGACCGGGACGTCGCCCAGGGTGAAGAACGCGGGCTTGCGCTCGGCCTGCTTGCGCAAAAATTGCGCCACCTCATTCTGTTCCCAATCGGTCACTTCGTCGGTCGGATCGGCGGCGGCGGGTCGATCGATGATGTCGCTCATGGGTCTTCCTTTCCGAACGATGCGGCGACCAGTTCGTTAGCCAGTGAGTACGGATCGCCCTCATGCCGCACGAGCCGTTCGGCGAAATCCGGCGTGAGTTCCGACGAGGCGCGCGCGAAGCGCTCGAGCAGCAGATTCTCCGCCGTCTTGGCCAGCCGAAAGCCGGCGATGGCGACGCGCCGCCGGCGCCCGCTCTCGGTGTGCAGCGCGACCGCGCGGTGCCGGGTCAGCGCGTCGATGAGCTCATCGAAGCCGCTGCCGGTGTACGAGCTGATGCCCAGGACGGGCACCTGCCAGTCCGGCCGGTCGGCGGTCAAAGCGCCCAGCGTGAGCATTTGTTTGAGATCGGTGAGCGTGCGGTTCGCGTCGCTGCGGTCGCACTTCGAGACCACGTGCACGTCGGCGATCTCGAGCATGCCGGCCTTGATGGCTTGAATTTCGTCGCCGAGACCCGGCGCCGATACGACGACGGTCGTGTCGGACGCGCGCGCGATCTCGACCTCGTCTTGTCCCACGCCGACCGTTTCGATCACGATCGTATCGAAGCCGCCGGCGTCGAGAATATCGACGGCGTCCATCGTCGCGCGCGCCATCCCGCCCATCGCGCCGCGGGTCGCCATGCTGCGGATGTAGATGCCCGGATCGTTGACCAGATCGGTCATCCGGATGCGGTCGCCCAGAATCGAGCCGCCGCTGTAGGGACTGGACGGATCGATCGCGATGATCCCGACCTTGGAGCCGCCGGTGCGCAAGCGCGCGGCCAGCGTCGAGACGAGCGTCGACTTGCCGCTGCCCGGGACGCCGGTGATGCCGATGACGTGCGCGCGGCCGGCGCGCGCGTAGAGTCCCGCCAGCGCCGCGCGCGCTTCGGTCAACCCGGCCTCGGCGCGCGAGATCAGCCGCGCGATGGCGTACACCTCACCGTTAACGACGCGTCCGGCGAGTTCGGCCGACGGAACGTAGCGGCTCAACCACCTCGCTCCAGCCCCATCTGCGCGTACATTTCGCGGAAGACCGCGCGGTCGTCGATGACCCGCCGGGCTTTGAATTCGGTGCGCGGCAGCGAACCGCGCGGCACGATCTCGGCTTTGGTGCGCAGCCCGAGCATCTTTTGAATCCGATGCGCGGCCGCGAGCCGGAACGCGTTGATCGCCTCGGCGCCTTCGAGCGCGACTTCGATTCGCAGCAGCAGTTCGTCCATCGCCGCTTCGCGCGTGATGACGATCTGGTGCTCGCCGCCGTAACCGGGGGTTTCGTTCAAAGCGGCGTCGATCTCACTGGGATAGACGTTCTCGCCCCGAATCGTGAACATGTCGTCGATCCGTCCGAAGATCCCCTGCGGCAAGCGCGGATAGGTTCGTCCGCACGGATTGGGTTCGTTCACCCACTGCGTGAGGTCGCCCGAAGCCAGGCGAATCATCGGCTGGGACGTGCGTTCCAGATGCGTGTAGACCGGCGTACCGCGCCCGCCGTACGGTGCGCGCCGCATCGATTTCGGATCGCAGACCTCGGTGTACACGACGTCTTGCCAGCACAACATGCCGTCCGTCTCGGCCGAGCCGGCGACGTTCATCCAGGGCGACATCTCGGCCATCGAGCCCGAGTCGAACACGCGCGCGCCGTAGAGCTCTTCGATTCGATTGCGCACACCGGGGATCGACGCGCCGGGTTCGCCCGAAAAGAACATGTATTTGAGGCCGAAGCCGCGCGGGTCGAGCCCTTCGTCGAGCGCGGTTTGGCCGAGGTGGATGGCGTAGGTGGGCGTGCCGTAAAAACCGGCCGGCTGCATCGTTTGCAGCCACTGCGCGCAGCGCACCGTCATGCCGGGTGCGCCGGCACCGAACGGAAATGCTCGGGCGCCCAAGCGTTCGGCGCCCGAGAGCGCGCCCCAACTGCCCATGTACAAACTAAAAATCGCCGCGACGCAGATCGTGTCGCCGGGCCGCATCCCCATCGCCCACATGATGCGGGCGTGCGCGTTGGCGATCGCGTTCCAATCGTTGCGGTTGAGCGCGAAGGCCGTCGGACGGCCGGTCGTGCCGCTGGTTCCGTGGATGTGAAAGATCTCATGTTCGGGCGCGCACAAGTAGTCGCCGAACGGCGGCGCCGCGGCTTGCGATGCGCGCAAATCTTGCTTGGTGACGACCGGAACTTTGTCTTCGAACGCCTCGAGCGAGCGCAGCTGATCGGGGTGAAATCCGGCCGCGTCCCATTTGCGCCGATAGAACGGCGAGGTGGCGTACGCGTAGCGGCACACCGCTTGCAAACGCTCGAGAATCGCAGCTTCGCGTTCGGCGGCGGGCATCGTTTCGCGCTGGGGGAACCAATACCGGCTCTGGGGTTGCGGCCGATACGCGTCGTCGTACGCCGGCGGGAACGACCAGGATTCCATCCGGCCGGCGGCGCTTTCAGCGCTGGCCACGTTCGGTCACCAATCGCGTGAGCGTCGAAACGATCGCGTCGGGCGGCGTATCCTGCAGCATGACCTCGTGCACGCCCATTGCTTTGAGCGCAACGACGTCGTCGTCGGGCATCACGCCGCCCGCGACGATGATCATGTCGTTGACCCCTTTGTCGCCCAGCAGTTTAAAGATTTTAGGAAACACCGTGAGTTGAACGCCCGACAGCAGGCTGACGCCCAAAATGTCGACGTCTTCCTGGATCGCCGCGCTTACGACTTCTTCGGGCGTGCGGTGCAGCCCGGAATAGATGACGTCCATCCCGGCGTCACGCAAGGTCCGGGCGACGACGCGCACGCCGCGGTCGTGACCGTCCAAGCCGACTTTGGCTAAAAGCACCCGGATCGGCTGCGCCACGAACACCTCCACGGCCGTTGTTGCCCGACCATTCGGTTCCGGGCCGGGCATCCTTGCTGCCTTGCCGCGCGCGCCGTTGGGCCGATTCGGCGCGCACCGCGGCGCGCGCCGTGGGCCTCGGTGTCACCCGGGCTCCGTTCGGCCACGAAGAAAATCGTGCGCGCTATTTGGCCTTGGGCGCGAAGGCGATGCAGTATCCGTTGGGACTGATCTTCCCCTTGACGACCGAACAGGCGGCGGGCGGTTTAAAAAGAGCGCAGCCTGAACACTTCTTCCCGCCGGGACCCGGTTTGACTTGATACTTGAGTTGGGCCTTCGTTCCGCTGGAATCGTCGGCGGCCGCGGCCACTGCAGTCGAGGCGGCGCCGGCGATCGGCAGTGCGGTGATGAGTGAGATCAACTTGGCGCGAGTAATGCGATTTGACACGATGATGCCTTTCGTAAAGAAGACGAGGAGGATTGGATGGTTCGGGTCGGCATTCGGCGGCGCGATCCGGAAAACCCCGATCGCCCGCGCGCCCTGGAGTTGTTCGACTTGTCGGGCATATGATCAAGGCGGATGGGTGATGGGCTGCCTCGGCTTCGCTCGGGATACTCGGGCAGCCGAAAACGCGCAAGCGAAGTCGCGGCGGAAAAAATGCCGCGCGCCGTGTTTTCAACGCTGGCGCGCGCGGTGCCGCGATGGTAACCTTGCGGCGGGCTCTATCACGATGCCGCATAAATGTCTGGAGTACGATGGGAAATCACCCGATGCTCAAACCCGGCGACCACGTCATCGTTGACGGCGGCCCCCTGGCGGGAACCGTGAAGCAGGTTCATCCGCACGAAGCGATCGTCGAAATCGATGCGGCCGCCGGCAGCGGCGAGCAGCGCTTCGCGCTCGAGTCGCTGCGTCGCGATCCGACGATGGCCGAGGTCTCTGAGTTTCGCGATCATTGATCGGAGCGGCAAACGCGCTTGATCGGAGCGGGACCGGGTAGCTATCGTGGATTTCCCCGATCGTGTTTGGGCGGATCGTGCGTTAGCGTGACAACACGGGCGGTAGGCGCAGGTTTGGGGGTGCTCGGGCCGTCGGGCCGATCGTCTTCTTTTAGCGCGCTCATGATCGCGGCCCTCGGCGCCTTCGTCCCTGGGAACTCTTCGGAACACGCAATCCCATGGTCGACCTGCGGATTCTGCGCAAGCGCAGCGTGGCTGCTGGTTCGTTGCTCGCGCTGGCGTTGGGCGCCGCCGTCTTCGGATCCACGTACATCTTGCCGCAGTTTACGCAGAACCTGCTCGGTTTCACGCCGACGCTGAGCGGTGACTTATTCATCCTGCGCGCTGTCCCCATTATCATCGTTGCGCCGATCCTCGTGCGGATCACGGGGAAGGTCGATCCGCGCGTTCTGCTGGGATTGGGCTTTCACGACCGCCGAGGCCGGTTTTTGGAGTTTCGCGCCGGCGCTCGTCGTAACGGGAATCGGCTCGGCGATGCTGTTCATCCCGCTTTTGATCGCGGTGTTGGGCAGCTCGGCGGTTCGATTGCCGTTGCCGCGTTGACGATTCTGGGCGCCGGACAGACGCTGGCGAATCCGGTCGTGCGGCTCTTTCTGCACAGCGGAACGCCGGGCCAACTCTCGGATCTCGTTGAATTCGCAGGCGGCGATCTTCGCATATGCGGATGCGACGAGGCAATCGCGGTCGTGTGCTTGGCCGGTGTTCCGGTCGTCCTTTTGATGCGCAAGGCGACGGCGCGGCGCGAAGCCGCCGTTCCCCTGGTGAAGCCGGCCGCGCCGCGTTCGGAACCACGTCAAACCGAGGTCAAAGCCGCCTAGGTAGATCGACTTCGTCGATCGTTCGCGTTCGGGCTTCGCCCGAGCCGCCCGTGGCGGCGGCAGGATTTCGGTCCGGTCGCCGCTTAGTGCCGCTTTCGCGAGGAGCGGCTCGCGCGTTCACGGCAGCGCTCGCAACCGAGATGGGGACGGCAAACATGAGCACGACGCAGCAAATCATTCGCTCGGCGACGATCCACTGGGAAGGTGACGTCGCGCACGGGCGCGGGTCGATCGCGACCCAGAGCGGCAAAGTCACCGCCGATTACTCTTTCGGTACGCGCTTTAGCGGGGATCCCGGAACGAACCCGGAGGAGTTGCTCGCCGCCTCACACGCGGCATGCTTCACCATGGCGCTGAGCGCCGTGCTTACGCGCGCCGGACATCCGCCGACGGCACTCGATACGAAGGCGCGCGTCCATCTCGCTCCGATCGACGGCGGCTTTGAGATCCCCGCGATCGAGTTGGCGGTAACCGGCGTCGTGCCGAATCTTTCGGGCGACGAATTTACCAAGCTCGCCGGCGAGGCGAAAGAGTCGTGCCCGCTCAGCCGGGCGCTGCGCGCCGTTCCGATCACGCTGACCGCGACGCTCGCGAGCGCCTAATGGGCTTTGCCCAATCCGTTTAAGCGGGGACCGGGTCGCCGCCGTGTTGCATCAGCGCGTCGCGGCGTTCTTCGCGGACAAAGGCCAAGATGGATTCGTGGTGGGATTCGCTCAAGTCGACGAACTCGAGGCGGTGCACGTACGGGAAACGTTCTTCGCGGTCCGCGGAAACGGTCCGGGCGCGCACGTTGACCTTCACGTTCGGCAGGTCGAACGCGAGCGTCAGCATCACGTTTTTCGCCAGCGGCTCGTCGCTCTCGAAGCAGATGCCGCCGCCGCCGAGATCGTGTGCTAAACCGGCTTTGCGTCCGGAGGTGCCGTCGACGCTGTAGGTGACCGGGAAATTGACGCGGTACCGCGGCGATTTGCGTAGTTGTCTTGGCGCTGCTTCGTCCGTTTGATCTTCGACGCGGAATTGTCCGACCGCTTGATGGAGATTGCCGGCTAGCTCGGTCAGCATCGCCGCGCTTTCGCTGAGCCGCTCGATCTCGCCGGCTTGACCGATGACCGAATCGCTGACCCGGTTGGCCCCGGTGGCGGTTTCTTCGGTGACGTCGCCGATGCGTTTGATCGCCGAGATGACCGCAGCGGTGCCGTGCTGCACGCCGCCGATCGCGTCGCTACTGTTCTGCGCGCTCTGCGCGACGTTGCGCGTCGTATCACCGAGCGCCGTGACGCTCGCGGTGATCTCTTGAATCGCGTTCTCGATGAGCTGGGATTGGGTGTCGGTCTCGCCGACGTCGGTGACGATCGCGTCGAGTGACGCGCGCGCGACCGCGCCGAGTTCGGTCGTGGCCGTGACCGCGCTGCTGCTCTCGCGCATCACATCGCTCACGCCGTCGACCTGGACGCGCATCGCGCCCACTCGGCTCGAAATTTTCTTGGTCTCCGACGCGACGCGCTCGGCGAGCCGTCCGATCTCCTGCGCCACGACGGCGAAGCCGCGGCCGTGTTGGCCCGCGCGAGCCGCTTCGATTGCCGCGTTGAGCGCCAGGAGCTTCGTCTGCTCGGCGATGGCGCCGATCGAGGTGACGATCTCGCCGACCTGATCCGACTCTTGGCGCAGCGACGTCACCCGTTGGGTGCCGCGTTCGACGGCGGCCCGGACTTGATCCATGCTCGCGATGCTCGCGGCGATGGCATCCGTTCCGTCGTGCGCGGTGCGTGCCGCGCGCTGCGCCGCGGTCGCGACGCTGCCGACGCTGCCCAGCGCCCGATCCAGGGCGCCGCGAACGAGTTCGAGCGCTTGTCCGAGTTCCGCGGCCCCGTCCTGCTGGGCCACTTTCGCCGCCGAGAGATCGCGTACATGAAGGTTGAAGTCGCTCAGCTCGCGTTCGATATCGATCGCGGCCGAGCGCTGATGGCCCGCGCCCGTCACCACGTGCGAGATGGTGTCGGCGATATCGGAACTGGTGCTGCTGATCTCGGTTGCCGACGCGACGACGCGCGTCGAACTTGCGGCGATCCGCTCGGCGCCGTTGATGACGGCCTCGACCAGCCGCCGCAGATCGTCGACCATGAACTCGAAGGCGCGGCCGAGTGCATCCTCGGGGCCGCGCGATAACTGGGTGTGGCGCAGGTCGCCGCCGGCCACGGCTTCGGCGGCGAGCGAGACGCGGCTGAGGTTGAGCGCCATCTGACGGAACGTCGCTGAAAGCGTGCCTAATTCATCGCGGCTGCTGGGCGGCAGATCGGCCTCGACGTCGACGACGCCGGCCGCGATCTTGCGGGCCGCGTGCGTCAGCCGATGCAGCGGTCCGGTAATCGAACGTCCGACGACCGTCAGCAGGATGGCGGTGACGAGCAGCATCACGAGCGCAATCGGCAGCATTGGCCGCGCACCGACCGCGGCGATCTCGCTCACGTCGCGATTGGCCGCGGCCGAAAGGTCGTTCTCGCGTTTGCCGAGTGCCATGAACGCTTTGGTCAAGTCGTCGGACACGTTGGAATTGTCGACGGTTATGACGCGGATCGTGCTCACGATGTCGCCGCGCTTTCCCGCGACCTGCATCTTGCTCGTGAAGCCGTCGTACACGGTGAGGTCACGCCGGATGCGCGCCAGGAGCGCGCGGGATTGGGCGTCGGTCGCCGACCCCTCGATCTGCGCGAGTGGGCCGTTCACGGCCGCCCGCGCGTCGAGAGCCTGTTGGAGCGTGGCTTGTGTGAGTTTCGCTTGGCGCGGATCGTGCAGGGCCACCAGCGCCGCGTACATATTGGACTGGTCGTCGTCGAGGGTCCACTGCTCGAAGGCCTCCGCGGCCGCGGTCGCTGCCGTATGCGCCTGTGCCTCGACCTGGGAACGATCGGCGATCGGCGCGTACGTGTGCGCGCACAGCACGAGACCGCCGGAAAGAAGCGCACACAGAAACACGCCGAGCACGGCGAATTTCGCGACGAGCGGGACATTGCGTGGATGACACGCATCGAGTAAGCGCACGACCATAGCTGGATGATCGGCCACGATTGTTCGCCCGGCCACCAGATGGGTCGAGGTTTACCGAATAATGGTTCGGAGGTCGTGTCCGCGTGACGGCAGTTGTTCGGCGCCGGTCGTCGGCGGCGATGATTCGCACCGGCCACAGCAGATGCTCTCGTTATACATTCGACTTTCGGCGTCGACGTTTATCTCCGCAATGCGTCGCAGCGATCGGCGTCGCGGCGGCGTTTGTTCATAGCGAACGCGCGGCGTGCCAACGACAAGCTGTCGGCCGGTCTAGTGGGNNTCGTCGACCCTTCGCGTTTGCGGTTGCGCCGCAAGCCGCCCGTCGTCATGTGTCGGGTAAACCCGACACATTCCTAGGCGCACGTTCTGAATTTGTATCGTTTCAGACTAAATTCTGTTAACCAACCGGCCGATACTTTTGCTAAGCCGTGTTCTCGGCACGCACGCCGCTCGCTTCGTATGAAGCCTCCGGTACGAGCGGGCAGCACGGCAGACACAGGCACCTCTTTCCAGCTAAGAAAGCACGATGCGTCAGTTATTTGTCCCAAGCTCGATACTGCTGGCTCTTGCACTCGGCGGCTGTGGCGGCTCGAATGGCGGCGCAGCACTGCCCCAACACGGCACGACGGTCAATTCGGCCACCCGCGTGCTGCGCACGCCGCTCGGCGCCACCAGCATTGTCCCGGCAACGGCGAGCGGTAGCAACACCTCGCTGTGCGCGAAACCGGCCGACGGTAGTCATGCCGGCTGCTTTGCGACGCTGCGTACCGACTCGTTGATCACCAGTGCGTTTCCCGATTCCGTCAACGGTTTGACTCCGAGCGATCTGAGCTCGCTCTATAATTACCCGGGGCCTGCAGCGCAAGGCACAGCCGGCTCGGCGCAGACGGTGGCGGTGGTGGTCGTCGGCGACTATGCGCTCGCGGAATCCGATCTCGGTGTCTACCGTTCGCATTTCGGGCTGCCGGCATGCACGACGGCCAACGGCTGTTTTTCAAAGATAAATAACACGGCAGCCACCGGTGCCTCGGCCGTCGGTAACGCAACGTCGATCTCAGCGCATCCGACGACGACGAACGCGATCGGCTGGGCGGCCGAAACCGACGCCGACACCGAGATGATTTCGGCCGTCTGTCCGCACTGCAAAATCATGATCAGCGAAGCGCCGACGAACGCTATCGCCGATCTCAGCCAGGCCGTCGCGAAGGCCTCCAACACGGGAGCAACCGTCGTCAACGCGAGCTTCGGCGTGCCGGAGAGTGCAGCCGATACCGCCTACTCGTCGTCGTACGCCAACATCAAAAAATCCAAAGTCGTCGCAGCAGCCGGCGACTGGGGCTACGGCGTGTACTACCCGGCCTCGGATCCCAACGTCATCGCGGTCGGCGGGACCTCACTGGCCTTCTACGGTTTGGGCGTTTCGGAAACAGCTTGGTCGTCGACCGGCAGCGGCTGCAGCGCGTATTTCAGCACACCGTCATGGCAGCGGATTCCGCTGTTCGGTTGCAATCGCCGCAACGTCGCCGACATCGCGGCAGTAGCGGACCCGGCCACCGGCGTCGCGGCATACGACAGTTCGCTCCTGGGTGCGACCGGCGGCTGGGCAATCTTCGGCGGTACGAGCGTCGCGGCGCCGATCATCAGCGGAATGTATGCGCTCTCGGGCGACACGGCCCGCAATACCGGCGCGCAAACGCTCTACGGCGCCGCAGCGCAAACGTTGCTGCCCGTAACCCTCGGCTCGAACGGAGTGTGTTTCCCGCTGTACCTGTGCACCGCGCTGTGGGGCTATAACGGCCCAACCGGGCTCGGCGTTCCGAACGGCCTCGGCAGCTTCTAAGGGCAATCGTGATGACGAAGATGGACCTTCCCCGCGCCAGAATCCAGGCCGCGATCATCCGAGCATCACGCCTGCCGGTCACGCTTCTGGCGGCACCCGCCGGGAGCGGTAAGACGATCGCACTGCAGCACTATCTCCAAGATGCCCCCGGTGAAGTGACGCGGTTCGACGTGCGCGCTTCGCATACCACGCTCACGCGCTTCGTTCGCGGCCTCGCCGCCGCCCTCGAAGCGCAGCTGCCGAAAGTCACCCAATCGCTGCCGATCGCACACGAACGCGCGATGCAATCGGCGCGGCCCGCCGACGTACTCGCCGCCTGGCTCGCCGAACATCTGCGCGATGCACCGCGCACCATCGCCATCGACAGCTATCACTATTGCGAAACCGATGCGACGATCGCGGCGTTCATCGCCGGCGTCATCGAGCGTACGCGAGTTGCGACGCGCTGGGTTCTCGCAACCCGCTCGACCGCCGAGCTGCCCTTCGCAACGTGGCTGGCCCACGGCGACGCCGACGTGCCGATCGGTGAGACCATGCTGCGCCTTTCGCGTGCCGAGGCCGATGTGCTCGCGCAGCAGACGGCGCCGCGGCTCGACCCGCGCGTCGTCGCGCAGCTTTTCGAGGCGACGCGCGGTTCGATCGGCCAACTGCTGTTCGCTTTTCAGACGACGGCGCCGGACGCGGCGATCGCCCAACGCGTCCTCGATGCGGGGGGTAACCCGTACGAACGCTGCGTCGATGAGACGCTGGCTCGGCTGGGGCCAGCCGAACGGCAGATGCTCGTCGAAAGCGCGAGCTTTCCCGATCTCGATGAGGCGCTCTTGTGCGCCGCGGGATTCGCCGATGCCGCCGAGCGCGTTGCCGTGCTGCGCGAAAAGATCCCGCAGGCGTTCGAAGAACGCGACGGCCGGCTGCGCTACAAGACCTTGTTCGCCGATGCGCTGCGCGACCGGGTAGCCGCCGGCGGAGTCGACGCGGTTTACGCGGCACATGCCCGGACCGGCCATGCGCTAGCGAAGTGCAACCGCATCGTGGAAGCACTCGCGTACTTTATCCACGGACGCGAATTCGCCGCGATAGCCGGACTCATCGAGCAGCGCGGATTGGCCTTTGTCGAAGCGGGCTACGGCGATTCGATCCAAGAGGCGATCGATGCGCTCGACCCGATCGCGCGCACCGGCAGTCCCGTCATCCTCGCGATCAGGGCGACATTCGAGTCGCGGGTCGGCCGGTTTGACACGGCGGAGTCGTGGTTCCAACTCGCACTGGACCGCGCCGTCGATGCCGGCGTGCGCAATCAGATCGCGTATCAATACGGAACGCATTTAGTGCGCTTTGGGCGGTCCGAGGCGATCGGTTTGCTCGAAGAGCTCGCCGGCAACGAGGCTGCCTTACCCGATCTGCGCTGCTACGCGCACTCCGCGCTGGGACCGGCGTACGTCTTCGCTCGACGCTTTGACGAAGCGCGTGCGGTCGCGGACAAAGCGCTGGCGCTCGTCGCCGGGTTGGCGAGCAGCCATCTGCAGGCGCGCGTGCACCACCAGGCCGCGTACGTGGCGCTCTTTCGCAACGACGGCGTGCAGGCGAAAGCCTTGGCGTCGGCGTCGCTCGCGATCGCGCAGCGCGACGGTTTCTTCGACATCGCGGCGGGCGCGCTGACGGTTTTGTACAACGTCGCGTCGGACCTCGAGGACGATCCGACCGAGAGCCTCGCGCTGCTTGAAGAGGTCGCCGAGTGCGCCGCGAAGTCCGGCAGCCTCAGAAACCATCTCTTGGCCCTTGTTGCCAAGCTCGAGATCGAAGTCGAACGCGGTGATGAAGACGCAATCGAGGTGCTCGATGAGAAGTTGCGCGCCATCGACGCGCGCTGCAGCGGCCGCGACGCCTACGAAGCCTTGATCGCCTCGCAGGCGCTGCGCGCCGGCTGGACGGGTGACTATGCGGGTGCGTATCACTTGCTCTTGTCGAGCGCCGAACAGCAGTGGAGCGCGGATCGCAAGGCGCTGCGCTGGGCCGAAGTTGCGGTGTATGCCGCCGCCGCCGGCTTGACCGCGGAGTCCACGATGGCGATCCGTTCGTCGATCGAGTTGCTCGAGACGCTCTCCGGCGGCCATCGTATCGCGCGCGCGCGCCTCTTTCTAGCGCTGGCGCTGATCCTGCTCGGCCGCAGCGAATCGGCGGACGAGCTGTTCGGACAAATCGATGCCGAAGCGCAAGGCTTGTCGCCGCGCTTGGCCGCGCTGCGGCGAGCGCTCGAAGCGCTGTGCGAGCGCTATCGCGGTGCGCGCAATCAGACGGCGTTGCTGGGATTGTTTGCAACGCTCGAGCAGCAGCACTTCGGCGGCGTCGCGCGGATGATCATGACCTTCCCGCTGGCCGAAAACGCAACGCTGCGTTTGAATAACCTCAATTTGCGCGAACGCAACGTGCTGGCCAGGTTGACCAGCGGAAACCTGCTGGTCACGGCGCACCAGCTCGAATCGATCGTGACGAAGCTCGATTGCGTCGATCCGGGAGCGGTGTTGCGCGCGATCGCGCGTTCGCCGCTGACCGTAGCCGATTCCAATGCCGTCCTCCAGGAAGCTTGAGTTTTACCCATGCTTGTAGTGACCGAAGCTCAGAACTACCTCGATCGCAGCCGCGACGAAATCGTTTGGCGGATCATCAGCGATGGCGTTATCGAAGGTCAACGGACCCTCGCGGTGGGCGTCGTCGCCGAAGAATTCCTCGAGCGCCTCTTGCAAGCGCTCGAGCACGGTTCGTTTCTGGACATCGTGACCTGGGTCGACCAGATCTGCGAGTCGTATCGCGGCTTTCCGCAGATCGGCTCAATGCTCGCGAGTGCCTGCCGCGCGGTGATCGCGCAACTCGGCAATCTTGACACCGGCGACGGTGAAGTCGTGATGCGGCTGGGCGCGCTGGAACACTCGATTTGCGCCGTCGCCTTCAAGCCGCGTCCGCTGCGCCTGCGATCCGAGCCGCCGCTCGACGAGATCGACATGCTCGTGCACGGGCTGATCGAGAAGCTCGAAACGGCCGACCCGCTCTCGGCCGAACACTCAAACGCGGTATCGGCATGGTGCGGCCGTATCGGCCGCCGGCTCTCGCTTTCGGAGACCGAAGTCACCTATGTCTCGCGCTGCGGGCTGCTGCACGACGTCGGCAAAGTCCGCGTTGGCTCCGAAATCCTCAAAGCGCCGCGCGCGTTGACGGATTCCGAGTGGGTGGTGATGCGGTCGCACGCGCTCGCGAGCGAGGAGATCGTTAGCGGGCTGCGACCGCTGCGCAATCTCGCTCCGGCGGTGCGCTCGCATCACGAACGGTTGGACGGCCGCGGCTACCCCGACGGTCTCGTCGGTTCGCAAATCACGCTGGCGACCCGCATCGTCACGGTCGCCGACGCGTTCAACGCGATGATCGGGCGGCGCCTCTACCGCTTACCGCTGTCGCCCGAAAACGCCCTCGACCGACTGCTCGAAGACCGCGGCCAGCAGTTCGACCCGATCGTCGTCGAGGCGATGGTTTGCGTGGTCGGCCATAAATAACAACGAACATTCGCTTCGCGCGCGAGTGCGAAGCGAATGTTCGTTGCAGCGCGTCGGCCGGGTTTAGACGGGATCGGGCGTGAACAGCGGCGCGACTTGTGCCGGATCGCTCAACACGGCGGTGACGGTCTTAAGGCGGTCGATGACCGCGTCGGCGCCGAGCTGCACGATCCACGCGGCGGCGGCCTCGATACTGCCGGGATTTCCGCCGAGATTGCGCAGAATGCTGCGGGCCGCCGCCGGATCGACGCCGCTGTGAAACGCCAGCATTTGAAAGGCGGCCTCGTCGTCGAGCGGCGGAACGACGATCGTACGTTCGCCGGGGATGCCCACGGGCGAGTGCGCCGCCACAACGATCGAAACGCCGCTGGTGCGTGCGCACAGGTGACTGCACAAGAGGCCGATCTCCGCCCGCGCCGCTTCGACGTCGTCGAGGATGACGATCGCCTCGCGATCAGCGAGAAACTCGGTCACCGTATCGAGCACGCCGCCGGCCTCCAAGGTGAGATCGCACGCCGAGGCTAAGGCGGTGGCCGGGTCCATGTCGGAGCGCAGCAATTCGGATTCGACGTAGACGACGGGCCGGTGGAAGCGGCTCGCGGCCTGATCGGCAACGAGCGTCAGCAGCCGGCTCTTGCCGATCCCGCGCGGTCCGACGAGGGTGAGCATCCGGGCATGACGCAACGCCGATACGATCCGCGCGAGATCGTCCTCGCGGCCGAAACTCGGAGCGTCCGTCGCCACGAACGTTCGTTCGCGGGCGCGCAACCTCGCAACTACGGGCGCTTTGGAGACAAAGGCACCCGCGCAGATCCGATTGCGACCGAACCGCTTTGCCCCGTAGAGCGATCGGTCCGCATCGGCGATGAGTTCGACGACCGTTCGGCCGGGCGCGGGGACGACCGCCGCGACGCCGGCACTTATCGAGCCCCGGCCCAAGGTCGTCCCGCCATGTTCGATCTGCAGTGCCGCGAGCCGATCGCAGATCTGCTGCATTTCGGCGACCGCGCGTTCGAGCGTCGTCTCTTCGAAGACCAGGGCGAATTCTTCGCCGCCGTAGCGCGCCGCGAAGCCGTCGTCGCCGTTGCGCCGTTTGATCAGCAGCGACGCCACCTGCTGCAGGCAGCGGTCGCCGCCGACATGGCCGTAGCGATCGTTGTACGGTTTGAAGAAATCGACGTCGACAAGCGCCATCACCAGCGGAGCCTCACGCGCCAGCGCGCGGTCCCACGCCTCCTGCATGTGCTCGTCGAATCCGCGCCGATTGGGGATGCGGCAGAGCGCGTCGATGTTGGCCGGCAGCCCGTCCCGGCCCCGCCGTTCGGGCCGCCGGCGGTAGGCGATCGCGGCGGCGATCGGCGGGGCCAGCAGCCGCAGGATGTCTTCGACCTCGGCTTCGAGCGCGCGCGGCACGGATTGCACACACAGGCTGCCCACGACGTGACCGTCGAGCCGAAGCGGAATCTCTTTCCCGAGGCCGCCGCTCGATTCGCCGGCGTTAAGAATTCGCACCCGAGCGGGGTGCAGCGCGCCGCAGAGGGCGCGTTCGATGCTCGCAATCGTCTCCGACAGCGAAGCGGGCGTTTCCAGCGCGGTTGCGATCGTTCGCAGCGCGCCCCGAAGCAATAACATCTCCCATCAATATCGGCAGTTTTGGAGCGGAATCTGCGCCCTGGCCACACAAACGATCGCCGCACTGTGCGAGGCTGAACGCCGTTTTCGGCAGCGACCGTCGCACGCCGCAGCTTTGCGCACTCAACTTTGCACATCGTTCGCCGATGCAGAACTATCAAGCGTATGCCGGCCTTCACCTCGAACCGGCGCGTGCGAATGCTTTGAACGGACGTGCTCATCATGCTAACCTTATCCGCGTCGGCGTCGAATTCGACCCATCAAGCTCTCGCGCTGACGGCAAATCAGCTTTCGAGCGGCAAGCGCATCACATCGGCCGCCGTCGATCCGGCGGGTCTTGCGGCGGCAAACGCGCTGCTGACGCAAGCCGCCGGCTTCACGGCGGGGGCGAGCAACGCGCAGTCCGCGATCGATGCGAGCAACGTCGCGCAAGGCGCTCTCGTAACGATCTCCGATGCCGCCCGATCACTCAATACGCTGGCCGTGGCGGCGAACAACGATCTCCTCTCGGCAAGCGATCGTGCCGCCTTGCAAACGCAAGCCGGTCAGACCACGCAAGCGATCAATGGGATCGCGGGTTCGACCCAATACAACGGTGTTTCGCTGCTCGCCGGGAGCACGCCGACCGTCGCGGTCCAAACGGGCGCGAACGAGGGCAGCACCGGCGCGCTGTCGCTGCCATCGAGCGGAACCGGGGCACTCGGGCTTTCGAACGTCGATCTGTCGTCGTCGTCGTCGGCGAGCTCGTTCGAACACGCGACCGACGCGGCGACGGCGGCGATCGGAAGTAGCCAAGCGACGCTGGGTTCGCAAACGGTGGCGCTGGGGATTGATCAGCAAAACAGCCGGACCGCGAGCGTGAATCTCACCGCTGCGGCCTCCAACATCGCCGATACCGACGTCGCCAAGACAGCGACGAAGGCGGCCGCCGCACAGACGCAGGCGCAGCTTCAGATCGCGCTTCAAATCCAAGCGGGTCTGGCCGCGAGCAGCGTTCTCGGCTACTTCGCACACTCGCGCTAAGGCGCACTCCGCCTGGCCTAGCGCCGGCTCCGGTTCTGACGAAACGAAAACTCGTGCCTGGTGGTCGTGTGGATCGAGGCCGCGCAGAACTGACGCGCGGCCGTTTCCGCGGGAGAAGAAGACACAGCATGACCGCATCAACCGAACGCGCGATCCTCGCCGGCGGCTGCTTTTGGGGCGTCCAGGATTTGCTGCGCCGTTACCCGGGCGTGGTTTCCACTCGGGTCGGCTATTCGGGCGGCGACGTCGCGAATGCCACGTACCGCAACCACGGGACGCATGCCGAAGCCGTCGAGATCATCTTCGATCCGCAACGGATCAGCTACCGCGAACTCCTGGAGGTGTTCTTCCAAATCCACGATCCGAGCACCAAGAACCGGCAGGGCAACGATCGCGGGCTAAGCTATCGCTCCGCGATCTTCTATACGAGCGACGAGCAGAAGCGGATCGCCGAGGACACCATTGCCGACGTCGACGCGTCCGGGCTTTGGCCCGGCAAAGTCGTGACCGAGGTCGCCCCGGCCGGCCCGTTCTGGCAAGCCGAACCCGAACATCAAGATTATCTCCAGCGCTATCCGGCTGGGTACACCTGCCACTTCGTGCGCCCCAATTGGAAACTCCCGGCCCGAACCCAAGCCCGCCAGTCGGTCTAAGCGCGCCGCTCACGGAGCCGCGCGGGCGGCGACCCGCCGGGGCCGGCCGCGCGGACGTTGCTCGTTCGTCCAGAGGGCGAGGCCGGAGCGGCGCGAAGGCGACGCAGCGAGAACGGCGGCCTCGAATCGAGCGCTGGCTTATTGCGGCGGGCGCGCATGGGGCGTAAAAGTTCCTGCGTTCGTCGTCATCCTCGAACCGGTGATGAGGAGCAGTATGGCAACACATCCCGTACTCGATGCGGTTACCGCGCGAATTACCGGGCGCAGCCGGACGACGCGAACCGCCTACCTGTCGGATTTGGCGGCGGCACGAACCGACGGCGTCCAGCGCGGCGGATTGTCTTGCACGAACTTGGCGCATGGTTTTGCCGCCTTCCCCGTCGGCGACAAGCTCGTCTTGCGTGAGCAAAAGCTGCCGTGCGTCGCGATCGTTTCGGCCTACAACGATATGCTCTCAGCGCATCAGCCGTTCGAGCGCTATCCGCACATCATCAAAGACGCGGTGCGTAAAGCCGGCGGCGTCGCGCAGTTCGCCGGCGGCGTCCCCGCGATGTGCGACGGCGTGACGCAGGGTCAACCGGGCATGGAACTGTCGCTGTTCTCGCGCGACGCGATCGCGATGTCGACCGCCATCGCCTTGTCCCATAACATGTTCGACGCGGTGGTGTATCTGGGCGTGTGCGACAAGATCGTGCCCGGCCTCTTGATCGGTGCGCTGCATTTCGGTCATCTGCCGGGCGTGTTCATTCCGGCCGGCCCGATGACCAGCGGCATGTCCAATAAAGAAAAGGCGCGCATCCGTCAGTTGTACGCGCAAGGCAAAGCCAGTCGCGAAGAACTGCTCGAGTGCGAATCGCAATCCTATCACGGCGCCGGCACGTGCACATTCTACGGCACCGCCAACAGCAACCAACTGTTGATGGAAGTTATGGGTTTGCATCTGCCCGGGTCCGCGTTCGTCACGCCGAACACTCCGCTGCGCGACGCTTTGACGGCGGCCGCGGCGGCGCGCGCGGTGGCGCTGACCGATCGCGGCGCCGGCTACATCCCGCTGGGCCGGATCGTCGACGAAAAAGCGATCGTGAACGCGATCGTGGGTCTGCTGGCGACGGGCGGTTCGACGAATCACACGCTGCATCTGGTGGCGATTGCCAAGGCGGCCGGGATCGTCATCGACTGGGACGACTTTAACCGGTTGTCGACGGTCGTTCCGCTGCTGACGCGAATTTATCCCAACGGCGAGGCCGACGTCAACCACTTCGCGGCCGCCGGCGGCACGGGTTTCGTGATCCGCGAATTGCTCGACGCCGGACTCCTGCACGACGACGTGACGACGATTCTGGGCCGCGGTTTGCGCGCGCATTGTGCCGAGCCGTTCTTACGCGACACGGACGTGATCTGGAACCCGGTGCCGGCGCGCAGCGGCGATGAAAGCGTGCTGCGCCCGGTCGCTGCGCCGTTCGCGGCCGACGGGGGGCTCATTCTCGTCGAGGGTAACCTGGGCCGAGCGGTGATGAAAATCTCGGCGGTCAAACCCGAACATCGCACCGTCGAGGCGCCGGCACTGGTCTTCGATTCGCAAGAAGCCTTCATGCACGCCTACAAACTCGGCCAACTCGAGCGTGATTTCGTCGCGGTGGTGCGCTTTCAAGGTCCGCGCGCGAACGGAATGCCCGAACTGCACGCGCTGACGCCGCCGCTGTCGAACTTGCAAGACGCCGGATATCACGTCGCGCTCGTCACCGACGGCCGCATGTCGGGAGCATCGGGGAAGGTGCCGGCGGCAATCCACGTTTCGCCCGAAGTGCTTGCCGGCGGCCGGCTGGGGCTGGTCCGCGACGGCGATATCATCCGGCTCGACGCGGTGGCCGGCCGGCTCGACGCGCGCGTTTCGGCCGAGGTCTGGGCGGCGCGCACGCCGGCGCGCGCGGATTTGTCCGCTAACGGAATCGGCATGGGACGCGAACTCTTCACGCTCTTTCGGGCCAATGTGAGCGCGGCGGAACTCGGCGCCACGACGTTCGCGCTGACGTCGCTTGCGCCGGCGGTTCCGCTGCACGATCCCGTCCGGGTGCGCGAAGCCGAAGCCTTCGGCTTCGCGGAAGACAACTTCGTCCAAACGGTAAGAGAGGAATATGACGCTCCTAGAGATTATGCGCACGTCGAAGGTGATTCCGGTCATCGCCATTGACGACCTCAGCTACGCGGTTCCGTTGGCGCGGGCGCTGGTCGGGGGCGGGATTCGTGTTCTCGAAGTAACGTTGCGCACGCGGCATGGACTCGACGCCATTCGCGCGATGGTCGACGCGGTGCCGGACGCGATCGTGGGTGTCGGCACGTTGACGCGACCCGAGGAGTTTGCCGCGTCCCGCGCCGCGGGCGCGGTCTTCGGCGTCTCGCCGGGGCTCACGCCGGCCTTGATCGCGGCGGCGAACGAAAGTGGTCTGCCGCTGTTGCCGGGCGTGATGACACCGTCCGAGGTCATGACGGCGTCGGCGGCCGGCTTCAAGCAGCTCAAGCTCTTTCCCGCCGTGCCGGCGGGCGGCGTGGGCATGCTTAACGCGATCTATGGACCGCTGCCGGACGTCACCTTTTGCCCGACCGGCGGCATCTCGGCGGCGACCGCCCCGCAATTTCTCGCGTGTAAGAACGTCGCGTGCGTCGGCGGGTCGTGGCTCACGCCCAAAGACGCGATGGCGGCCGGGCGCTGGGACGAGATTACCGCATTAGCTACCGCGGCGAGCAGCTTGGCCTAATTCGCGGCGGCGAACGCCGTTGATCGAGTGATTTCCCTGGTTCACAGGTACGAACGCCGCAACCGACAGCGTTGTACGCATCTGCTAACGCCGAATGAACGAACGAAGCGCTCGCAGCGCTGCTCAGAACGGCTGCATCCACGGCGCAAATTGCGCTGCAACCGCCCCCAGGTCGCGGTCGATCGCGGCGATCGTCGGGGCCGACCGTTCCGCGATCTGCGCGTGGACTGCGGCGACGCTGTGCAGCAGGCGCGGCTCGTCAAAGGCCAAGATGCGATCGTCGCGCAGCACCCAGCGGCCGTCGATCATCACCGCCTCGACGGCATCCCGGCCGGCGTGCGCGACGAAGCCGTCGATCGTTTCGGCCAGGAGCGTGTTGACCGCGTTCGAGCGGCGCACGAGCACGAGGTCCGCGAGCGCGCCGGCCGCGATACCCGTCGGCCGCGGGCCGGAGCCCAGGATGCGGCCGCCGTTGGTGGTTGCCATCGTGAGGATCCGCTCCGCGCTCGGCCACGTGCGCGCGTCGGGTTCGCCGGCGCGCGGCAGCGTGAGCGCGAGGCGCATCGCCTCGAAGAGATCGTGGCGGCCCCCGCAATTCGAGGCATCGGTGCCGATGCCGACCGTGACGCCGGCCTCCGCGTAGGCCCCCAGCGGCATGATGCCGCTGCCCAGGGTGAGATTGCTGAGCGGATTGTGCGCGACGGCCACCCCGCGCCGCGCCAACAGTTCACGCTCCGCTGCCGACGTGTGCACGGCGTGCGCCAGAGTGAGCCCGTCGGCGAGCAACCCCGCCTCGTCCATCGCCGCGATCATCCCCCCGGCGGGCCAGCGCTGCTGCGCGATGCGCGCCTGCGCGCGCGTCTCGAGCGCATGCGCGTGGACGGGGACCGCGTGCCGCTCGCGCAAGCGGCGCCACAGCGACCAGAGTGCCGGCGAGCAGCGCTGCGGCGCGTTGGGTCCGAGCGCGAGCATTACCCGGCCTGAACCGCCGCGTGCCGCCGCCGCAAATCCCGCGAAGCGGTCCTCGAAGGCCGGACAATCGAGCGGCCCGACCGCCGCCAGCGCCCGCAGCGCGGGCGGAACGTCGATGCCGAACAGATCGTAGTCGCTGATATCTTGAACGAACGGCGCGAACAAAACGCGCAATCCCGACGCTTCGTGAGCGGCCAGCGCCGCCTCCGCTTGGCCCACGTGCGGAAAGTGATCGACGATTCCGGTAATCCCGCTGCGGATGCATTCAGCCGCGTGCAGCAGCATGGCCGTCGCGATCGCGCTGTCGTCGAGCCCGGCGCCGTAAGCGATCGTGTACAGCGCCCAGAGTTCGAGCGGCAGCGCGCTTTGCGTTCCGCGCAGCAGCGTTGCGTACGCGTGCGTGTGCGCGCTGACGAGTCCCGGGATGAGCCAGGTACCGTGCGCAGCGACGACTTCCGCGGCTGCCGCACACAGGGCGTGCCGCTCGTCGTCGTGCCGGGCGACGGCGGCGATCGTCCCGCCCTCGATGAGGACGGTGCCGCGTGCGAAGCGCCGCTCGGTGAGGATGTGGGCGCCGTCGATTGCGATCGCGGTCATGCACGCACCGAACGTTCGGTCTCGGATGGTGGTTGAAGATCGTCGTCGGTCACGCGCATGGGCGGGCGTTCCCGGCGCGGGTCTGCCCACCATCGGCCAATTGGCTAAAGCCGCCGCGTCCTTCCGACGCGAAACGCCGCACGATGATTCAGACACAGCGCGTCTCGGATGCCGACGTCGCGTTTTACGCGGCGAACGGTTATCTTATCGTCGAGGATCTCATCGACGCCCAGGCGATCGAAGCGATTCTGGCCGAAGGGACCGCCGTCTGCCGCGGCGAGCGCGGCGTGGTCGAAGGACTCGTCACGCCGGCTGCCCACGAAACCGAAGAAACGGTGCTCGCGCGCTACGTGACCTGCACGCACGTGCATAAGGTCTCGCCCATGCTGACGGCCTTCATGTCCGACGATCGGCTCGCCGACGTCGTCGTGCGGCTTGTCGGCGAAAACGTCAAATCGTTCGCTAGCCAATTTTTTATCAAACACGCCGGGATGCCCGGCAATGCCTGGCATCAAGACGAGAACTTCGTGCCGACCCGCGATCGTTCGCTGTGCACCGCCTGGATCGCGCTCGACGAAGCCACCGAGGAAAACGGCTGTTTGCGGATGATTCCGGGCTCGCATGCGTCGGGCGTGCTGTATCCGATGCGGCCGCACAACAATCCGAATCTCGACCGGGCCGAGGAATGTTACGATTTTCCGGGCCTCGAGACGGCCGTGCCGATCCCGCTGCGGCCCGGGTCGGCGGTTTTTTTCAGCGGCTACATTCTGCACAGTTCGACGACGAACCGGCGTCCGAGCGGCTTCCGCCGCGCGCTGCTCTATCAATATGCACGTGCCGAAACGCCGATCGCGTACAGCCCGCGCAACGTTCCGGTCAGCAACTACTACGACATGCGGGATTTCGTGCTCGTGCGCGGGATCGATCCGTATCGCTGGAAAGCCAAGACCGACGAGATGCGGGCCTTTTTGCGCGCGCCTGGACCGATGCCCGAAGACACCGTGCTCTCGGAGATGCGCGAGCGAGAGAAAGTCGGCTCCTAGGTGGCATCCCGCCTTGCCCGGCGGACCGTGTTGCGCGGCCTCGCCGCGCTGGCCGGCGCCTGCGCGTTCGGCGACCGCGCCGAGGCCGCCGACGCGACGGGCCCGCTCGTCGCGCTGCTGCATACGCAGGCCGCCGGCGATAACGGCGTGGTCGACGGCATGATCGCCGCGCTGCACCGGGTTGCCCGCGAGCGCGGTTTGACCGCGCGCGCCGTCTACGCCGCCGACCCGTCGAACTTCGAGCCGATCCTGCAACTGCTCGGCGAAGCGGGAGCCGCAATCGTCTTCACGACATTCGAGGAGATGACCGAGCCGCTCAAAGCCGTCGCGCCGGCGTTTCCCAAGACGCGCTACGTGCAGATCTACGGCGACCCGATCGTGCCGCCGATCGCGAATCTGCGCACGGTGTCCTACGAAACGCATCTGTCGTCGTATTTGGCGGGGGTGTGCGGCGCGCGCATGAGCCGGGCCGACCGGATCGGCTACATCGGCGGTGCGAGCATCCCCAATCTCGTCGCCGGCGTGAACGCGATGATCGCCGGCGCGCGCAGCGTGCGCCCGAACGCCGGTGTCGACGCGGCGTTCGTCGGCTCGTTTCAAGATCCGGCCAAGGCGCTGGAGATCGCCAACCAGATGTTTGCCGGCGGCATCGACTACGTCCAAGCCGACGGTGCCGCCTCGGATCTGGGCGTGATCCAAGCCGCGAACGCCCGGCCCGGCCGCGTGGTGAGCGGCGGCGCGCGGCCGCAGTTCGCCTTGGGCCCGGCGACGGTCGCGGCGATCACGCAGTGTGACTTCGGCCGTTCGATGTATGGCCAGGCGATGGCGGCGCTCCGTCCGGCGTGGACGGGCGGGCATTATAAGAGCGGCTTGCAGGACGGCGTCGTTGATTTTGTCGCTTCGCCGTTGTTTGTTCGCGCGGCGCCCGCCGCCGAAGTCGAGCGCCTGCGCGCGCTGTGGCCGGCGGTCGAACGGGCCCGCGCGCAAATCGTCGCGGGAACGCTGCACGTTCCGTTCGTGACGGTGTTGACGTGAGGGCCGGTGTCGACGTGACGGCCGTCGCGTGCGACGATGTGAGCGTCGCCTACGGCGAGGTGCTCGCGCTGCGCAACGTAAGTGTCGCATTCGAGCGCGGCCGCATTCACGCCGTCGTCGGACAGAACGGCGCGGGGAAAACGACCTTCGCCCGGGTTTGCGCCGGAATCGTGCGCCCGACGACAGGCCGCTTGGCGATCGACGGCCGCGAGATTCGGGTCGGTGACGTCGGCGCGGCGCGGCTGTCGGGCGTCGAACTCGTGCATCAAAGTTTCGCGCTGCCGCCGTCGTTCACAGTTGCCGAAGCGATGGAATTCGGCAGCACGCGGCGGACCGGACCGGTCTACTCCCGCCGGGCGCTTGAACGGCGCTGGCGCGATCATCTCGCAAGCCTCGACGTCGCGGCACGCCCCGGCGATCGCATTCGCGATTTGCCGGTCGAGACGCAGCAAGGCGTCGAGATCGCGCGCGCGCTCTGCAGCGACGCGCGCGTCCTCATCCTCGACGAACCGACCGCCGTGCTCGCGCCGCCGGCGATCGAACGGCTCTTCGCGCGCATCCGGCGGCTGCGGGCCGCCGGCGTCACCGTGCTCGTTATCTTGCACAAGATTCACGAAGTGCTCGCGGTCGCCGAAACGATAACCGTCCTGCGCGCCGGTGAGCTCGTCGCAACGTTGCTGCCGGCCGCGGCGATGAACGCCGGCGACCTCGCTCACGCGATCGTGGGCTCGGCGAACGTCGGCGCGACGATCGATGTGCCGGCGCCGCACGCGGCGCGCGACGACAAGCTGCCGGCGCTCGAATTACTTGGTGCGGCAACTCGCGCGACGCCCGACGGACCGCCGCTCGCCGACGTCGATCTGACCGTCGGACACGGTGAGATCGTCGGCATCGCCGGCGTCGAGGGCAACGGACAGCGCACGCTCGTCAACGCGATCGCGGGTTTATGCGCGTTGTCGGCCGGACGCCTGAACTGCGGCGGACGCGACCTCACGCGAACCTCGCTGCTCGAGCGGCGCGGCCACGGATTGCGCATCATCCCGTTCGAGCGCAACGTCGAGGGCCTCAGCCTGTCGAGCGCACTCTGGCAAAATTGGTCGGCGCGGCTGCTCGTCGCCGGCCGGCAATTGCGGCTGGTCGACCCGCAGCGTCTGCGCGGGCTATGCCGGTCGGCGCTCGAGCGTTGGAGCGTGCGCTTCGCCTCGGTCGATCAGCCGGCCGGCGCGCTGAGCGGCGGCAACGCGCAGAAAACGATCTTCGCGCGCGAGATCGACGACGACGCCATGCTCATCGTCGCCGCGCAGCCGACGCGCGGCCTGGACATCGCCGCGACGGCGTTCGTGTGGGCGGCGTTGCGCGCGGCGCGTGAACGCGGCTGCGGCGTGCTCGTCATCTCGTCGGATCTCGACGAACTTTTCGATATCAGCGATCGCGTCGTGGTGATGCTCTCGGGCCGCATCGTCGGCGAGTTTTGCGCACCGTACGATTTGGGCGCGATCGGCGCGGCGATGACGGGCGCATCGTCCGCGGCGCTGACGCTGGCGACCCCGTGAACGCCGTGCTGCGGGGACAGCTTCTGTCGATCGGTCGCGCGCTCGCGTTCGTTGCGCTGGCGCTCGCGCTGTGCGGCGGCATCTTCACGCTGGCGGGCTATTCGGCGACGTCGATGTTCGTCAACATCGCCGCGGGTGCCGTGCTCGCGCCGCACGCCTTCGTTCACACCCTGCGCTGGACGATGCCGCTGTTTCTCATGGCGCTCGGCGTGCTGCTCACGTTTCGCTTCGGCTATTTCAACATCGGCGCGCAGGGGCAATTTTACCTGGGCGGCATCGCCGCGGCTTTCATCGCCGATGCCTGGCGCGCCGGGCCGCCGCTGCTCGCGATCCCGCTCACGCTGCTGGCCGGTATTGCCGGCGGCGCGCTCTGGGCGTTCGTCCCGGGTCTGCTGCGCATTCGTTCGGGGACCGACGAAGTGATCACGACGCTCATGGGCAACTTCATCGCCGCGCTTGCGCTCGTGTACGTGACCTCCGGACCGCTCAAAGATCCGTCGGGCAGCGGGCAGGTCGCGGCGGGCCGGCCGGTTGCCGCGGCGTTGCGCATCGCGACGTCGAGCGGCGTCTCGTTCACGCTCATCGCGATCGTGGCCGTCGTCGGCGTGCTGGTCTGGTTGCTCGTCGATCGAACCGCTTTCGGCATTCTGGGCAGTTTGGCCGGGCGCAATCCGGTGATGGTGCGCTGGCAAGGCGCGCCCTCGGAGCGGATCGCGATGACGGCGTTTCTGGTGAGCGGCGGACTAGCGGGACTGGCCGGTGCGCTCGAGCTCTTGGGACCCAGCGGCCGGCTCGTGAGCGGTTCGGCGCCGACGCTGGGCTTCGGGGCCGTCTTGATCGCGCTGGTATGCGGGTTGTCCGTTCCGGGCGCCGCGATCGTGGCGGTGTTTTTCGGCGGGCTTGCGGCGGCCAGCTTATACCTGCCGGTGATCGCCGGATTGCCGGCGGCGGCGATCGATATCATCAACGCTGCGATCACCTTGTTCATTACCGCGCGGGCTTGGCCGCGCATGCCGCGCCGGGCGCAGCGGAGGCGCACGCTCGAATCGGCGCCGCAGCGCGAGCGCGTTGCATCGTGACCCGATGATTGAAGCGCTGGTCGGAATTCTTGGCGCGGCGACCCCGCTTATTTACGTGACGCTGGCCGGCGTACTCGCCCAGCGTTCGGGCATCCCGCACTTGGGTCTCGAAGGCTTGATGATCGCCGGCGCGTGCGCGGCGGTCGTGGCCTCCAAGCAGTCGTCATCGGTCGCGTTCGGGCTCGCGGTGGCAATCGGCGTCTGCGTGCTGGGCTCGCTGCTGCTCTGGTTCGTGATCGAGAAACTGCGCGCGAACCCAATCATCGCGGGGCTCGGTTTGACGGGACTGGGACTCGGCGGTTCGGATCTTGCCATTCAGTCGATCTACGGCTCCGAAGGCGCGGTCCGCGCGCCGTTCGCCCTGCCGCACCTCGGGGCGTGGGCCGGTGAATTCGCCGGCCTGTCGGTGCTCGTGCTGGCGCTGCCGTTCGTCGTCGGGCTGCTCTGGCTCGCGCTGCGGCGCACGCGGTTCGGTCTGCGCCTTGCCGCAAGCGGCGAGCATCCGTTCGCGGCGCGCAGTGTCGGCGCGGATCCAG
This sequence comes from Candidatus Velthaea versatilis, assembly GCA_003134035.1. Taxonomy (GTDB): domain Bacteria; phylum Vulcanimicrobiota; class Vulcanimicrobiia; order Vulcanimicrobiales; family Vulcanimicrobiaceae; genus Velthaea; species Velthaea versatilis. Next base: position 34,391 of record PLAE01000271.1, read on the forward strand.
CGCAGATGCGCTTGATCGCCTTGGCGCTTGGCGGCGTGCTGTGCGCGTTGGGCGGCGCGGAGCTGGCCTTGGGCAGTCTCGATGTGTTCAGCATCGGCATGACGGCGGGCCGCGGGTTCATGGCGTTTGCGGCAGTCACGTTCGGTGCGGCCAACCCGCTCGGCGCCAGCGCCGCCGCGACGTTCTTCGCACTCGCCGAATACCTCGGCATCAAAGCGCAGCTGGTACTCGGGAGCGCCGCTCCGCCCGAATTGCTGCTGAGCCTGCCGTACCTCGCGACGATCGGCGGCGTGTGGCTGAGCACGCGGCTGCGTGGTGGCATAAATCGGGGGAGCACGATCTCCGAACTGCGCGAGTACTAACCGCCCCCCGCGAAGGGTTGTCGCCCTCGCGCGTTCGAACGCCGAACGATCATGATTGCAGTGTGGCGCAGCTTCGTTCTCGGGGTGGTCTGGATACTCTGGGCGCTGGCGAGCGGCGGTCCCGGCGGCGCGCAAGAGACGGAGCCGCAGCCGCCGCCAGACGCGACGCTGGTGCGCGAAGTGCAAGGCGGCGGGGCGCAGGTGTACGCGTGCCGGGCAACGCCGGCCGGTGGCTTTGCCTGGACATTGGTTGGGCCCAAAGCGGTGCTCATCGCCGACGACGGCAGCGATTTCGGCACGCACAGCGCCGGACCGATCTGGGTCGCGGTCGACGGCAGCATGATCGGCGCCGACGGCGCTCATCCGCTAGCCAAAGTCGAGCATCCGCAAAGCGTGGCTTCGCTGCTGCTGCGGGTCACGTCGTCGCGTGGTGACGGCGCTCTTGCCGGCGTCCGCTACGTCCGCCGCACCGACACCGCCGGCGGTTTGCCGCCGGCCGGCGGCTGCGACGCGCAGCATGTCGGCGGCGTGTCGGCCCGCCATTACAGCGCCGTCTATTCGTTCTATCGTTAGGCGCGCCCGCGACAGTTCCAGTTAGCTTGATGCGCCCAAATGAGACTCTTGAAGAAGATAGATGACTGTCGTTTCCAAATTGCTAGGATCTTCGGCCCAGTCGCCATAGATTTCGATGGAGTATCCAGCGAGCTTTCTCTTCTTTGCGGAAGCCCAAGCGTGGACCGCATTGTGCGTCTCGCTCAAGCAGTCATACCCCCCAACGTGCGTCGCGACTGCCGCCTCTCCCGCTGGCGTATCGGTTTCGTGAACCTCCCCGGAACGCTCAAACGAGCGGGTTACTTCGACTCCGAAGTCCACCTCCATCAAGGCCTCCCGGAATTCGGGATGACGGTAGAGGAAGACATTGTGACCGTCGGTTCGCAGGCCCGGATTCGTTCGTAGGAATGCCCAAACGAGGTCCAAAGCAGCTCCCCATACGCTACCAACGGCTCCAAGGCGAACCTGCCTCGTGACGGCAGCAAGCTTCCTAGATTGAACGACTTGAACCGAAACCAAGGGGGGCATGCAGCAATCCTAAGGCCGACGCCGGGCTTGTCAAGCGTCGTTTCGCCATTTCTGCTTGGGCGAGGGATCGCCGTTGCTAGGAAAGCGCAGAGCCGCGATTCAGACGCCAGCCGGGCTAAGCTTCTTCTGGTCTCGGAGGCGCGCCGAAGATGTTGTCGCGGAAGGGCTCGAGGAGTTCGGTCCAGAGCTTGTACCCCGCGCGGCGCAGGTGCAAGCCGTCGGCCAGGTAGAGCTCCGGGCGCGGCTTGCCGTGCGTCAGCATCGCGTCCAGCACGGGGACGAAGAATCCGTGCGGCAAGCGTTCGATCTCGGCCCGCACGAGCGCATTTGTCTCCCGAATGCGGTCCAAAAGCCCGCTGCGCGCGGGGCTCGGCTTGATCGAGATAAAGCCGAAGGGAATCGGTCCACACGACACCTCGACCTCGGCCGCCAATGCGCGAAAAAACGCCAGCACCTCTTGGGGCGAGCGGCCGTCACCGAGGTCGTTTTCGCCGGCGTACACCAGCAGCGAAGCGGGCTTGAGCGGCACCACGATGCGCTTGAAGAAGAATGCGCACGCTTCAAGCGTCGATCCGCCGAAACCGGCATTGACCGCGCGCTTGTCTTTGAGGTCCGCGCTCAAGGTCGTCCAAAGGCGAATCGATGAACTGCCGTAAACGACCGCGGGTCGGGCCACCGGGTAAGCCGCGAGTTCCATTGCCAGCTCGTTGACCTCGCCTTCGAACCACTGCATCGTGCCTTGCTCTGCGGGCGAACTCATGATGCTGACTTTAAACGATACTCGAGGCCGCTTCAACTGGGGTAGTCCCAATCGGCCGCCCGGCCGCCGGCCGCCGGGTTTCACAGTGGCAAGTATCGAGCCGTTCGTCCCCGGCTTTGCAAGGCACCGCATATCGGGTTGCGGCAAGACGGCAGATGTGTCTGTTCGGGCTGTTCCCGGGGTGGCGTTGGCGGCGGTCTTGGCGGTTGTCGCAACGTACCTTGCTGGCTTTGCGCCGATCCTCGGCGCACCGGTCATTGCGATTCTGCTCGGCGTCGGCTTGCGCACGTGTTCCGCGCTTCCGGCCGCCTTCGACCTGGGTGTCAAATTTTCGGGCCGCAACGTCCTGCAGTTCGCAATCGTCGTTTCGGGCTTCGGCATCTCGCTGACGAGCATCGTTCGGACGGGCTTGGGTACGCTGCCCGTAACGCTCGGCACGATCGCGATCGCACTGGCGATCGCACCCGTCGCCGGCCGGCTGCTGCGGCTCGACGTCAAGCTGCGCGAACTCGTCGGGATCGGGACGGCGATCTGCGGCGCATCGGCGATCGCCGCGGTCGCGACGGTTATCGATCCGAGCGAAGACGAAGTGGCGCTGTCGATCGCGACGATTTTCCTCTACAACATCGCGGCCGTGCTGACGTTCCCGCTCATCGGTCACGTGCTGGGAATGACGCAGACCCAATTCGGGGTTTGGGCCGGTACGGCGATAAACGATACGTCGTCGGTGGTTGCCGCCGGGTTCGCCTACGGGCATGAGGCGGGAACGCGCGCGACGATCGTCAAGCTCACCCGCGCAATCCTCATTTTGCCGATCGTCGGCGTGTTGGCGCTGCTGCGCGCGCGGTCCGAGCGTGGTACGCAGACACCAATCCCGTGGCGATCGATCGTCCCGTGGTTTATTTTGTGGTTTCTCGCCGCCGCCGTCATCAACTCGGCCGGCGTCATCCCGATTAGCGCGCATGCCGGGATCAGCGATGCGGCGACGTTTCTGATCAGTCTGGCGCTCGCGGCGATCGGCTTGCAGACCGCACTGACGAAGCTCTTGCGGGCCGGATCGCGGCCGCTGGCGCTTGGGTTTATTTTATGGCTGACCGTCGCGCTTTCGTCGCTCGCCATCCAGCATATCGCGCAACTCTAGTGGGTCGACTTCGTCG
>PLAE01000023.1 GCA_003134035.1 Candidatus Velthaea versatilis
GGTTCGGACCTCGCCGCCGTGCACGCCAAGGCCGTCCCCGACGGCGATCACTACAAGATCACGGGACAGAAGATCTTCATCACGTTCGGCGATCACGACTTGGCGCCCAACATCATTCATCTCGTGCTGGCCCGGCTGCCGGACGCGCCCGAGGGCGTCAAGGGCATCTCGCTCTTCATCGTTCCCAAGCGGCTGGTCAATGCCGACGGCAGCTTGGGTGCGGCCAACGACGTCTACACGGCGGGCATCGAACACAAGCTGGGCATCAACGGTAACCCGACCTGCACGCTGAATTACGGTGAAAAAGGCGGCGCGATCGGGTACCTCGTGGGCGAAGCGAACCGCGGACTCGCCTACATGTTCGTCATGATGAACTCCGCGCGTTTCAGCATGAGTCTGCAAGCCCTGGGGATCGCCGATCGCGCCTACCAGAGTGCGCTCGAATATGCCGCCGAGCGGCTGCAGTCACGCGAAGTCGGCGGCAAATCCAAGGCCGCGGCGCCGATCATCAAGCACGCCGACGTGCGGCGCATGCTCATGTCGATGAAGTCGCAAATCGAAGCCATGCGCGCGATCTCATACGTCGCGGCGGCGGCATTCGATCTCGCCAAGCGGCATCCCGACGAGGCCGTGCGCGCGGAGCACAAGGCGTTCATCGAAGTGATGATTCCGGTCCTCAAGAGCTGGTGCGCGGAGACCGCGACCGAGCTGTGTTCGACCGCCGTGCAAATCTTCGGCGGGGCGGGCTACATCGAAGAAACCGGCATCGCACAACAGTATCGCGACATTAAGATCGTCGGCATCTACGAGGGCACGACCGGCATTCAGGCCGTCGACCTCGTCGGGCGCAAATTAGTGCGCGAAGGCGGCGCCGCGCTCACGCTGGTCCTCACGCAGATGCGGCAAACCGCCGCAACCCTCGACTCCTCCAACGCCGAGCTAAGCGTGATAAAAGAGCAGCTCACCAAAAGCATCGAGCTGCTCGACGAAGCGACGCGCTACGTCGGACAGAGCGGCGCGACCGATCTCAATATGGCGCTAGCGTGCAGCGTTCCGTACGCCAAGCTGTGGGGCGTCGTCGCCGGCGGCTGGCAGATGGCCCGCGCCGCGGCGATCAGCGCGGCGAAAATCGCGGCCGGCGACGCCGATCCGTTCTATGCCGCCAAGATTGCCACAGCGCGCTTTTACGCCGACCACGTGCTGAGCCAGGCGTTTTGGCTCCAGCACGAGATCGTCAACGGTTCGGCGTCGGTCTTCGCGCTGTCCGAAGAGCAGTTTAAGCTCGACCGTCAACTGCTGGTGGTGGCGTAAGATGAGTGCGGCGAACGCCTCTCCGCTCGTGACGTCCGCGGACCGCCCGGGCGGCATCCGCGTCCTCACCATCGACAACCCGCCGGCGAACGCGATCTCGCTCGCGTTAGCGGCCGCGATCATCGCCGCCGTCGAAGCGGCCGACACCGATCCGGCGGTTCGCGCGGTCGTCATCACCGGCGCCGGCGGAAAGTTCAGCTTCGGCGCGGACATCAAGGATTTCGCGAACGAACCGCCTCCGGGCAGCAAATCGGTCCAAGACGTGATGGCCGCCGTCGAGCGCAGCGGAAAGACGTATGTCGCAGCCATCGACGGCGACGCGCTGGGCGGCGGCTTGGAACTCGCGCTCGCCTGCGACTATCGCATCGGTGGGGCCAAAACAAACGTCGGCTTCCCCGAAATAAAGCTCGGCATCTTTCCGGGCGCGGGGGGAACGCAGCGCTTGCCGCGGCTCATCGGCGCCGCCGACGCGCTGACGTTGATGCTCAAGGGCGATACGATCCCCGCCGCGGACGCGCAGCGCCGCGGCATTCTCGATGAGATCGCGACCGGCGGCGTCGTCGATGCGGCGGCCGCCCGCGCGGAACGCGCACTCGCGGACGCACCCAAACGCCGGCTCTCGGAACGCCACGCGGAGACGGCCGGCTTCGATGCCGCGGCGGCGCACAAAACCGTTCCCGCCGAAGCCAAGGGCGGGCTCGCGGCGCACCGCCTCATCGACGCGGTGGCGGGTTCGGTCGAACTCGATTTCGCCGACGGCTTGGCGCTCGAGCGCCGGCTCTTCGACGAACTGGTCCGCTCGGCGCCGGCGGCAGCACTGCAGCACGTCTTCTTCGCCGAGCGGCAGCTCGGCAAGATTCCCAAACTGCCGCCGTCCGACGCGCTCGCCGTCGAGGCAGCGGCCGTTATCGGCGCCGGAACGATGGGCACCGGGATCGCGCTTGCTTTCGCCGCCGCCGGCATCCCCGTCGTGCTCATCGAGCCGTTCGCCGAACAAATTACGCGCTCAAAAGCGCTGGTCGCGAGCACGTTCGCCGGCCAGGTGAAGCGCGGCACTCTGAGCACCGAGCAAGCCGCGCGCTACGCGGCCGCCATTACTTGGGATGCCGAACTGCGCGCGGTCGGCGACGCCGATCTCGTCATCGAAGCGGTGTTCGAGAGCATGGACGTCAAGAAAGACGTGTTCGGTAAGCTCGGGCGCATCTGCAAACCGCAGGCGATCCTAGCATCGAACACCTCGACGCTCGATATCGACGAGATGGCCGCGGCGAGCGGACGGCCCGAAGCCTTCATCGGGCTGCACTTCTTCGCGCCGGCCAACATCATGAAGCTGCTCGAGATCGTGCGCGGCGCGAAGACCTCGGCGCAGACGCTCACGACCGCCGTGAAGCTCGGCAAGACGCTGCGCAAGTTCGCCGTCGTTTCGGCCAATGCGTTCGGCTTCATCGGCAACCGGATGTTCTTCGATTACGTGCGCGAAGCGCTGTATCTGCTCGAAGACGGCGTCGCGCCCGAGCGGGTCGACCGGGTCGCAAAGGGCTTCGGCTTTGCGATGGGCCCGTTCGCAACGATCGACTTGTCCGGGATCGACGTGTTCTGGCATATCCGCGAAGGGCGTCCCGATGCGCTGGGCCCTAAGCGCACCAACATCATCGACCGCCTCTACGAGGCCAAACGCTTCGGTCAAAAAACCGGCGCCGGCTTCTACAAATACGACGGGGTCAACAAACGCGAAGCGCTGCCCGATCCGGCGCTGATCGCGCTAGCCGCCGAAGAGGCGGCCAAGGCCGGCATCGCGCCGCGCGACGTGACCGATACCGAAATCCTCGAGCGGCTCACCTACGCGCTGGTCAACGCCGGCGCGGAACTGCTCGAAAAAGAGATTGCGCTGCGGCCGGGCGACGAAGACATCGCGTTCATCTACGGCTACGGGTTTCCGCGCTACCGCGGCGGCCCGATGTGGTATGCCGATGAAATCGGCGTCGGCACGATTGCGGCGCGCATTACCGAATTTGGTTGGCCCCTCTCACCGCTGCTGGCCCGAATCGCGGCCGGCGCGGGAACGCTCGCCGGGTATCAAGCCGAGCTCACTCACGCGTGACGCGCCGCGGACAGCGCGCGTCGACCACCCACGACAACTCCAATCTTGAAGGACGTGATGATGAAAATCGCTTTTTTCAGCGCCCACGAGTTCGATATAACCTTCTTCGATCGTGCGAACCTCGACTTTCACCACGAGTTGTTTTACCACAAAGAGCGGCTTCATCCCAAGACGGCGGTGATGGCCGAGGGCTGCGATGCGGTTTGCGCGTTCGTGAACGACTCGCTCGACGCGCCCACGCTGACCGCCCTCGCGGCCGGCGGCACGCGCCTGATCCTCTTGCGCTGCGCCGGCTTCGACCGCGTTGATCTTGCCCAGGCGGAGCAACTCGAGCTTACCGTTCTGCGCGTCCCGGCGTACGCACCGGAGGCGATCGCCGAACACGCCGTCGCGCTCATGATGTCACTCAACCGGAACATCCATCGGGCTCACGACCGGGTCCGCGAAGGCAACTTCGACCTGACCGGACTCGTCGGCTTCAATATGCACGGCAAGACGGTCGGCGTCGTCGGCACCGGGAAGATCGGCCTCGCGCTGACGCGCATCATGGCGGGCTTCGGCTGCAACCTCTTGGGGTACGATGTTTTTCACAATCCGGCGTGCGAAGCGCTCGGCCTCAAATACGTCGACCTGCCGGAGCTGCTGCGCGATTCCGACATCGTCTCGCTGCACTGCCCGCTCATCCCGGAAACCAAGCACCTCATCAATGCCGAGAAGCTCGCGCTGATCAAACCCGGCGCGATGCTCATCAACACTTCGCGCGGCGGCGTCGTCGATGCGCAAGCGGTCGTCGATGCTCTCAAGTCGCGCAAGCTGGCCTATTACGGGATGGACGTCTACGAGAAGGAGGGCGCGCTCTTCGGCGAAGACCTGTCGTCGACGATCATCACCGACGATCTCTTTGAACGATTGAACACCTTTCCCAATGTCATCATCACCGGCCATCAGTCGTGGCTGACGGATACCGCGCTCAACGAAATTTCCCACGTCACGTTGAGCAACGCCGCGGACTTCGTCGCCGGCAAACCCAAAGCCGAGAACATCGTGCAGCAGCCCCGCGCCGTCGCCGTGTGACCCGCCGCGCGGCGGGCGGCCTGACGTGAGCGGCGTCGAGACCGAATTCGCGCGCAAGCGCTGCACCGCGGACGCGGTCGCCGCACGGATCACGTCCGGCGACCGCATCTTTTTCGGAGAATTCGTGCTGCGGCCGCAGTCGCTGGACGAGGCGCTTGCGCGGCGCGTCGCGGAACTCGAAAATGTCATCGTCGACGGCGTCTGCATCACGGATGTGCCGAAGTTCATCGCGGCCGATCCGCGCCGCGAGCACTTCATCTACGACGACTGGCACTTCTCGGCGATCAGCCGGGACTTGGCAAAGCGCGGCTTGTGCAGTTACATCCCGCTAAGCTACCACCAGGGACCGCGCATCATCCGCAAATACCGATCGTACGACTTCGTGTTCGTCAGCGCGCGTCCGATGGACAAACACGGGTATTTCAACTTCGGCTTGGTGAACTCCATCACGTCGGCGGCGATCACCAAGGGCAAGACCGTCGTCGTCGAGGTCAACGCGGCGCTGCCCCATTGTCTGGGCGGCGCGCAGGAATCGGTCCATATCTCGCGCGTCGACTACGTCGTCGAGGGCCCCAACACGGCGATCCGCGAACTCCACCCCGCCGAGCCCTCCGACGTCGAACGCCGGATTGGCTTGCACATCATGCCCGAGATCCAGGACGGAGCCTGCCTGCAGCTCGGCATCGGCGGGCTGCCCAATGCGATCGGGTCGCTGATCGCGCAAAGCGATTTGCGGGACCTCGGAATCCATTCCGAAATGCTCGTCGACTCGATCATCGACCTGGATCTCGCCGGAAAAATTACCGGCAACGGCAAGCGGATCGACCGCTTCAAGATCGCGTATACGTTCGGCATGGGGACGCAGCGGCTCTATGACTACATCGACGGCAACCCGGCGTTCGCCTCGTATCCGGTCAACTATACCAACGATCCGAAGCTGATCGCGCTCAACAATAAGGTGTTCGCCGTCAATAGCGCCATTGAGGTCGATCTCTTCAGCCAAGTCAGCTCGGAATCCGTGGGTCCCGTGCAAGTCAGCGGTACCGGCGGCCAACTCGATTTCATCTTGGGCGCGTTCGCCTCGCACGGCGGCAAGGGCATCATCGGGATGAGTTCCACGTTTACCGACAAGGACGGCAACGTTCAATCGCGGATCGTTCCCACGCTGCGTCCCGGCTCGATCGTCACTCTTCCGCGCTCGATCGTGCAGTACGTCGCCACCGAATTCGGACTCGTCCAGCTTAAGGGCAAGTCGACTTGGGAGCGCGCCGAGGCGCTGATCGGCATCGCCCATCCGAGGTACCGCGACGAACTGATCCGGCAAGCCCAAACGATGAACATTTGGCGCGGCGCGCACCGGCACGACGGCGAGTCCATCCTCGCATCCTAAGCCCAGCGTCAGAGGTGGTGCTTGCGCGGGGTCGACTCCCAGCCCAGGACGCGCGCGATGAGTTCACTGCGGTTGTTGCTGTGCGTCTTGTGCAGCATGTTCTTGACGTGGTCTTGCGCGGTCGACGCGGTGATGTTGAGCTGCTTTGCGATTTCGTGCAAATGACAGCCGTCGAGCAGCATCGCAAGCACCTGCAGTTCGCGCGGCGAGATATGAAAGCGTTCGGCCGCCCCGAGCAGCGAATGTTGCGGCCGGTAGCGGTCCACGTGCACGCCGATGAACAAGCCGGCCGGCCCACAGAGCGGCTCCGTTCGCACGACCAGAAACGGAACCGGACGCGCGACGCCGCCTTGGTTCGATGTCCCCTTCGACCAGGCGTTGGTCAATTCGCGCACCGTGTTTTCAAGCACCGTCGGCAGGCGCGCGGCAAGCTGGGTCTGCAAACCCATGAGCGAGACACGGCGCTTGTCGTCGGCGCTCCACGTCAGGACGACATGTAAATCGGTGTCGAGCACGTAGAACGCGCCTTCCATCGGCGCGAGCGCGCCGGCGTCCGTCGAGCGGTCGGCGGCGCTGAAGGCGGGATGGAGCCGCAGCGTCGACAGCCGGTCCGATAGGGCGTCGAGCGCGAAGGTCAGCATGCTGATCTCGCTGGTCGTAAACGGTCCAAATTCGGCCGTGCGCAGCAGCGTGAGGATGCCGTACGTGGTCCGCGCATCGGCGAACAGCAGCGTGATCCCACTGGCAAAGTCGTCGAGGGGCCCGAGCGTGGCGCAAAGTTGCGGCCCCGTGGGCGTCTTCATGCGCTGACGGTTGAACTCGTCGGCGATTCGGCTCAGCTCGGTGCCTTCGGCATCCGAGCAGTAGAACGACGTCAGCGCACCGTCGGCGTCGACCCGCGCGAACGTCCAACGCGAGGCCGGAACGACGCCGAATATGCCTTCGAGAATGGGATACGCCGGATCGGTCGGCGGCATTGCGCCGCGGAGCGAACGCACGGCGTCGCTCTGCATCCGCAGCGACGCACGGGGCGCGGAGCCGTTCCCATTCGTCGGCTCGACAACGCCCGTTAGCGGCTTGGTATTCGCACCGGCATCACGTGAAGGCATAACCAATGTGGTACGCTCCCCCAAGCGGTCGCTAAGTTTAGGGCAAAAAAATTTTTCTCGCTTGTGCGGATTGAACCTTTCGACGGATCGGCCCGTCGTCGCGTCTCGCAACGCGACGTCGGCCACGCACGCTGGCACAGGGAGCGACCAGCCGCAACCTGGCGCTACTCTAGGACCGAAATGCTCGTTGCAAGCCGAGTGACGGCGGCGACCATTCCGCCCGCGGCAACCGCGCTCTCACAGCCGTAAGCCGCGCGGATCGCCGCGGCGGTTTCGGCGCTCGCTGCATAGACCTCGATCGGATACGCTTTTTCGGCCGTCCAACCATGGTCGTGTTCGATCACCGTGCCCCAGAGTGCGACGGTTCCGACGACGACGTTCGCGCCGCCGATTTCGGAGCCGATATAGTCAAGCAGGCCGGCGCCAGTTTTGAAGGCATGGATGCCCAGGCTCGCCGGCTCGGCCTGCATCGCTTGCCCGGGCGGCCAAAACGCATGCTGTATATGCCAGGAGTGCAGGCAAAACGCCGGACCGCGGCCGTTCGCGCGCCACGCGCGCAGTCCGACGATCTCGCGGTCGCTCCGCGATTCCGGCAGTGTCGCGCGTGCGGCGGCCGCTCTCGGATCCGGGTCAGTCAGCGCTCGCGCGGCGACCGCGAGGCAGCCAATCGAAGCGAACGAAGCGATCGACGCCACCATGAACACGCGCTCGAGCAGCTTAGCGTGGAGCCGCAGATGCGCCAGCGAAGCGGCGTACGAACAGGCCACCGAGACGGCCAGCGCCAGCGCGACAAGCGCGTAGATGACGTTGACTTTTGAGGGCTGGAACGGTTTCGCGGTCAGCGCGCCATCCAACGACACGGGAAGCTACCTTTCGGCGGGTACTTTCTCGGGCTCGGTCGGCGCTCGAGGTGACGGCATCGGCTCCAGCGGCTGCGGCACGGGAATGACCTTCGGTCTGACGACGATTCGCCGGCGAGGTTCTCCGATCGATGCCATGGCGTTAAACCTTAACCTTTCGCAGACCGTCGAACGCCCCGCGTAGACTAGACATTCCCGTTCCGACGGCGGCAAAACGCCGGGGCCGTCCCGGGCGCGGCGATCACGCGGTCATGCTTTACGCAATTCTCGCGCTTCGGGCTCCGATCCTTACTCGACTCGCCGCGAGGCGTTGGCCACGGGCGGCGTCAGCAGTTCGTGTAGACGGGACCCTCGCCGCCTTGCGGCGGCACCCAGGTGATGATCTGATAGGGGTCCACGATATCGCACGTTTTGCAGTGGACGCAATTCGAAAAATTAATGTTCAGCGTGCCTTCGACGCCCTTGCCGTTGCGGCTGAACTGCGGATCGTAGACGGCTGCCGGGCAAAAATACTGGCACGGGTTGCCGTATTCGACGGTGCAGCGCTCGGCGCAGATGCCGGTATCGGCAACGTGCAGGTGCGCGGGCTGATCTTCGTCGTGCGCCGTGCCGCTGTTGAAGACGTCGGTCAATTTGTCGAACGTCAGCACGTTGTCGGGAGCGATACGCCGCTCGCGTTGCTGGGGCGCGCGCTCCGTGATCTTGACCATGCGCGCGTAGCCTTCGTGGCCGCCGAGGTTATCGACGAGACCGAAGCCGCGGCCGCCGGAGACCAAACCCAGTGCGGCGTTGATCAGCCCAGGGATCCGGCCGCGATCGAAGCCGGCGTGAAAATTGCGGCCGGCATGCAACTCAGCGTAGGCCCACGAGGCGCGAAACTTCTCCTCGTACGCCTCCAGCGACGCCGCGCTGACGTCGTCTTTCACGAGCGCCTCGAAGATCGCTTCGGCGGCGAGCATGCCGGATTTCATGCCGAGGTGAATCCCTTTGAGATGGAGGCCGTTGAGAAAGCCCGCCGTGTCGCCGATCAGACACAGGCCGTCGGCGTAGCAGCGCGGCATCGCGTTGAGGCCGCCTTCGGGGAGTGCTTTGGCGCCGTAACGCAGCAGCTTTCCACCCTCGAGCAACGGTTTGATGGCGGGATGCAGCTTGAATTGCTGAAGCAGTTGATGCGGATCGGTGGTCGGATCGCGGTAATCCAATCCGGTGACGAGGCCAATGTCGAGGATCTCGCCGTTCATTCCGTAGAGCCAGCCGCCGCCGAAGGTGTCGGCGGGCAGCGGCGCACCCAGCGTATGCGTGACGTCGCCCGATTTCACGCGGCCCGGCGCCAGCTGCCAGAGTTCCTTGACGCCAACGGCGTAGACTTGCGGCAAGCGCCCGCGGTCGAGGCCTAGTTTCGCGATCGCCGTTTTGGCCAGCGTTCCGCGCGGCCCTTCGCCCAGGACGACGACCTTGGCCCGCAGATCCGGTCCGGGCTCGAAGTTCGCCTTGGGATTGCCGTTGTGGTCGACGCCCTTGTCGCCGACGCGCACGCCGACGACCCGCTCCCCCTCCCACAGCAGCGCTTGGCCAGGAAACGCCGGGAACACGTCCGCTCCAGCGGTTTCGGCCTTGTCGCCCAGCCACTTGGTGAGCACGTTGAGCGATGCGATATAATTACCGGAGTTGTCGAGCGCGGAGGGCAGCATGGGCGCTGCGATCCGGCCGCCGGCCGTGAGATACCACATCGCGTCCCCGGCGACCGGGGCGTCGAGTCCGGCGGTAATGTCTTCGTCGGGGAACAGTTCGCGCAACGCTCGCGGATCGACGATGGCACCCGAGAACCCGTGATTGCCGATCGCACCGCCTTTTTCGATTACCATCACCGAGACGTCGCGCTGCGCGGCAGCCGCCAATTGGCGCAAGCGAATCGCCCCCGCCAAACTTGCCGGCCCGGCGCCGACGAACAGTACGTCAACGTCGAGCGAATCACGCTCCGGCATCTCGTCTGCACCTGCTCCAACGCGCGACTGCAGTTGCGCTCGTTCGCGCCGACGGGCGACGCGAACGGCGTTACGCGACAAAACATACCGGCTGGGGCCGCGCGCAGCCATAGCAAATTAAGGGATAGCGTTCTGCTTACGGGGCCATTATCCTAAAAAGACGAACTGGGTCAAGCTCTTCGCTCTATTTAGCGTTGCCGCGCGCACCGGCAACTTTCCGAAGACGTTCCGGAACTCTCGACGTCGCCCGCGGTCGACCGCGCGACGGCTGTGTCATCGATGAGCTTGCCGCCGCACAACCTGCGGATCGAGCAGCACCGTCCGACTGTGGAGGATATATGTTCCAGCAGCTGATTACACCGGTGTCGGGCGCCCTGCTCCCATCATTCATCGTTGCGACGCTGCCGATCGTGGCCGTGCTGCTGATGCTGGGCGCGTTGCGGCGGCCGGCGTGGCAAGCCTCGCTGTGCGGTTTGCTCGTCGCGCTGGCGATCGCGATCGGGCTCTGGAAATTTCCCGTCGGGCTGGCGCTCTCAGCCGTCGAAGCGGGCGCGACGTTCGCCGTCTGGCCGGTGATGTGGATCGTCGTCAATGCGCTGCTGCTCTATAACGTCGCGGTCCGCAGCGGACGCTTCGCCGATTTTCGCGAGTGGATCCTCAACCATTTACCCAACGATCGGCGCGTTATTCTGGTCGTGATCGGCTTCTGTTTCGGCGCGATGCTCGAAGGGATCGCCGGTTTCGGCACGCCGATCGCGATCACCAGTTCGTTGCTGATCGCCGTCGGTTTCCCCGCCATCGACGCGCTGGTGTTCACGCTGATCTTCGACACCGCACCAGTTGCCTTCGGCGGCTTGGGCGTGCCGATTACGGTGTTAGGCGCCGTCACGCATCTGTCGCCGACCGTCCTCGCCGCGATGGTCGGCCGCCAACTGCCGCTCTTCGCCTTCGGCTTGCCGTTCTATGTCATGGCCGTCTACGGCGGGATCAAATCGGTCCGGGAGCTGTGGCCGGTCCTGTTGATGAGCGGCGGGACGTTCGCCGTCATTCAATACCTGTGCTCGAACTACATCAGCTACCAGCTCACCGACGTTCTGTCGTCGCTGGGTTCACTGTTGGCAACGCTGATGTTCCTGCAGTACTGGAAGCCGCACCACAATCCGGCCTTCGCCGTCACCGACGTGCTGCCGGCGGAGCGCCGAGCGCAAACGGGGGCATCGTCGGCGCTCGGCGCGTGGCTGCCCTGGATCGTGGTCACGCTGACGGTCATCGTGTGGACGACCTTCAACGTCCCCGCCTTCGGCGACGCCAAAATTCCCTGGCCCGGGCTGCACAAGCTGGTCTCGATCACGCTCTATGCGGGGATGCCGTACGCCGCGATCTGGGACTTCCAACCGCTGGCCACCGGAACCGCGATCCTCGTCGCGGCGGTCATCACGGCGCTGCTGGTGCGACTCCCACCGCGCGACTTCATCGGCTGCGTCGGCGAAACGTGGGGCCAGACGCGCGTGCCGATTGCCACCGTCATGCTGATCATCGCGCTGGCCTACTTGATGAATTACTCCGGCCTGAACTACACGCTGGGTATGGGGGCCGCATCCGTCGGCGTGCTCTTCGTCATGCTGTCGCCGTTCTTGGGATGGGTCGCCGTTTTTCTCTCGGGCAGCGATACCTCCGGCAACGCGCTGTTCGGCAATCTGCAAGTCATTGCGGCGAATCAGCTCAATCTCAATCCGGTGCTCTTCGCCGCGACCAATACGTCGGGCGGTGTGATGGGCAAGATGATCTCGCCGCAAAACATTTGCACCGGTGTCTCCGTCACTGACCTCAAAGGCCAAGAAGGCCTCGTGTTTCGGCGCACGTTCCCGCACAGCATCGTTTTGACCGTGTCGCTGGGCATCCTCGTCGCGATCCAGCAATACGTCATACCTTGGATCATCCCGCGTTAGGGGCATCTCCCGCGGCCGCGCACGGCCGCATCGGCGCACCCTCAACGCCTTACGTCATCCCGCAGAAAGGCTTGCTATGGAAACATCCACCCTCGCGGCTCAGAACATCGATCCCGATCCCCGGTCGCCCAAACCGCTGCTCGGCCGCGTCGCCCTCGTGACGGGCGGATCGCGCGGTCTGGGTGCGGCGATCGCACGCGAACTCGCCGATGCGGGCGCGATCGCGGTCCTGAATTATAACAAAACGGATGACGCCGCCGCTCACGTCGTCGCCGAGATCGAAGCGGCCGGCGGCACTGCGTTCTCCGAGCAGTGCAACGTTGCCGACTACGACGAAGTCGAGCAGATGTTCGCTCGCATCAAAGACAAATGCGGACGGCTCGACGTGCTGGTCAACAACGCGGCGATTCTGCGCGACCACAGCTTTCGCAAGATGACCGCGCAAGAGTGGCGCGACGTCATCGACACCGATCTCACCGCGCTGATGTACACCTGCCATTTCGCCGTGCCGATGATGCTCGGCGGCGGCTGGGGCCGTATCATCAACATCTCGTCGACGACGGGCCAACTCGTGGTGACCTTCGGCCAAGCGAACTATGCCGCAGCGAAAGCCGGCATCATCGGCTTCACCAAGGCGCTGGCGATCGAACTGGCGCGCAACAACATCACGGTCAACGTCGTCGCACCGGGCGCGATGGCCACCGAGATGTGGGATACCATACCGGCCGAGATCAAGGAAAAAATCTACGAGAAGATCCCGATGCATCGGGCCTGCACACCCGAAGAAGTCGCGCGCGGGGTCCGTTTCCTGGCCACCGAGGGCGCCTATATTACCGGCCACGCGCTCAACATGAACGGTGGCATTTACCAAGGTTGACCGGCGGCGTCCGCGCGGCGCCGGATCGTCACAAATTAACGATTGGCCGCCGCCGGCGCGGCATGGGTGCGCGCCGGTTCGTCGCTGGTGAGAAACTCCGCGACGATCGCCGCGCTCTCGGGCGCGCTCGTCACCAAAAACAAATGCCCGTCGTCGATGGTCACCAGGCGCGCGTTGGGAAGCAGTCCGGCGAGGATGCGTCCGTTGGCCGCCGGGACGATCGGATCGTCCGCTCCGACCATGACCAACGCCGGTTGCCGCAAACGGCGCAACCAGAGCGCGCTGGTCCACCCAAGGCCGGCGAGGAGCTGAAAATAATAGCCGCTGCCGTGCGGCGCGCGCAGCTGTACGGCGTACTTGGCGATCAAATCGGGGTTGTTGCGAAATTTGCCGCCGTACAGGTCGCCGGCGATGCGCGCCATGAACGCGGGTTCCGCGTAGCGCCGCGGGCTCAGGAGCTTGGCGAGCGCCGACAAGCGGCCGGGGATGGCCACCGAGCCGGCGGTGGTCGCGGCGAGCACGAGCCGGCGCACGCGTTTGGGGTACTGGTGAGCGAACTCTTGCGCCAAGCCGCCGCCCCAACTCACGCCGCCGACGTCGACTTGACCGTCGATACCGACGGCGGCGAGCACGTTCGCGGCCAGCGCCGCGAGCGACCGCAATCGATACGGTACCGGTGGCGGGCTCGAACCGCCGGTGCCCGGAACGTCGAAGATCACGATGCCGATGCCGAAGCGGCCGATCTCGTCGGCGAAGCCGCGCACGAGGTCGAGGTTGGCGCCGATCCCATTAAAAAACAGCAACGGCACCGAGCCCGGCCGGCTCGGACTGGTTCCCACTCGCAGCGTTCGACCACCGACCGCGAGGGTGCGAACGTCCAGCTCACTCATCGTTCGTGCACGTAGGTGCCGGGCGCATCTTGCGCGGCCGGATGGACGACACTGCCGACGTGTGCCGGCGCAGCGATTTCGTCGCCCGAACGCGCGGCGAGCCACTCCAGCCAATGGCCCCACCACGATCCCTTGTTCGGCGTCGCGGATGTTAGCCAAGCACCGGGGTCGGCGACATGGTCGGGATTGAGATAATATTCGCGCTTCGCCGCATCCTGGGGCGGGTTGATCAAGCTTTGAATGTGGCCCGCCGCACTCAACACCATCGTCGGTTCGCCGCCCAGCATCATCATCGTCGCGTACACCCCTTTCCAGGGCGCGATATGATCGGTAATCCCCGCGACGACGTACGTGTCGAGCGTGACCTGCCGCAAGTCGATCGGGTGTCCGAGCACGGTCACGCCGCCGGGTTGCTTGAACCGGTTCTCGACGAACGCATCGACGATTTCGCCGTGAAATTTCGCCGGCAGCCGGGTGTTGTCCGCGTTCCACGCCAGGATGTCGAAGGCCGGCGGACTCTTGCCCAAAAGATAGTTGTTCACCCAGTAGTTCCAGACCAAATCATTGGGCCGCAGCCAAGCAAAGACGCGGCTCATCTCCGAACCGTCGAGCACGCCTTTGGCGGCCGTCTCCGCTTTGGCAATCTTCGCGCCCTCGGGCGTCATGAACAGCGTCATCGTCGATTCGGCCTCGCCGTCGAGCACGGCGACCATGAGCGTTGCGGATCGGATCGGGTTCTCGCCGTTGTGCGCGGCGTAATACCCCAGCAGCGCCGAGAGCGTCATCGCACCCGCGCAGGCTCCCGCGATATTGACTTGCGGCGCGGCGCTAATTTCTTGCGCCGCCGAGAGCGCCTCGACGAGCGCGCTCACGTACGTGTCGATGCCCCAATCGCGCTGGTCCGGCGTCGGATTGCGCCAGCTCACGATGAACGCGTGGATCCCGCCTTTGATGAGAAAATCGACCATGCTTTTCTGCGGCGACAGATCGAAGACGTAAAATTTGTTGATCTGCGGCGGCACGATCAAGAGCGGGGTCGCGTAGACGCGCTCGGTTTGCGGCCGGTATTCGATGAGTTCGAGCACGGCGTTGCGGAAGACGACGCTGCCCGGCGTGACGGCCAAATTCTGGCCGACGGTGAAGGCGCGCTTGTCGACCAGCGAGGGCATCCCGCCGTTGGACGCCAGGTCCGACAACATGTTGCGCAGCCCGTCGACCAGACTCGCGCCGCCCGTCTCGATGAGGCGCTTCACGGGCGCGGGCGCGGCGAGCGAATTGCTCGGCGCGACCGCGTCGGTGAGGAGTTGGCGAACGAAGTGGGCGCGCGCCTTGGTGCGCTCGTCGAAGGTCGATGCATCGATGAACTTGTCCAGCGCGCTGGTCCAAGCTAAGTAGCCGCCCAGCGTCAGCCGGTAGAACGCATTTTGACTCCAGCCGGCGTCGCCAAAGCGTTTGTCCTCGCGCGCCGGCTTGAGCTTGGACTCGCCAGCCAAGACCAGCGCGATCTCGCGCACGAGCGCCGCTTCTTGCTCCAGCACGAGAGTCGGATGCGCGACGGCCTCTTTGGTGAGTTCCGCGGCCGCGGTCAACACGTCTTGGCTGCGGATTCCGATGAACGGATTGGGGCCGAGAATGGCATGCGACGCGGTTTCCGTCAGGTGCTCGTGATGCACGTCGCGCTCAGACATGATTGCGGCGCGCTCGGCGGGCTGGGGCGATCATCTTCATGCGGGATCACGTCTCCAAAGACGGCGCGCTGGCGGCGGAAACGCGTGCTCGCCGCGTTAAAATTGCCGGACCGAAGTCGTATCGAAAGAATAAACTTCGTGCGCTAATGATACTAAATAATTCGACGATCGTGTAGTCTCCACGGAGCACGACACAGAGACACAAGGGGGCTCGGCTATGTTGCTTCCAAGACTTGCGGGGCAAGCTGTGAGTGTCTGGTCAGACACCTTCTTGCGCCCGCTGCTCTCGACGGGCGGTAACTCCGCCGGCACGAACGCTACGTCGGCGCGCATCGGCGCCACGTCGGACCACACCAACGGCAAAGGCGCGGCGGCAAACGGCGCGGCCACGAACGGCACCGTCGCGCGCGCCGCGAAGCCAGGCGTACCGCTGGCGGGCGGCGGCGCGTTGCCCGGGATCGGTTTCGGCGCGCAGCTGATCGACTATTGGTTCGACCGCGCGCAGCGTTCGCTATTGCTCCTCGACGTGCTGCGCGAGCGCGGAAACAATTCGCTCGATCATAGCCGCGACGGGATGCCGCCGGTGTTGACCTTCGACTCCGAGCTGATCCTCGACGGACGAACCCTCGACCGGCCGGCGAACTACGCGCTGCTCGAAGTCAAACCGCGCGATCATCAGCGCATCGATCCCCAAAAACGTCCGTACATCATCGTCGATCCGCGAGCGGGCCACGGCCCGGGTGTCGGCGGCTTCAAAGAAGACAGCCAAATCGGCATGGCGATGCGCGCCGGACACGCCTGTTACTTGGTGAGTTTTTTCCGCGATCCGGTGCCGGGTCAAACGATCGCCGACGTGCATCACGTCCAGACGATGTTCGTGCGCGCAGTGCGCGAACGGCATCCCGACGCCGACAAACCGGCCGTGCTGGGCAACTGCCAAGGCGGCTGGGGCGTGGCGATCGTCGCGGCCGAGGCGCCCGACGATTTCGGTCCGCTCATGCTCACCGGTGCTCCGCTGTCGTATTGGGCGGGCGCCAAAGGCGACAGCCCGCTGCGGTTCGCCGGCGGTTTGCTGGGCGGGGCTTGGGTGCTCTCGTTCCAAGGCGACGTCGGCAACGGCCGCTTCGACGGCGCGAACGCGGTTGCGAATTTCGAGCTGATGAATCCGGCCAACTCGATGTGGGGCAAAACGTACAGCCTGTTTCGTAACATCGACGGCGAAGCCCAGCGATTCTTAGATTTCGAGCGCTGGTGGGGTGCTTTCTTCCTCACGAACACGGAGGAAATACGCTTCATCGGCAGCGAGCTCTTCATCAGCAACAAGCTCGCGCAAGGGCGGCTCGTCCAGGACGAAGGCCGCGACCCGGTCGACTTGCGCAACATCCGTTCGCCGATCATCGTGTTCTGCTCGTGGGGCGATAATATCACCCCGCCGCATCAAGCGCTGCACTGGATCCTCGACACGTATCCGACCGACGAGGATCTGCTGGCCAACGAACAGACGATCATCTACATGCTGCACGACACCGTCGGGCATCTGGGGATCTTCGTTTCGGGTGACGTCGCGCGCAAAGAGCATGCCGAAGTGATCCGGACGCTCGAGATGGTCGACATGCTGCCGCCGGGTCTGTACGAGATGAAGATCCGCGACCGCGAACCCGGTCATGCCGCGGACGAACCGATCCCGCACCGGTATCTCGTGAACTTCGAGGAGCGCACACTGGCCGACATCCGCAACATGGGCGGCAGCGTACCCGATGAACGCCCGTTCGAGGCCGCGGCACGGCTCTCGGAAATCAACGAGCGGCTGTATCGGCGCTACGTTTCGCCCTGGGTTCGTCTGCTGGCGAACGAACCGGCGGCCGTGCTGCAGCGCACCCTGCATCCCGGGCGCCTGCGCCAGTACGCGTTTTCCGATCGGGTCAACCCGGCGATGCGCATCGTCAAAGCCGCCGCGGCGCGCGTGCGCAAGAATCGGCGGCCGGTCGCCGGCGACAATGTTTTCGTCGAGCTCGAGCAAGCCTTCTCTGACCGCGTCATCAAGACGCTCGACGGGGTGCGCGACGTGCGCGACGGATCGCAGGAGCGGCTGTTCAGGATCGTGTACGAGAACGCGACCGTGCAGGCCATTTTGGGCGCGCGCACGCACCGCTCGATTGAGCGCGGCGATGAAGCCGCGCGCCGCGCGCAGCTCACGGCGCGACTCGAAGCGATCACCGCGCGCGACACGCGCGGTGGAACGCTCGAAGCATTCGTTCGTATCTACGCGTACATTCACGGCGGGCAGTCGGCGGCCGAAGAGCGGGGCTTCCTTTCGCTGCGGCAGATCTACCGGGAGGCGCACGAAAACACGCAAACGACGCTGATCGAATTCAAAGCCGCCGTGCGCGAGCAGACGTTCCTCGTGCGCCTCGACGAAGAGCGCGCGCTCGCGACACTGCCCGGGTTGCTACCCGATTCCGAGCACCGGATCGCCACCATGCACGCCGTGCGCGAACTCGAGCGCACGTTGGGCCCGGTCGACGAGGCGCGCGAAGCGCGTATCCGGCGAGTCGAAGAGATCCTCGACGTCGATGAGAAGCCACTCGTAAACATCTCGTAACCGCCGAACGTTCGCCACGCGCGACGGGCCGGTTTACCGCCGGCCCGTCGCGCACTTGAGTTCAGGGGACCTTTTCGCTTACGCGTTCCGCTTTAGCCCAGAGACGCAGGGCGTCTTTCCACGTCTGCACCCAGTATCGAGTCGGCATGAAAAACAGCGCGCCCCAGGTGCAAACGAGATCGGCATTGGAAAGATGCGTCCCGAAATCGCGCGAGCGCAGCGGCGCGAGCGGCCGGTTCATCAGATCGCGCACGAACTGCGCCGCGCCGGCTTTGGTCAGCACATCGACGATCGACGGCGATTCCGAAACGTCGGCGATGACTTCGGACAACGTGAGCAGCGCTTTGCTGAACAGCGTGAGCTCCTGCGGGAACGTCATCGCGCCGGCCGCGATGAGCCGCTCGACGAGCGCGGTCAACCACTCGAAGCCGGGAAACGCGCCGAGCCGCACGAGGTGAAACGATTCGGCGACGGCGGCCTCGAGCTTGCGCTCATCCAACACGCGACCGGCCGACTCGAGCGCGCGAAGCGTACGCGCTTTGTCGAGCGTCATCGCGCCGAGGATCGCATTCATCACGGCGGCGCGCTG
Source organism: Candidatus Velthaea versatilis (assembly GCA_003134035.1). GTDB lineage: Bacteria > Vulcanimicrobiota > Vulcanimicrobiia > Vulcanimicrobiales > Vulcanimicrobiaceae > Velthaea > Velthaea versatilis. Next base: position 18,426 of record PLAE01000023.1, read on the forward strand.
CTCCATGCTGAACTCGACGATCAGCGACCAGTCCAAAATAGCCAGTCGCCCATCGTCGGTCGCGAACAAGTTCCCGGCATGCGGGTCGGCGTGAAAGATCGCCATCGGCTCGGTGCTCCAGAACGGCTTGGCCAGGAGCGAGTCGGCGATGATTCGCGCGAGCCGGCGCCGCCGATCCGAAGGGAGACTTGGATCGGTGACCTTGCGGCCGTCGATGCGTTCCATCGCCGTCACGCGCGGGGTGCAGAACGGCAGCAAGCGCGGGATGACGACGTCCGAGAATGCGGCGTAAAAACGTTCCGCCTTCGCGAGGTGGATCTGCTCGAGGTCCAGCCGCGTTTCGGTGAGCAAGAGCTCGCGCACGCTAGCGAGCGTTCCGCGATAGTCGAACGACGGCAGATGATAATACCGGCAGCGTTCTTCCAAGTAATCGCCCAGCGCCGGCCAGCGCGCGAGCTCCTCGCGCAGCCGTTCCTCGGCTTGCGGCTTGACGATCTTGAACACGCCGCGCCGCGCCGTACTCGCGCCCGCCGGCGTCCAGTGGAACGGAAGAACGATCGCGATGCTGCCCTCGGCCAACGCTTCGGGCGCGAGTTCGATTCCCGCCGGCAGTCCGTCGAGCTCGCGCTCGAGCAGGCGCTGAATCTCGGCGCGGTCCAACGACGGCGGCAGGGACTCGAGCGACTGCAAGTGCCGGCGCAACCCGATGTCGAGCCGCTTGTCATGACCGACGACCTGACCTAATTTGTGCAGCGTCGGGCATTGGTGCAGCAGTTTTACCAAACGTTCGTCGACGCTCGTCGTCGCCGGCAGCGCCAGTTGCTCGGCGACGATCGTTTGGAGCCGCTGCGCGGGCAGGCTGCTCAAGAAAAAGACGAAGCCGTCGGTCACGACCGGCCGCGCCCACGCATATATGTCCGGAACGAGCGGCAAGTGTTCGAGCCGTTCCCGCAACGTGGTCGCAAGCGTCCTATCGAGCATCGGCGATCATGGCTTTCTGCGGCGCGCACTCGCACCGATGACGTGCCCCAAGGGCGCTCCGCCGTTCCACGGCTGGAGGTTAGAGCCGCTCGTAGATGGCCGCGATGCCTTGACCGCCGCCGATGCACATGGTTACCAGCGCGTAACGGCCCCCGGTGCGATGCAGTTCGGCGATGGCTTTGACCGTCAGGATACACCCCGTCGCCGCGATGGGATGACCCAGCGCGATCGCACCACCGTTGGGATTGACTTTGGCGGGATCGAAGCCCAGCTCTTTTGAGACGGCGCAGGCCTGCGCGGCGAATGCTTCATTCGACTCGATCACGTCGATCTCGTCGATCGTCAGGCCCGCCTTCTCGAGCGCTGCGGGCACGGCGAACACCGGCCCGATGCCCATGATCTTCGGCTCGACGCCGGAATGACCGTAGGCGACCAGCCGCGCCAGCGGCTTGCGGCCCGCCCGCTCGGCGGCGCCGGCTTCCATGAGGACGACGGCCGCCGCGGCATCGTTGAGCCCCGACGCGTTGCCGGCCGTAACAGTGCCGTCCTTGCGAAAGACCGTTTTGAGTTTCGCCAAGCCTTCGACGGTCGCGTCCGTTCGCACGTGTTCGTCGGTATCAAACACGACCGTCCCTTTGCGCGTCTTGATCTCGATCGGCACGATCTGCTCTTTGAAATACCCGGCGGCGATCGCTTTGGCGGCCCGCCGATGACTTTCGAGCGCGAATTCATCTTGCGTTTCGCGATCGATTCTAAACTTCTCCGCAACGTTCTCGGCGGTTTCGCCCATATGAATCTTATCGAACGGATCGGTCAAACCGCCGATGACCATGTCGACGGCCACGCCGTTGCCCATCCGCTGTCCCCAGCGTTCGCTCTCCAAGAGGTAGCCGCCGCGCGACATCGATTCGGCGCCGCCGGCGACCGCCAATTGGGTGTCGCCCGTCGCGATCGATTGCGCGGCCATCACGATGGCCTGCAAACCGCTCCCGCACAAGCGGTTGACCGTCACCGCGGGCGTGTGGAACGAGAGCCCGCCCTCGATCGCAGCGACGCGCGAAAGATAGATGTCTTGCGGACCGCTTTGGATGCAGTTGCCGAAGACGACCATGCCGACGTCCTTTGGGTCCACCCCGGCACGGCCGACGGCTTCGCGAACCACGATGGCGCCGAGCTGCGTCGGCCGGAAATCCTTGAGGCTGCCGCCGAAATCGCCGATCGCGGTGCGCGCACCGCTGACGACCAAAACATCGCGTTGAGCAATCATGAAACGAGCCTCCGTCTCTGTGGGGGAACCGGCGACCGCGGCGGTCCGATTCGAATTAGACGTGCACGGCTCGCGCATCGCGAACCGCGCTAACGAGTTCGGGGACGATGGCGAACGCATCGCCCACGACGAGCAAATCGGCAAACGCACCGATCGGCGCATCGGGATCTTTATTGATCGCGACGATCGTCGCCGCGGTGCGCATACCGACTTTGTGCTGGATCGCTCCGGAAATTCCGACCGCGATGTACAGTGCGGGGCTGACCGTCTTGCCGGTTTGGCCGATTTGATGCCCGTAAGATATCCAGCCCGCATCGACGGCGGCGCGCGATGCGCCGACGGCACCGCCGAACGCGTCGGCCAAATCTTTGAGCAGCGTGGTGAACGGTTGGGGGCCGCCCAAGCCGCGGCCGCCGCTGACGACGACGGAGGCCTCCTCGACGCCCAGCTCCGGAGCCGCTACTTCGACGTCTTCTTCGAGCGTCACGGCGTAGGCTCTCCCCGCCGGTTCGATGGCGACGATCTGCGCCGAACCGCTGCCGGGGGTCGCCGCGAACACGTTGGGGCGAATCGCCGCGACGCCGTACTCGCTGCGAAAGACGCACGTCGTGATGACCAGACCGCCGAGTTTGGGTGAGACGCAACTCACTCGGCCATCACGCACGTCGATGGCGACCGCGTCGGCGTTGAGGCCGGCATCGACGCGGGCCGCGAACCGGCTGCCGACGTCGCGTCCGATCATCGTGTTGCCGACGAGAACGAGCGACGGTCCCAGCGCAAGCGCGACGGTCGTGAGCGCGTCGACCGCCGGGTCGATCAGGCCGTCCGCAGCCGCGTCGGCCAAGACGTGAATCGTATCGAGCGGATAGGCTTTGAGTTCGCCCGCGATCGCGGCCGCGTCGCCGCCGACGACGACGGCGTGTGCGGTGCCGCCGAGTTGATCGGCGACCGTACGCGCCGCACCGGCGGCCTCGAGCGAAACGCGGCGCGGCCGGCCGTTCTTGTGTTCGATGAACGCGATGACGTTTTTCACTACAGCAGGTTCCGCTCTTTGAGAAAAGCGACGATCGTTCGTGCGCCGGCGTTGCCGTCCGCGGCGGTGACGGTCTTCCCCGCCGCGCGCGCCGGCGAGGCGGTCAATTCGGTGACCTCGAGTTTCGCGCCGTCGCCGCCGACGGCTTGGGCAATTTCCAAGTCGGCCAACCGCAAGACCGCGATCTCCTTTTTCTTCGCGGCCATGATGCCTTTGAGCGAGGCGAAGCGCGGCTCGGCGGCCGACTTCGTGATGCTCGCCAGTGCCGGCAGCGGCGCGCTCAGCGTCTGATAGCCGGTATCGGTCTCGCGCTTGACGCGCACCCGACCGGCGGCGACGTGGATTTCGCGCGCGTAGGTCAGCCCCGGCACGCCGAGATACTCGGCCAGTGCGCCGGGCAGTTCACCGGTGATCGCATCGGTCGACTGCGTTCCGGTCAGCACGAGATCGAAGCCGATCCTGCGAATTCCGGCGGCCAGCACGTACGCGGTCGCCCAAACATCGGAACCCGCGAAGGCGGGATCGCTAAGCATGACGGCGCGATCGGCGCCCATCGCGAGGGCTTTGCGCACGACCTCTTTGCCGCTCTCCGGCGCCATGGTCACGATCGTGACGCTCGATCCGTCGGCCAATTGTTCTTTGAGCTGCAGCCCCGCTTCGATGGCGTACTCGTCGAACGGATTGAGCACCGTCTCGGCCGCGCTGCGCACCAGTCGCCGCGTCTGAGGATCGATGCGTTTATCGGCATTCGTGTCGGGGACCAGCTTCACGGCTACGACGATGTTCAGTTGGCGATCCTCCGGAATAACCAAAGCCGGCTCGCCACGCGTTGCGCGACGGCAAAAAATCGGCGAGAAGCGAATGGCAATACGCTACCCGGGAACGAGCATACGAAGTTCGTGTTCCGCTTGCCATAGTAAAATGGGGGATATGGCGCTCGAGACGGCGCCGCGCGATACTTCGCGCCCTTGGCGATTAGCGGCAAGAAAGTTAAAATGTTGGCGATGCGCAAATGAAACAGCCATGTAGCGAATCGAAAACATCGTCTTGCTGTCGAACAAGGAGTGAAGGGCGCTATGAATACGCGGCACTTTCCGTTCTGGCCCAAGAAACGGCCGCGAACGCTCCCGCCGGTCGAAACGAATCTCGCCGACAATCTGCGGGTGACCGCGCAGCGGTTTTCCGACCAGCCGGCAATCGTCTATTACGATACGCCGATCACGTACGCGCGACTGTGGTCGCACGTCGAAGCGTTGGCCGGCTGGCTGCAGCAGCGCGCCGGCGTCAAAGCGGGCGACCGCGTCTTGCTCGACATGCAAAACTCGCCGCAATTCATCATCGCGTATTACGCGATCGCGCGCGCGAACGCGGTGATCGTGCCGATCAATCCAATGAACGTCACCGACGAATTGCGCGTGTTGCTGGCGGACAGCGGCGCGACCGTCGCCGTCACGGGCCAAGAACTTTTGCCGCGCCTGCAGCCGCTGCTCGGCGATCCGCTCACGCACCTCGTCGTCGCGGCGTACAGCGATTACCTCGAGCACGAAACGGCAATCGATCTCCCGCCGGCCGTGGCCGCGCCGCGCGCCGATTTGCCGGCGGCCGGCGACCGCATCACGGCGTTCGCCGATGCGATTGACGCTGCGCTAGCGCCCGGGCCAATGACCGCGCGCGGTGAAGACATCCTACTGCTGCCGTACACGTCGGGCACCACCGGCCAGCCGAAAGGATGCGTGCACACGCACCGTTCGGTGCAGACGACGACGTTGGGAACGCCATACTGGTTCGGCACCGCGGCGCCCGGCGGCCGGCTCCTGTCGGTGCTGCCGTACTTCCACGTGACCGGGATGACCATCGACATGAACGGCGGGCTCATGGCCGGGGCGACGATCGTGATGATGACCCGCTGGGATCCGGCCACGGTCCTGAGCCTCATCGAACGCTACGAAATTCTCTCGTTTACCGCGATCAGCACCATGATCGTCGATCTGTTGGCGCACCCCGCCTATCATGCGAGCACGCTGCGGTCGTTAATGAGTATCTTCGGCGGCGGTGCACCGTTGCCGGCGGCCGTCAGCCGCGAACTCACCGAACGCCTCGGCCTGACCTACACCGAGGGCTACGGCCTTACCGAGACGATCGCGATGACCCACGCCAACCCACCCGACCGGCCAAAGCTGCAATGCCTGGGCGTACCGACTTTCGGCGTCGACTCGCGCATCATCGACCCCGATAGCCTCAAAGAACTTGGGGCCGGCGAAACCGGCGAGATCGTGATCCACGGCAATCAAGTCATGCGCGAATATTGGCGCCAGCCCGCAGCGACGGCCGCGGCGTTCGTCGAAATCGACGGGAAGCGCTTCTTCCGCACGGGCGACCTTGGGTACATGGACGAGGAAGGCTACTTCTTCATCGTGGACCGCGTCAAGCGCATGATCAACGCGTCGGGCTACAAGGTGTGGCCGGCCGAAGTCGAGACGAAGCTGTTCGCGCACCCCGCGGTGCGCGAAGCGTGCGTCATCGCGTCGATCGATCCGCGCCGCGGCGAAACCGTCAAAGCGCTCATCGTCAAACGCGATGACGCCGACGTCACGGCGGACGATATCATCGGCTGGGCGCGCGCTCAACTGTCGGCCTACAAGGTCCCAACGGTCGTTGAGTTCGTCGATGTCCTGCCGCGCGGAGCGACGGGCAAAGTGGCGTGGCGTCTCCTGCAAGAGCAAGATGCGCGACGGATGGCGCCTTCGAGGGTGTAAGCGGGCGGCGGCCTGCGGACCCTTATTTCTGGGAATTTGCTGCGAACCAGCAGCAGCAGATAACCCCTTTGTCGAATTGGCCGCCTCCATGACGGATAGCCAGCGTCAAATGGGCGGTCGTTCCCGCCAGCGGCGCAACGATCGTGTACTGGGCATTTGATCCGCCTCACTGTACTCACGTGCCGGCTGAAACGCATTACTTCACGCAGCTGGGTGTCGTCCTCAGGGGGAAGATGTCCATGACCTTCGGCGACGGCACACAGCAGCACTATGGTCCGAACGAGCTTTACGCGATCGCGCCGGGTATGGTGCACGGAGCCCATTTTCCGAGAGCACGATCCTTGTCGACGTGTACACGCCCAACCATACTCGAATTCGAGGCGCTCTTCGCGCAGCAACGCGAGCGAGTCGACAAGAAGGCTTAAACAAAGCCTTCCTTCGGGAGCGGCGGCCGTCGCTTTGTTATCGTGCCGGTTTTGTTATCGTGCCGCTCACGTGCCCTGATGCGGTCATGGCCACGATGGTAAGACTAGCGACCCGCCGCGCATAGCGTTCATGACTATCACCTCGTCGATTTTGGGCATCGAAACGACGCATGTGACAACGTTAGCCGCAGCTCTTCAAGAGCAAACTCCATACAAATTTTTCATTTCATAAGCGAACTCGACGCGCTGGTGCGGCTGTGCCGACGGGTGTGACGCGCACCGAGCGACGTTAAAATTGGGCGTGGTAGCGCAGGCCGTAGACGGAAACCGGACCGCGCACCGTGTCATACCCCGGATTGGTGATGCGCTGAACGTCGAACGTCAATCCGAACGCCGGTGAAATGCCGAGTTTGTAATACGTTTCAATGATGTGCTCGCCGGCGTACGACAGCGCCCCGTCACCGACGAGCACCCCCAGACCCCCGGCCGCGAAATACTGCTGCGCCGGGCCGGAGATGCCGTTGCGGGCAACGGCCAGCCCGACCGCGTCATTCGGCCGGTGATACCGCTCGCCGGCGACGGAGACGCCGCCGGAAATCGACCGGTCGATCTCCGTGAAGTCGTACGCCTCCCACGTGCCGTTCATCGCGCTGAGCCGCGCGAACACGCCGATGTCGGGCGCGACCTCCTGCGCGATGTTCAATCCCGCGCCCGCCTTGATATGTTTGTTGAAACGGACGTCGGCCGTGAGCGGCAGCGTACCGCCGGCTGCGCCAAGCGCAACGGCATCCGCGTACGCACCCATGTAACCGATATCGGCGTAGAACAATCCCTTGACGGCGCCCGGGTGGCCGCCCAGGAGGTTCGTGCGCCGCTCGCATTCGAGCACGGCGCCGTACTGCCGGAGCGGCTGATGCTCGATCTCGATTTCGTTCGGCGTCGCGGACAGTTGGAAGAGTCCCGCCCGCAGCGTCGAGGCGCCGCGAGTCAGTTCCGCGCTCACTCCGTACGTGTACCCCCATGCATCGGCCGGGTAATCGAAGGAGCCCATGTCGACGATCGACCAGTTGAGAAAATCGTTCTTGGGATCGTGCGCGTACGGATTCGTATCGAAGACGTCGACCACACCGAACTTCCCGGCGGTGACGATAAGATTCGCCGGCTCGAGCGTGCCGCCCAATTGATTGATCGCCGGGGCAACGGCCTGCGGATCGCCGCCGCCCAAGCCGAACGTTTGCCGCACGAAAACGCGCTGAATGCGGCCATACGCGCTGCCGCGACCAACTTTGTAGGCTTCGGCGCTCACGAATCCGGCGACGCCGAAGGTGCCGTTGTACATTTGTCCCAGCGCGGCCGGCGGATTGCCTAAGCCGAAGCCCTGATCGAACTCCGGGTTTATGTAAAATTCGGTGCCTTTGCCGAGCCGGACGCCGAAAAAAATGGTCGCATCGACGGTCTTGGCCGTGTCCGGGTTCGGCGTGAGGCTCTGCGACCCGGAGTATCCCGCCGGAAACGCACCGTGGTATTGCTGCGTATCGGTGATCTGCGCGTGAATGCTCAAGCGTTCGGGTCGCACGGCAGCGGTTGCGGTCGGCGCCGGATCCGGTGTCGCGGACGCCGCCGGAACCGGCGCATCAGGTGCCGCCGGCGCCCGATCGGCGCCTAGCACGAAGCATATCACGAAGGCAACGCCGAACGTCGCCGCGCTTGCTAACTTCGGGATCTCCCGCCGGCAGCGCATCGACTCCCAGTATTACCGCGGCGTCCGGTTTCGTCAAGCCGGAGCCGGCGCGCATTATCGCTGTGTGCCGCTGCGATTCCACCAGCCGCCGCCGAGTGCTTGAAAAAGCGCGGCCGTGTCGGCGTAGCGATTTGCCTGCGCTTCAACGAGCGCGAGTTCGGCCTGTTGGTCGGTCTGCAGCGCGTTGAGCAGGCCAACCCCGGGACTTCCCCGTGCAGAATGAGTACCAGCAAGAGGCTGACCGGAACGAAGATGCCCAAGCGCGCCAGCGCTTCGTTGAATTCCGTGAGCTCGCCGACCCACTCCAGTCGAACGCCGCTGGGCAAACGAACCTTCTTCGCCACTTGCCCCTGCGCGTCGAGTACCGCGCTGCCCAAATCCCGCCCGCCGGTTGCGCATGACGATTCGACACTACTTTCGAACTTCATATGATAGACGGGAGCGGCGAGAATCGGGACGGCGGGTCGCGGACGAGCTTAAAATCCGATTAGGAGACGGCCGCCCCGACGCCGGGGTTGATTCCCCGGCACCGGTCGTAACCTCCGCTTAGAACCATTGGATCAGATCGATCCTGATCGTTCTCTGATAGTTTTTGGTGCCCACGAAGCCCGACGCGGACTCGAGATTGTCGCTGGCGTTCACGCCCTTCGCGAAGTTTTTCTCGAGCCGCAGTTCCGGCCGGAACCAGGTAAGCGGCGTGAAATGATGCGTGACACCCAGAGTGAGGCTTCCGTACGACGTTCGATAGCCGGTGCGCCAGCCTTGCGGGTCATTCATGTAATCCGTCCGGAACGAAACGACGTCTTGCGGCGGAGAACTTGTACTCCAGGTAATCGACCATACCGACCGCGGTCGAACGGCCCGGGATGAACGCGCCGGGGCCGCCGCCCGCCGCATACTGCAGCGGACCATTGCTGATCGAACCGTCCTCCGGTGCGTTGCGCGTCCAGAGATAATCGGCCTCGAACGCGTTTTGAAAGGACGTTCGTTACCGCTCGCTCGCGGCCAGTTTTACCCGATACGAGGTCACGAGCCCGTTCCGCCTTCGTCACTTCCGTTCGAGTTGAGCGCCACGTTGCTGCAAACGCGCCGCCACAACGGGAGCCGCCCGACGAGCGTGCTCGTTCGAACTCTGCGCGAACGTTCGTCCGGCAAACGATGTGCATATTCACCGGAGCGCGATAAAAGTGCGAACCAATAGCATTCCTCGTTGCGCTCAGTACTCGATCGTCCCGCCCAATGAGGGTTCGCTAAATGGTCGCCACTGGCGTCTTTTCCGTCCCGGTCAGTATGTAGGCCGGAGAGAGCACCGGCATGTCGTGTCTCGGAAATCGACCCCTGACGATTCCGATAATCGGAGGACTGTCGCTCCGACGCCGCCTATCAAGGGTGATGGTTTTCTGGGGCGCCCCTCGCGTGCAACTCAGAATCAATCACGAGGCGGCGCGCTGTTTCGAATAAAATCGCACTCACCCACTTGACTCGATTTTTTAACTGTGCGAGAGTGATTGCGGGATGAAACGACATGGCTAAGCTCCCGTCATCGGGGTTCACGAACACGATCGACCAAGCTCGCCGAGCTGGCGTCGCTCCGTGCGACGGGCTGTCGAAATCCTGTTCCGTTTGCAGCGAGAACTGTACGCGGTAGCATTCCGCATTGCCGGCTAGAACGAACCGCCAAACGTGAACGCGGTGATCGCTTTCTTTGTCATGTCCACAGAAACATGACGACGCAGAGCCAAACGGGCAGACGCCGCTAGCTCACTCCGGCGACCATTAGCAGGCAGACGGCAGCGTCCTGCTCGGGCGCATCACGGCCGAGACCGTGCAGCTATTCCATCTCCGTGACGACGCCGGCCGGCGCGCCGGTTCGTTTCTTCGCGCATTCGCGACCGATGTCCAAGCGATCTCGTCTGATCGGCTGATCAGCACACGGCGTGCGTTCAGCGGTAACAAATCGACGTCACCACAAACCTTAATCAGGAGATAAGATACATGTCTACCATTCAAGATCGATCCTTCAATAACGACCTCGCCGCCGCCGTTGGGGATGTCGTGCGTGCAAGGGGAAGCGTCTACAACGGCAACAATTATGCCGGTGCGAACAATGCCTCCGACGCCAACCTCGTCGCGCAAATTGCACCGGTGGTCCTCACATCGCTTCGGACATTGGCCCAGCACGGCGGACAACAGGCAAACTGGTCGCAGTGGCAGCAACAACCGCAATCCGGATACCAAACGCAACAGGGTCTCCAAGCGCAACAAGGGCAGCAGAACCAGGGACCGCAGAATCAGCAGAATCAGCAGAATCAGAATCAGCAAAATCAGGGACAGCAGAATCAAAACCAGCAGTATCAGGATCAGCAGAATCAGCAGAATCAGAACCAGCAGAATCAGAATCAGAACCAGCAGAATCAGAACCAGCAGAATCAGGGCTACTGGGTGCCGCAAGGGCAGGGATATCAACGGCAGGGCAACGGCAACTACGGTGCGTCTGGGTTAAGCCCCCGCGGGACGCTCGCCGCTGCCGTCACGCCGATCGTTGCCGAAGCGCTAGCCAGATATCAGCCGCTGCAGAATTCGGCCGGCGGCAATAACCAGCCGCGACCCTTCGATCGCGATTGGCTCGAGAGCATTTCGAGCGTCGTCGCGGATGTCACGCCGACAGTAATCGACGCGCTCAAAAACTTCCAGCCGCAACCCGGCTCACAGCACAGCCACAACGCGGCGAACCTCCAAACCGCAGCGCAACGCGGTGCTTTCGACGATCTCACGAGCGTCGTTGCCGCGACTTTGCCGGTCGTCGTCAACGCCCTTCGCGACTATCAACCACAGCAGGCACATCCATCGCGGCGTAACGGTTCCGACGACGTATTCGACGTTGCAAGGCTCGCCGCGCCGATCGCGATCGGCGCGCTCTAACCCACTCTCCGGATCAGCCGATTGCTGCCGAGCAGGGTCGCGCATCTTCTAGCTGCGCGACCCTGCGGCATCAATTCCACCAATCGGCGGTACTTTCGGACGTTCCGGCTGTCGAATGAAGGGCGCCACTAATGGAAAGAAGGGCGCCACCGAAGGAACCGCGCCCTCGCGAGGACGCGCCCGCGCGCATCCCAGAAGACGAGCCGCTACTTCCGCACGGACGCCCGAGCGCAGCGCACGGTAACCGGCGGCTCTTCGCGAAGCCGGGAGCATGCCCGCCGAACTCGACCTGCAGCGCTTGCCCATCGTCGTCGCGGTGACCGGACATCGCCATCTGCGTCCGGGCGATGAGCCCGTCTTGGCCCAAGCGGTTGACGACATCTTTGCCGAGTTGCAGCGAGCGTATCCGTCGACGCCGCTGCTGCTGCTCACGCCGCTGGCACAAGGGGCCGACCAGCTCGCCGCCGAGGTCGCGCAACGGCGCTCGATCCCTTACCGCGTGCCGATTCCGATGCCCTTGCCGTGCTATCGCGAGGATTTCACCGCTCCCGAACATTTAGCTCGGTTCGAGGAATTACTGCGGGCCGCAGACGGTCCGCCGTATGCGATGCCGTTTTTCCAATCCAACACCGAGACGAACTTGGGCGACGAGAGCCGGCGGGCCCACCAATACGCGCTCGTCGCGGCGCACCTGGCGCGGTCCGCACATATCATGATCGCCCTCTGGGACGGTCTTCCGTCGCAGCGCGTCGGCGGAACGGCGCAGGCCGTCCGCTTCCGCGTCTTGGGCGTGCCGCGGCAGTACGGCCGCGCGAGCATCGTCGATGCCGCTGAGAGCGGCCCGGTGTACCAGGTGTACGCCGCGCGCCGCAACGACACGCCGCTCGACCATCCGGTCGGCTATCGCAGCCTGCGCATGCGGCGTTCCGCGACCGCTGATGCCGTCGATGTTCCGCGGTCGCTGGCCGAGCAATTCGCGCAGATCGCCGAGTTCCCGGCGCAAACGCCGGACCCGTTCGCACCCGTCTACGAACGGATCGAAACCTTCAACGCGGATTGCGCGCGGGTCGAACGGCCGCCGCGCGATCCGCGCGAATCCGCGGCACGCTCGCTCATGCGTGTGTCCGAAAGCGTTGCGACGGTGTACCAGCGCAAGTTCGTGACGGCCCTGCGCGTGATCTTCTTCGCCACGGGCGCGGGCGTCCTCAGCTATCTGACCTATGCCGACGTCGTGCCGCACGCCTATCCGGTCGTCATCCTCTACCTGACGGCGTCCGCGATCGCGCTCGCGACGTACATCGCGGCGCGGCGCGGACGCTGGCAGGATCGCGCGCTCGACTACCGCGCCTTGGAGATCGGCCTGCAGGTTCAGGAGGCATGGGACGCCGCCGGTCTCAATCGATCCGTCGCCGATTACTATATTCGACGCCAGCACAGCGAACTGGATTGGATTCGCGATGCGATCCGGACCGTGCATACCGTGGATCGGCAACGCGTCGTCGATGACACGCGCGCGGTCGCGACCGTGCGCGAGTTCGTGCTCGGACAGTACGCCTATTTTGCCGGAACCGACGCGGATCCGCGAATTGCCGCCTATGCTGGCGGCACGCACTTTGCCGGCCGCGCGGCGCGCGAGCATCGCAAAGCGCACCTCCACCATCGGCTCAATACCATCGCCTTGCGCGTGAGCTTCGGCTTTTCGATCGTGCTCGTTGCCTACGGCATCGTGGCGTGGTTTGCTCCGGCGGCCATCGCGGGGCTCCCCGAAGAAGAACACTGGCACGGCGACATGATGTTCGCGATCGGATCGACCGCCGCCGCCGCGGCGCTCTTCCACGAGTATCCGGCGCGCCGCGCGCATACCCAGCAAGCGCGGCGCTATGAACTCATGGCCGAGATGTACCGGCGCGCGCTCGATGCGCTCGATGGATCCGAGCAGCGGTCGCCATGGCGCGCCCCCGAAGACGGTCCGCCGCTCTCGCCGATCGAAACCGCGCGCGCATGCATTCTCGAACTGGGCCACGAGTCGCTCAGCGAGAACGGCGACTGGCTCCTCATGCACCGCGAACGCCCGATTCAATTGATTTCGGTGCATTAACGGCCTTTGCGCACGGAATGCGCGCGGCCCTCGCGCTCGGACGATGAAGCGACCGCGGCGCGAACGCTCCAGCACCGCGCCTAAAAGCGAGCCGTTGCGAGGTGGGAGCTCTTGGTGTCGCGAGGACCGACAAACGCCAGATCGATGGCCTGCGCATCTTTGAGCTGCGCACCGTCTTCGAGCAGCCGTTCGAGACGCTCCCTACCCAGGGCGCCGCTCAGCGCGGCGATCGTGCGATGGAACTCGAGCTGTTCGGTGAGCTCGCGGGTAACCTCGATCGCCCCCAACTTTTTCTCGACGTAGCCGGCGAGCCGCGCCGATGCTTCCCGAGCAGCGATCCCCCGCTCGCGGTTCGCCGTGGGCGCAAGTGCGAGCACCGCCGAGCAATGCTGCAACAGCACGGTGACCCAGAATTGCGACTGGTGCACGAGCGCAGCGCGCAGAGCTTCGTGAGCGCAAGTAAGGGCTTCGTCAAAGCGATCCAGAGCGATCAAGAATGCGGCTAAGTTGCTCTGAATCCAAACCTTGGCGTCGCTTTTGAGCTCGTCGGCGGCGGCCAGCGCGGCCTGCGCGTGCCGCACCGCGATTTCGGCGTCGCCGCCGTGAAACTCGGCCTCGGCCAGCGTTCCGGCCGTGATCGCAACTTGAGCTTCGTCTCGGTCGAGCTCGAATTGATGGAGTGCGCGCGCAAACAATTCGCGCGCGCCGACAAGATCGCCGCAGGCCGAACGGGCCGAGCCCAGATCGAGCAACAGCGGGCCGACTTGCCCCAAACCGAGCGTGGTATAGGTTTCGAGCGCGCTGCGCACGAGCGGTTCACCTTCGGCAACCTCGCCGAGCAGGATCAGCGATCGGCCCGCAAAGCGTTTGGCGTTCGCGATCCCGCGCCCGTCGCCGACCGCCTCGAAACGCTCGAGCGCGCGACGCGCGGCGGCGAGTGCGGCGTTGAATTGGTTGAGCCTCGAGGCCATGATGGCGTCGGCTAATTCGAGCCGGGCGACGACGAGCGACGGCGTTTCGGCGGTCACGTGTTCGAGCGCGGTCCCAACCCAACGCCGCGCTTCCGCCGGATGCGACGCGTCGAAGATTCGCCGGAGTGACGCGGCGAGGCGCAGCCCGAGTTCGACGTCGCCGGACGCGCCGAGCGCCCAGGTCAAAGCCGTGCGTATATTTTCGACTTCGCGTGCGGCCCGGACCCGAGCACGATAGCCCGTCGTGGCGTAATCGTCGTCGAGCCGTTCGGCAAGCTCGGCATAGGCGGCGGCATGACGTCGGGCGATCACGTCCCGCGAGCCGCTCCCGTCGAGCCGCTCGCGACCATACTGGCGCATCGATTCAAGCAGCCGATAACGGGTGTCTTCTTCGGCTGCGTCGGCGATAACCAGCGACTTATCGACCAGCGACGTGAGCCCGTCGAGCACCTCGAAATCTTCGATCTCGTCGCCGACACATACCGCCAGCGCCGATTCCAACAGAAAGCTGCCGCTGAACACCGAGAGCGCATCGAAGAGCGCACGTTCGCGCTCATCGAGCAGGTCGTAGCTCCAATCGATGAGCGCCCGCATCGTCTGCTGCCGCGGCAGTGCGTTGCGTGCTCCTCCGGTGAGGATGCGAAACCGCTCGTCGAGCTTCTGCTCGAGTTGACGCGGTGCAAGGACCCGGATGCGCGCGGCCGCGAGTTCGAGCGCGAGCGGGATGCCGTCGAGCCGCCGGCAGATCTCGGCGACGCTGGCGACATTTTGCGGAGTCAGCGCGAAGCGCGAATCGGCCGCCCGCGCACGCGCGACGAAGAGCGCGATCGCGCCGTACTGCAGGGCGTCCTCGACCGTGAGGCCGGCGCTGCGCTCGGGCGCCGCGAGCATCGGCAGATGGTAGACATGCTCGCCGCTTATTTTGAGCGGTTCGCGGCTGGTCGTCAGAAACGACACGCCCGGGCACGCCGGCAGCAGAGCGCTCACGAGTTGCGCGCACGCATCGATGACGTGCTCGCAATTGTCGAGCAAGATGAGCACCTTCTTGGCGCGCAGATGGGCGGCCAACATTTCGATGCCGGGACGCTTCGCCGATTCGACCAGCTGGAAAACCGCGGCTGTCTCGGCGGCCACCAGACGCGGATCGGTCAACGCCGCGAGACCGACGAACCACACCCCGTCGGCAAAATTCGGGAGCAGTCCGGCGCCGGTTTTGAGCGCGCAGCTAGTCTTCCCGACGCCTCCGACGCCGACGAGCGTGACGAGCCGCTCGTGCGCCAACAACTCCGCAATCTGCGCAATGTCGGCGTCGCGGCCGATCAGTTTCACGTCCGCGGGCAGATTGTGTTGGACCAGGCCCGCGTCGAGCAAATCCGGCGATTCGATTCGCACCGGCTCGCGATGGTCGCGGCGGACGGCGCGGCAGACCGTCTCGGCAAAAAGCTGCGGATTGTCCTGCACGGGAACGAGATCCCAGTACGCTAGTCCAGCCAACAGGCCGCGCGGCTCGCAATCGACGATCCGCAGCAAAATCAACCGTCCCTTGCGGTTGAGCGGATCGTTGGCGATCGCATTCATCCACTCGGCCTGACAGTGATCGCTGCGCAGATAATCCGGTGAAAGCAGCGCGACGACGCGCGCGCCGCTCGCAAGCGCCTCGTGCATGCGCTCCAAGAAATGCCGGTTAGCGAAGTCCCATTGCTGCAAAATAACGCCGTAGCCGGCGGATTGCAGGACACGCCCGACCTCGGCCGCGACAGCGGCATCGGCGCCGGCCCGGCTGATAAAAAGCGCCTGCGATTCCGGCTCCGCGGTAACGGACTGCGCCCGATCTGCTGCGGCGTCCATCGGCCGACCTCATTCGCGTGCCCGTTGCAGCAGTCCGCTCGGCCTAGACCGCGTCCCCGCGCAGGCAGCACCGGGCATGCTCAAGTATATGGAGGAAGCTCGTCCTTCTGGGGAGCGGTGATGTGCAGCTGCGCGCTTTTGTGTTTGCCGTGCTGGGGCTGTGGGCAACCCTCGGCCTCGCCGGTTGCGGCGGCGGCGAGAGCACGACGCCGGCCGGTACCGCCGCTGGATTGAGCGCCGCGGGTAGCGCGACGACGACGGCGCAGAGCCCGTATCGCGATGCATCGACGCAAACCGTCGGCGTTCAAGGCCGAGCAACGACCGCGAACTTTGTCCTCGATGACGGCTCGCGCGGCTCGCTCACGCTGCACTCGACGACCAGCAACGCAAGCTTGAACATCCACACGGGCGCTTCGGCAGCGTTCCGCTCGGCAGAGTCGTTGCGCATCTGCCCCGCTCCGGAGCCGATCGTCATAACGAATCCGTTTGCGTTTCCGATAACCGTGACGATCGATGCCTTCACCCTCGTTTTGCCCTGTTCGGTAAACGGTTTGCTGTTCGGCGCAAGCGCGTACCAATCGAATCCTGTACCGCCGTCGCTCGTATCGACGAAACTCGGCAATGCCACCGGAAGCGGAAACGCGATCGCCTTCAAGCCAACGGTCTCGCAGCTCACGTTTCCGGCAAAAACCACGTTGACGATCGCGATCTTGGCGGAGACCTCAACGGCCTTCACGCAGCTTCCCGCGGTCCCGACCGCGGCCGTCACCCTCACCTCGAACGCACCCCAGGTCCCGAACTCGCTCGCGCTCACCGCGTCGGGCGTGAGCGGTGGAACGACGTTCCAAAGCGCATGTTATCTGCCGGGCGACCCGGCTGGACCGGGCTTGTCCGGCCAGCCGATCTTAGGCACGCCGTCGTTCTACTGCGTGCTCCTTCCGGGTCAAGCCGGCACCAGTACGGCCTTCGGCTCGAACGGCAAGAACGGGACTGTTACCTTCACCTTAGGACCCAACGCAAAGCCCGATGCATCGTACGTCTCGCTTGACGGTCCGGCGATCTTTGCCCCGTGCGCGCCGGCCGGCAGCGGACAAACTTGCATCGTCGGGCCCTTCTCGCTGCCGACCTACTCCAAAGCGATCGTCGGCAATGTTGGCGGTATCGCGGTGTGTGTGCCAGCGACCGAAAATACCGACTGCAACGGCGCCGCGGGCAATCCGCCGGCGCCCGCTGCGCCTGCCGTGCCGGCCCATGGCGGATTTCAATTGCTCTTTGCCGACGACCCGACCTACGACTCCGCGAACGGCTTTGGGGGGGTGACCCTATCGATTGCCGCCGCTTCGCTCCCCTATTGCGCGATCCAAACCGCCGCCGACGACGAGAACGACGCGCCGCCGGGCTATTTCGATGCCCCGACACCGTCGAACGCGACGCCGTCGCAGGCGAATTTTGCCGGTGTCGGACCCGATGTGGAGTTCGACGTCGTCGCACGTAAGCCGACGGCTTTCGCACCGAACACTACTCTCTGCACGATAACCTTGACGGAAAATAGCGGGCTCAAACGCAGCTTCACCTATTCCATCGCGGTGCAGCAGCCGGGGAAGGAACAATGACGGCATCCGCACCTGGAAAGCTGCCCGTCGGCGTCCGACCCGAACCAGGGTCCCGTTCCGTCTTGACGGGCAGAAGCGCATCGTTGGTCCGCCGTCGAATAGCGCGGTGCTCCTGATGGGTCAAGGAAGTGCGGTTTCGGCATCGCGGCCGGATTGAGCGATCGGCATGCTTGCCTTCCCTGGGTTTGAGCGACGGATTTTTAGATATAGTAAAATTTAAACGAAAGCTATTCCACAAAGTAAGGTTGAGGAGACGATGAACGATGGAGATTGGGAAGCCCTCCGAGGAAGTTATCGTGAATCCAAAGGAGATCCCGATACCGAGCACGCTGCCGCCGCTGCCGACCCCGGCCCAACCGGTGCCGGCCTAAGAGAGATCGACGAAGTCATCGTCGGCTGGCGCGTCTGGGAACTCGCGCTGCTGCCGGGACGCTCGCCCAACGACAAAACCAGCCCGCTCATCCTCAAGAGTACCTTCATGACCAATGATTGGCCGCCCGGGAAAATCATGACGGCTTGCTGCGGCAAGAACTTCTTGCGCCATGGCATGCATGCGTTCGCGACGCGCGACCAAACGCAGGAATACATCCGCGACGGGCTCAAGCCCCGGCGGCGCTACATCTTCGGCGAAGTCTCCCTTTGGGGACGGGTGGTGATCCACGAACACGGCTATCGCGCCGCCTACGCCTATCCCAAGCGTTTGTTCATCCCCGAGAAGTACCGCGGCGGTCGCGATTACGTCAACGAATTACGGCGCTCGTACGGCGTCGAAGTGGAGTGGAGCGCCTAAAAGAGCTGCTCGTCGCATGGTCGGCTCGTTGGTGCAACACGGTCGCAGGATCGCGCAATGAGAAAGAGGTCAGCCGGTGGGAGCGATGCAGGCGCCGCTGCACGGCGTTCGGGTTTTGGAGCTTGGCAGCACGATTGCCGGACCATCGGCCGGAAGGCACTTGGCCGATCTGGGCGCCGAAGTCATCAAAGTCGAGCAGCCCGAGGGCGATCAGCTCCGCACTTGGGGTGAACTCGCACCCGACGGAACGTCGTGGTGGTTCAAGTCGCACAACCGGAACAAACAGCTCGTAACCTTCGACCTGCGCGCTCCCGACGACGTCGCGACCGTTCGGCGTCTAGCGCTGAGCTGCGACGTTGTGCTCGAGAATTTTCGCCCCGGCTGGCTGGAGGAACGTGGGCTTGGTCCGCTCGCGCTGCGCGCGCAGAAACCCGAGCTGATCTACGTTTCGATCAGCGGCTACGGACAGACCGGACCGTATGCGAACCGGCCGGGATATGGGAACATCGCCGAAGCGATGGGCGGGTTGCGCTACATCACCGGCGAGCCGGACGGTCCGCCGATGCGCGTGGGGATCAGCATCGCGGACGAACTCGGCGGCCTGTACGCGGTCATCGGTGTGCTGGCGGCGCTGCACGCGCGGTCCCGCGACGGTCGCGGGGAGCGCGTCGACGTGTCGCTCATCGAGAGCACGTTCAGCCTCATGCAGGCGACGCTGCCGGAGTACGTGCACTGCGGCCGGGTCACCGAACGGACCGGCAACCGCTATTTACGCGCGGCGCCGAATTCGGTCTACCCGACGCGCGACGGCGGTTGGCTGGCCATCGGCGGCAACAGTCAAAGCATCTTTCGCCGGCTCGTCACGCTCATGGGCACGCCCGAGGTGGCCGACGATCCGCGCTTTGCGACCAACCAAACCCGCGCGGCGAACGCCCCGGAACTCGACGCGCTCATCGCCGCCTGGACGAAAACACTCGACCTTGCCGAAGCGAACGGCGCGCTCGCCGCGGCCGGCGTGCCCGCCGGGCCGGTGATGTCGATCGAAGCGATCGCGGCCGACCCGCACTTTCGCGCCCGCGGCGCCGTTACGAGCGTTCCGGACGACGATGGCGCGGCGGTCGCGACCTACGGCGCGGTGCCGCGCCTGAGCGAACATCCGCTGCGCCTCGAGCGCGCCGCCGGCCGGCTGGGCCGCGATCAAGCGGCGGTGCTCAGGGCGCTCGATGCCCCGGCCCCCGAGCGCGCCGCGCCGGGCAGCGCGGGAGCTCTGGCGCCAACGTCGATTGCAACGTAGTTAGGGGGTGTCACGATGGGACCATATCCGCACGACGCCGGACCCGCGACGATCAGCGAAACGAACCCGGCCGGAACCGACGGCTTCGAGTTCGTCGAGTTCGCGCACCCCGATGCGCAGGCGCTCGACACGCTCTTCGAAACGCTCAAATTCACCCCCGTGGCGAGGCATAAACACAAGGCGATCACGCTGTGGCGTCAGGGCGGGGTCAACTTCCTAGCTAATGCGCAACCCGGCTCGCACGCCGTGCAGTTCACGGTCGAACACGGCGCGTGCGCTGCGTCGATGGCGTGGCGCGTCGCCGATGCGCGGCACGCGTTCGAACACGCGGTGGGCTTGGGCGCGGAGCCCGCGCAACTGCCGGCCGCGCAGAAGGCGCTCGACGTTCCGGCGATCCGCGGCATCGGCGGCTCGCTCATTTATTTCGTCGACCGGTATCGCGACGGCGCGACCGCATACGATGCGGAATTCGCCTGGACGAACGAGCGCGATCCGCAGCCGGCGGGCAGCGGTCTGTTCTACATCGACCACTTGACGCACAACGTCCGGCGCGGCCGGATGGACACGTGGGCCGGTTTTTACGAACGGCTCTTCGGCTTCAAACAAATTCGCTATTTCGATATCTCCGGAAAGGTGACCGGGCTGCTGTCGCGCGCGATGACGAGCCCCTGCGGCAAGCTGCGCATTCCGATCAACGAATCGGCCGACGCGAAAAGCCAGATCGAGGAGTATCTGACCGCTTACCGCGGCGAAGGCATCCAGCACATTGCCTGCGGCTCGCGCAACCTTTACGACAGCGTCGACGAACTGCGCGCGCGCGGACTTGCGTTCATGCCGGCGCCCCCGCCGGCATATTACGACCGTATCGACGCGCGCCTCCCGGGCCATGGCGAACCGATCGAACGATTGGCCGAGCGCGGCATTCTGATCGATGGTGAGCACGTCGAGACCGGGGCGCAAACCAAAGTGCTGCTGCAGATTTTTTCGGGCACCGTGATCGGCCCGATCTTCTTCGAGTTCATCGAGCGCAAAGGCGACGACGGCTTCGGCGAAGGCAATTTCCGCGCGCTCTTCGAGTCGATCGAAGACGATCAGATTCGCCGCGGCGTGCTCGACGCGCCGCGGCCCGCGCACGCCAAAGTTTGACGTGGGAAACGCCATCGGCTCCGCCGCGCCCGCCGCCGAACCGCTTGGGGCGGCGCCGTCCGTGCCGGCGCGAGCGCTCATCTACCAGTCAGGCTTCGGGAACGAATTCGCGACCGAAGCGCTGGCCGGCGCGTTGCCGGCCGCGCAAAATTCGCCCCAGCGGCCGCCCTACGGATTGTATGCCGAACAGCTGTCGGGCACGGCGTTCACCGCGCCCCGCGGCGTCAACCGCCGCTCGTGGCTGTACCGCATCCGGCCCGCCGCGGTCCATCGGCCCTTTGTCCGGATCGACAACCGGCTCATCCGCGCCCGTTTCGACGAGGTTCCCGCGCCGCCGAACCAACTGCGCTGGGACGCCTTCGCGGTCCCGACCGAGCCGACCGACTTCGTCGACGGTCTGGTCACACTCGGCGGCAACGGCGATCCGGCCACGCAGACGGGCTGCGCCATCCACGTCTACGGCGCGAACCGCTCGATGGCCGGCCGTTACTTTTACGATGCCGACGGCGAACTGCTGATCGTGCCGCAGCAGGGCCGGCTGCGGCTGGCGACCGAACTCGGCGTGCTCGAAATTGAACCGCAGGAGATCGCGGTCATCCCGCCCGGCATCCGCTTGCGCGTCGAGTTGCTCGACGGCGCGTCGCGCGGATACGTGTGCGAAAACTACGGCGCGCTCTTGCGCTTGCCGGATCGGGGCCCGATCGGCGCCAACGGGTTAGCGAACCCGCGCGATTTCCGCACACCCGTCGCCGCGTACGAGGATCGTGAGGGCCACTTCGAACTCGTTGCGAAATTCTTGGGCAACCTGTGGTCGGCCGAGATCGGTCATTCGCCGCTCGACGTCGTCGCCTGGCACGGCAACTACGTCCCGTACAAGTACGATCTGCGGCGCTTCAACGCGATCGGTTCGATCAGCTACGACCATCCCGACCCCTCGATCTTCCTGGTCCTGCAATCGACGACCGATAGTCCGGGCGTGGACAATATCGATTTCGTCATCTTTCCGCCGCGCTGGCTGGCGATGGAGGACACGTTCCGCCCGCCGTGGTTCCATCGCAATGCCGCAAGCGAGTTCATGGGCCTCATCCACGGCGTGTACGATGCGAAGGAAGCCGGGTTCGTGCCGGGCGGCGCAAGCCTCCACAATCGGTACAGCGGGCACGGTCCGGATGCGCAGACCTTCGAGAAAGCGATGGCGGCGGATACCGGCGCGCCGGTTCACGTGACGGACACCATGGCCTTCATGTTCGAATCGCGCTTGGTGATTCACCCGACGCGCTTCGCGTTGGAAACGCCGCGGCTGCAAGACGACTACTTTGCCTGTTGGCAAGCTCTGCCCAAACGTTTCGACCCCGCGCGGCGGTAGCTTGACGGTCTTCGGGGCGGGCCGCGCCGGGCGCCCCGCTCCCTTGCGTCGGCGCGAAACCCGCGACTAAGGAAGATCTCGCGACTTCCTCTGGACGACTTCCGAGCAAAACTGGCGCTAGTGCGCAGCATGTGCGTGGAAGGTCGCGTCGATCAAGTCCCGCGGCTAAGGCCCTACCGCGCAACTCGCGCTGCGACTCTTTCGGATCGCCTTCTCCGACGGTCAGGCCTGGTGTAGCGCAAGAGAACGGGACGGCGCGAAGGCGTGGTTCCGGACGTGATGCCGCCGCTGCCGCGGCGCGTGTCGGCACCCCACGCCCTTTGCCACACCGCTCGTTTATCTGCCGATAGAGAAAGGACGGGGTCGGGAATTTGACGATCCTCGCCGTTTGCACGGCCTGCAATTGAGGATGTTCATGCTCTCGTTTTGGAACAACTGTAAAATCGGCGTCAAACTGCAGGCTGCTTTTGCGCTGGTGATGCTTGTTTTTTTGGGAGCGCTCACCGGGGTGTTCGTCGTCAACGGACGCGTTGTCGCTGAGCAAGCCGTGCAAGGTACCCAGTTGATTCCGGCGAGAGTCAACATCTTTCAGATGGAGCTAGCTGCTCGAAGCGCCGATGACGAGGGTTGGTTTTATCTTGCAAATCGTAACCCCGCGGCCGCGGCGCGATATCTCGCCAACTACCGACAGCATATCGCGGACCTCCTAACCGACATTGAACGAGCGACCACGTTCGCGGACGACGACGCAGAACGCGCCGCGATCGCAGATTATCACAAATTTCTTGACGGGCCGCAAGGCTATCTACAAGGCAATGAAGTTGCGTTCGCGGCAAAGTCGGCCGGCAAGTACGCTGACGCCATCAAAGCGTATGGCGATACGTCGGTAGATCCGCTCGTCGACGCCGGACAGAAATATTGGAACGACATCAATGCCCAAGTCGATGCCAGCAAAGTGCGCGAAAGTCAGCTCAAAACGCTCGCTAACACCATCGGCCTGACCCTCTCAGGGATCGCCTTAGTGCTGGGGTTTACGATTGCGACGATCCTTTCACGAGCCATCTCGCGTTCGGTCGGGGCGACTACGATCGCAATCAAAACGATCGTCGACGAAGATATCGCCGAGCTTGAGCTGTCCTTGGAATATCTGGCCGGCGGCGATCTCACCGCCCGGTTTACTTCAAGCCGGACCGCGCTGCAGGTCGACGGCACCGATGAAATCGGCGCATTGACGACGAGCTATAACGCCTTAGCCCAAGCCCTGAGCCGGATCGCCGGGCAGTACGGCGCCACGACCAAGAATCTGCGCGACCTCATTTCGGTCGTCGCCGCCAACAGTACGTCGCTGGCGGCGGTTTCGGACGAAGCGTCGGCGGCAGCCCAGCAATCAACGGTCGCGGTCGGTGAGATCGCCCTGGCAATTGACCTGGTCGCCACGGGAGCCCGGGACCAGGCCAGCACGATCAGCGATACAACGGCCGCGATCCAAGGCCTGAGCCGGACGGCTGAGGAGATCGCCATGGTCGCCACCCATCAGGCCGAGTCGATCGGCCTGACGACCGCCGCTCTGGGCAAGCTCGACGAGGGCATCGGCGCCCTCTCGACGCAAGGCACCATGCTGACCGCCGCGGCCCGTGAGGCTTCATCTGAAGTTGCTAGCGGGACGGCGGCCGTAACGGAGACCGCCGGAACCATCGCTCAGCTCAAGTCGGTGTCCGCCAAGGCCGCCGGCGCCATGGCCAGCCTCGAAGAACGATCGTCACAAGTCGAAGAGATCGTCGATACGATTGAAGACATCGCGGATCAGACCAATCTGCTTGCGCTTAATGCCGCCATCGAAGCCGCGCGCGCCGGCGAGCATGGACGCGGATTCGCCGTCGTGGCCGATGAAGTGCGTAAGCTAGCCGAACGCAGTTCGACGGCAACCAAAGAGATCTCCAAGATTTTGGGCGATATCAAGCGCGAAACGGTCCTTGCCGCCGAGGCCATGCGGTCCTCATCGGACTCGATGGATTCGGGAATCACCGTCTCCCAGCGTGCCTCGCGCTCGCTCGAAACCGTTGGGCTTGCGATCGGGACGACCACGACCGTTGCCGAGTCCCTGGCGGTCCAGGCCGTGCAAATGCGTGATGCATCAGCACGCGTGACGGAGAACATGGACAGTGCGACGGCTGCGGTTGAAGAGAACGCGGCGGCGGCGGCAGAAATGCGCAGTACGACCGGGTCCATCACCAACGCGATGATTCCCGTCGCGGCAACGGCTTCACAGAACGCGGCGACCGCGCAGCAAGCGGCAATGTCTACCCAGCAGCTTGCACTCGGCATCGCCGAGATCGAATCAACGGCCCGCACATTGAGCGATCAGGCACAGCAGCTCAAGAACCTCGTTGCCAAGTTCACCTTCGAGGAGTCGCCTGCCGCTCCACCACGCAAGATCGCGGCGAACCGACCGTTGGTACTCCGTCGCTAAAGTAAGCGGCGTTGACAGCGCGGAACTCGGCGTGCTAAAGTTCGCTCTGAGATGAATCCCGGTCGTTCGCTTTGTCTTGGCTGTCGGTGCCGCTGCTTCCATGAGGATGTGGTGAGGCTGTCGCTGGGCTGACGCAAACGCATTGCGCTGTTACCCGAGCAACCGCCGTCTGGGCGGTTTTTTTTTGTGTTTATTTGTTTATTTGAAAGCGAGACGCGTGGGAGCGATTGCACGGAGGCTGTACGGAAATGTGCGTTCGCGCTGGGAGCGCTACGAAGGTCCGACGTGGATCGTCGCGTTGATCGTGTACGGATGGTGGGCGGCCCTAGTTTGGTTCCATGCGTGTATTCCGTGGTGGCTCATAATTCCGTTGGGCGCCATTGCGATCGCGTGGCACAATTCGCTGCAACACGAAACGATTCACGCACTCGTTCGCGTACCGCAGCCGGTGCGCTTCACGGTCGCTTTTCCACCGCTGGGTTTATTCGTACCCTACCCGATCTATTGCCGGAGCCATCGCGAGCATCATCGCGACTCGCGCTTGACCAGTCCGGTTGACGATCCCGAGAGTTACTATCATCGCGAGGACGACTGGCAGCGTTATTCGCGCGCCGTCCGGGGCGCCTATCTCTTCAATCAAACGCTGATCGGGCGTTTGACGATCGGCCCGCTGATCAGCCTCAATGGATTCTTCAGACGCGAGCTACGCCGTTTCGCCGCCGGAGACCGCTCAAACCTATCGACGTGGGGGTGGCATATCGTTTGCGTCGGCGCGGTCTTGTTTTGGGTTGGCGCGATCGCACGCATGCCGTTGTGGCAATACGTCTTCTGCGTCGTCTATCCCGGACTCAGCCTGGGGATGCTGCGGTCTTTTAGCGAACACCGCTACGCCGCGCGCCCCCAACACCGCACGGCGCTCGTCGAAAGCCGCTTTCCGTTCAATCTGCTCTTTCTCAATAATAGTCTGCACCTCATCCATCATCTGCGGCCCGCGCTGCCCTGGTATCGTATTCCGGGCGTTTGGCGCGAATCGCGCACCAAACTCTTGGACTACAACGGCAGATTTTATTTTGCGGGCTATGGTGCCATCGCCGCACGGCACGCATTCCGCCCGTCTTTCGTTCCGGCGCAGCCTCACGCTGAAGCCGCGGGATCCAGCGCGCGCATCAACGTTCGGCCGGCACGTGCGACATGAGTTTTCCAATGTACGACCTGCCTGAACTCGAGGATGCGAACGACGCACTTGTGACAGCGTTTGAAATGCTCGCGCTCGAAGCGGGCGTCGATCCGCCGATCGCTCCGGTGACGCAGATTTGCGGTTATCCGCTGCAGACCGTCGACCGGGGCAAATATACGCTGCTCGGCATTCCCTGCTACCGCCTTACCGGATGCGACGGCCCGGCACACCGTTCGTTCATCGTCGTTTCGCGGTCGTCGCGGGCGAAGACGATACGCGACTTGCGCGGCGGCAGCTTCGCGCTCAACAGCCTGGACTCGAACACCGGCATGAACCTGCCGCGCCGCAGCTTCGCGGCAATCGCCCAGCGCAAGCCGTTCTTCAACAACGTGATCGTGACCGGCAGTCATCGTTCGAGTATGCGAGCCGTCGTGCAAGGTCAGGCGGATGCGGCCGCCATCGACTGCGTCACTTTCGGCCTTCACGCCGATTACAATCCCGCCGCAATTGCCGGGCTGCGCATCTTGGCGCACACGAGCGCGAGTCCCGGCATTCCGTTCGTCACCGCGCGCACGACGAGCCGGCGCACCGTCGGATCGCTGCGCCGGGCGCTGCAGACCTTCTCCACACACGCCGGCTTCGTGCCGCTGCGCAAAGCACTGCGCATCGAGCGCATCGCACCGCCCTCCGAAACGGCATACGATGTTGTCCTGCACTACGCGGCCGAAGCAGCCGCGCTGGGTTACCCCGAGCTGACCTGATCGCGGCGGTACCCGCCGCCGCACGCGCCGGGTGTTTTGGCATCACCTGGCGGCTTGACTGCTTTCCAATGCCATCTGCGTCAACCCCGCGTACCAAGAATGGAAGCCGATGGGAGCGACGGCGCTAAGGTAGCATCGCCCGACGCCGTGTGGTTCCGGTCGCAAGGCGTCGGTGAACTCACACGCTAAGACAAGCAGTAAGACAAGCAGACCGAACTTCTTTGCCCCTCTGACGAGTTGCTTGCCCCTCTGACGAGTTGCTTCGTCTTGCTGAAAATGTGCACAGAAAGTTGGCGAACGAACGATGAGCGAAACACCAGCATCGGCACCAGCACGGGCCCTCGGCGACACTGCCGCCCGGCAACTCGCGAACGCCACCAAGACGGTCCCACAATACGACATCATCACGCCTCGCGGCCGAAAAAACCGGCGTGATCTCGTTCGTCCTGGCGGGGATCGATCCGGTCGAAGTTGGAACGGCGCTCAACGAAGAGGGGATCGCCGTGCGCGCCGGACACCACTGCGCACAACCGATCCTGCGCCGCTTCGGTCTCGAGCAAACGGTACGGCTCTCGCTCGCGCTTTATCACACGGCCGGCGAAGTCGATGCATTCGCAGCGGCCGTGCGCCGAATCCAGTCCAAGCGGACGCCGCCGACGCCCGCGCGGTTGGCTTGAAATGAAAGCGCGAAATAAAATTATATCGAAAACTCCGAGTGCTCGTACGATAGGAGCTTGAGGATTTTGTCGAGCCCCTGCCCCTGCGTACTTTTTCCCGACGACTTGACGATTTTGGCGGGGATACCAGCGACCGTCGAGTGCGGCGGCACCGATTGGAGCACGAGCGCGCCGGCGGCGATGCGGGCAAACGATCCGATCTCGATATTACCGAGGATCTTGGCACCCGCGCCGATCATCGCGCCGCGCCGGATTTTCGGATGCCGGTCACGCGATTCTTTGCCGGTTCCACCCAACGTCACGTCTTGCAGCAGCGAGACCGCATCTTCGATGACGGCGGTCTCGCCGACGACCAGCCCCGTCGCGTGGTCGAGAAAGATGCCCTTGCCGAACTTCGCCGCCGGATGGATATCGGTTTGAAAGACATCCGAGGAACGGCTCTGGAGATAGAGTGCGAAATCCCGCTCGACATGATTCCATAGCCAGTGCGCCACCCGATGCGTTTGAACCGCGTGGAAGCCCTTGAAGTAGAGGACCGGCTCGATGAGCCGCTCGCACGCCGGATCGCGCTCGAGCACGGCTGCGATGTCGGCACGCATGGCCTTGCCGATCGAGGGCGCCGCGCGAAAGGCGCGCTCGAACGTTTCGACCAGAACGTCGATGCCCACTGCGCTGTGCGCCAGCCGCACGGCAATCCGATAAATGATCGCCGCCTCGAACGTCGGTTGCGCGAGGATCGAGTCGACGAACAGTGCAGCGAGCATCGGTGCGCGCCGGTAGGCGTCCTCCGCTTCGGTCCGCAGACGCAACCAAAGCTCGTCGCCCGCCGCTTCCTGCGCATGCTGCGCAGCGGTCTCCTCGGGGACGGTCGAACCGGCATCGGGGGCTATCGAAACGACGTGGGTTTTGACGGATTGCAGAGGCACGCGTGTTGACCCCGTACGTTCGACCAGAGAAATTTAAAAATAAAAAGCCCCTCGGCAAACAGCGAGGGGCTCGTACCATGACGCACCGATCGGTCACATCGTCGCTGGCAAGCTACCGCCGTTTAACGGGCACACGGAAAAACAAACAACGACAACGGCGACAACCCACGACGGACCAGCTGCGGTGCATTGTAAATATATACCAGCGCCGCAAGGCGCTGTCAAACCGGAGTTGCGTGCTTAGCCGGCGACGGCTGAGCCCGCGGTTCGGCGCGCGAAGTAAGCGATGCCTTCAGCAATTGGCGCGTCGCAATCGACGGAGTTCGGCCGAAAACGAGCGCACTTTGGCAAGAGTTCACGCTCGCCTACCAGCGCCGCTTCGTCCGTCACGTCCAGCCGTATTGGAACGTTCACCGGCACCGGATGGCGCCCCAGGTCGCCGAGCAGCTGGCCGGACTTGTCGCGGCGGGCTCACTGCGAATGCTGGCCGGCCGGCCGCAGCACTTTACGGCCGCGCCGGACGCGGTGCGGGTCTCGATTCGTTCGCGCGGCAGCGACGAGCGGATCGAGATCGACGCGGGGCGCGTCCTCAATTGCAGCGGACCGGAACACCAAACGGATCCTGCGGGAAGCGCCCGATGCGGGAAGATCCGCGACCGATTTTACGCGCAGCGCCTTATAGCGGAGGACTCGGTTCGAGACGAGCGTGCGGAACCGCCGTGCATGTCCGGGTGCAAATGTGGTGCGGGGCATTGCACCAGCGGTACAAGCCGTGTTAAGGTTTCGGCATGTTACGTGAACGCGAACTTTGCTGTCGTGAGTTCTGTTGTCCGCCGGAGGATCGCGGCTAGGGCTTGCGTGGAACGACGGCCGCCGTCGCGCTCCGTGTCGGGACCCTCGCCGTTGGTGAGGGTCTTTTTTCTTTTACGCCCATCCCTGAAAGAAGCCGGATTGTTACGTCAATTGGCCGCCCTCGGCCCCAACTCGACGCGGAAGCGACGCGCGAACGTTCGACGCGAAGCCCGCGTGCGAAGAATCCGACAATCGCAAAGCGTTCGTGAGGAAAGCGAAAAATGCACGTCCGTCTGGGGCAAATCGCTTGGGAACTCGACCTCATCGCGCACGATAAAGCGTGCCGTGAGGATTCGACGGACGCACGCACCCGACCAGCCGAACGGAACGCCGCCATGGCTCACGATCGCGCTGAGGAGATTCAATTCAGCCGGCGTCCGGGGATCTTCGCGCGTCTTGCGGCGCGCCTTTCGTTTACAAGCGGTCAGCGCTAATGTACAAGCGGTCAGCGCTAAAGACGAAGGTAGGTACGTGATGTCCCCCAGCCTCGGAGTGCCCGGCACGTGAGCGCGGTGTTTCGCCGGCCATTTGCGTATAGCCTAACGGCTTTTCGCAGCGACCTCATTGCCGGTGCGACGGTCGCCGCGATCGCGGTTCCCCAAGCGATCGCGTACGCGTTGATCGCCGGCGTCGATCCGCGCTACGGCCTCTACTCCGCCATCATCGTAACCATCGTTGCATCGCTGCTCGGGTCGTCGTCGCATTTGATCAACGGACCCACGAACGCGATTTCGCTCGTCGTCTTTAGCGCCCTCGCACCGTTTACGGGCCAGGTAGACGGGTACCAAGCGCTGTTTTTGTTGGGCATCATCGCCGGCTCGATGCAGATCGTCATCGCGGCATTGCGGCTCGGCGACTTGACGCGCTACGTTTCCGAATCGGTGATCCTCGGCTTCATGGCCGGGGCCGGCTTGCTCATCGCGATCGGCCAAATCGGTAATTTCATCGGCGCCGCCAAAAAGGGTTCGGGCGATCAATCCGTTCTCGTGAACACGTGGCTCACGCTCAGCCAAGGCGTCTTCAACCTGCGCGCGGTTGGGCTGGGCGTCGGCACGATCATTGTGGTCCTGGCACTGCACCGCGTCATCACCAAGTACAAGCTGCCGCGCGTCGACATGCTTGCGGGCTTGATTCTCGCCTCGCTCGTCGCCGCGTATTTCGGTTGGTCGCTGCCGTCTCCCACCGGGAAAACGATCGTTTCCGTCGTTGGCGCCATTCCCGCGGCGCTTCCATCGTTTCATCTTCCGGTGATCAACGTCGCTTGGGCTTTGCGACTCATCAACGGTAGTTTGGCGATTGCTCTGCTCGGATTGCTCGAAGCGCTCGCGGTCGCTAAATCAATTTCGACCTATACTCGGCAACCGCTGAACTACAACCGCCAGTGCCTCGCCGAAGGCGTCGGCAATGTTGTCGGCGGCTTTTTTGAGGCGCTGCCGGGCTCGGGATCGTTGACGCGCTCGGCGATCAACTTCCAAGCCGGCGCAGTAACGCGAGCGTCGGGTGTGTATTCCGGTATCATCGTCGGCCTCGTCGTTCTCGCCCTTGGTCCGTATGCCCGGTTCATTCCGAAGTCCGTCCTGGCCGGTTTGCTCTTCATCACGGCAGCCCGCTTAATCGATTGGAAGCGCCTCAACTATGCGATTCGGGCTTCACGTTTCGATGCCGCGCTCGTCGCGGTCACGGCGTTCACGGCGATCTTCATCGACGTCGAAGACTCGATTCTCGCGGGCGTCGCTCTCTCGATCATCCTGTTCTTGCTGCGTGCGTCGAAACCCGGCCTGCGCGAGCTCATCGTCGGCCCCGAACGTGTCGTTCGCGAGCGGCGAAGCGGCGAGCTGCGTCAAGCGGGACTTCTGATCTACGATCTGGAGGGCGAGCTCTTCTTCGGCGCAGCGCCGCAATTCGAACGCCTTCTGCACGACATCGATGCCGAGACCGATCGGGACGGCGCCACCTATCTCGTGCTTCGCTTGAAACGGACCTGGAATCCCGACATGGTCGTCGTCGAACATCTCGAGCAGTTTCTGCGCGCGGCCGAAACGCGCGGGTTGACCGTTCTGCTCGCCGGTATTCGACCCGATCTGATGCGCATATTCGGCAACATTGGGCTCACGACATGGTTTCCGTCCGAGCGCATCTTCCCCGAAGAGGACGAGGCCTTTTCGGCGACGCTGCGTGCCGTGCGCCATGCCGGCGAGTTGGCGAACCGGCACCAAACGGCGGCGGCAGATCAGCCCGCCGCTACGCCCGAGTCGGTTCGTTGGGACGAGATGAACGCGGCGTATTATCTGGTCTAGTGTGTGGGTCTACTTTGCCGACCCTTCGTGGTCGGGCTGCGCCCCAGCCGCCAGTCGTCGACGTGTCGGGCA